>JAHHSJ010000002.1 GCA_020025295.1 Oscillospiraceae bacterium | reverse complement strand
GCAAAGCGTATAATCAGCAGGAATGCAATCGGTAGGAGGAATGGAAATTCCCTATGAAACAAGCAGATTTTATCTTAAAAAGTTCGAATATCTATCGCGGCGTCGGCAAGGACACCTTCTCCGGATTTGTGGCCGTGACCGGAGATAAGATCACATATGCAGGGGGTTTGGAGATGCTGGAGCGCTGTCTCGGGGCGGACACCAAGGTACTGGACTTTGGGGAGCAGCTGATTCTGCCCGGATTCCACGACGCCCATCTCCACACCTTTATGGCGAGCCTGTACGCCGACCCCAGAGTGAAGGTCAGCTTTGATGACACCAGCGAGGAGCAGTGCGTGGCCGGACTTGCGGAGGTAGCCGATCTGGTGCCCAAGGATCAGTGGCTCATCGGCGCCGGGTGGTATCATTCCCTGTGGGACCGTCCGGAGCTTCCCACGAAAGCCTCGCTGGACGCGGTCTACCCGGATCGCCCAGTGGTGATGGTGTCCTTTGACTGCCACACCATGTGGATCAACAGCTGCGGCATGAACAAGCTGGGCATTGACCGGAATACCCCCAACCGTCCCGGCGGTCAGATCGACCACGACGCCAACGGAGAGCTGACCGGCATCTTTCACGAGGCCGACGCCACCGCTCTGTGCAAGCAGATCTACGACTTCCCGGACGAGGTGGTGGAGGGGCTCTACGAGAACTTCATGCACATCCTGAACCGCTATGGCATCACTGCTGTCTGCGATATGTCCATGATGGCGGAGCCGGGACTGGACTTTCTCCGCACGGATATTTACAGCCGCATGGAGCAGGAGGGCAAGCTGACGGTGCGAGTCCATATGTATCCCACGCTCACCGAGGATTTGCTGCGCCCCATGGAGATGCGGAGCCGGTATCAAGGCCCCATGCTCTACTGCAACGGCGTGAAGCAGTTTTTTGACGGGGTGTCTCCCTGCCATACCGCCTACCTGAAGGAGCCTTATGCCAACGCATGGTATCCCGGCGATGTGGGGAAAACCACCCTTCCGCCGGAGCAGATGCGCCGTCTGGTGCTGAAAGCCCACGAGAATGATTTCTCTGTCCGGGTCCATACCATCGGGGATCAGGCGATCCACCTGATGCTGGACTATTGTGAGGAAGCTGCCATCCGGTACGGCGAGAAGCCGTATTTGCAGCACACGCTGGAGCATCTGGAAAACCTCCAGCCGGAGGACATTCTCCGTCTGGCCCGGGATCATGTGCTGCCTTCCTGTCAGCCTGCCCATGCCGTCTGCGATCCCAAGGGAGTGGAGCGGGACCTCGGCATGGAGCGGGCCCGGCTGATGTGGCCCTTCCGCAGCCTGCTGGACGGCGGTTCCACGCTGGCCTTCGGCACGGACGCCCCGGTGGTGGAGGTCAACCCCTTTGTGAGCATCTATGACGCCGTCACCCGGCAGTCCGCCAGAACCGGTCAGCCGGAGGGAGGCTGGATGCCGCAGGAGAAAATTGCCCCTTGGGAGGCGGTCAGTGCCTATACCCACGGCGCAGCCTGCGCCGCCAATGCGGAACACCTCTACGGCACACTGGCACCCGGCCTGTTTGCCGACCTCTGTGTGCTGGACCACAACCTTCTGACCTGTGACCCGGAGGAAATCCTCGAAACCGCCTGCGTGATGACCATGGTGGGCGGAACCATTGTCTACCAGTCGTAAAAAGAAAGAAGCCGCTCTGAACCGTTGGTTCAGAGCGGCTGTTTGCGTTTTTTGTGTCAGGCTTTCGTTTCCACGAGGGAGGGGACGAGCTCTGCCAGTGCCTCGGCGAAGCGGGCGTGGCTGGCTTTCGTCAGGTGCATGAAGTCCACCTGATTGAAGGTGCAGCCCAGTGCGGCGGCATCCAGGAAGTGTACGCCTTCCTCTTCAGCCACCTTCTGATAGAGGGCAGCCAGCGCCTCGGAGCGCTCCACCGCGCCCTTGCCCATCTCGTCGGCCACATCGGAGGTCTCCACACCCTTGCCGATGGGAGGCGGAGCGATCACCAGAATGTTGGGGGTGCCGTTGGGACCCCAGCAGTCCACGGTCTTGGCCTTGCGAACCAGCCGCTTCATGCCCAGCGCAATGGCGAAGGCGTTGGTGCCCAAGCGCTCCTTGGTGTCGTTGGTGCCCAGCATGATGACCAGAAGGGCCACAGGTTCATGGCTTTTCAGGCAGGGATAGAGGTAATGCAGAGCATCCAGACCTTCCCAGACCGGGTCGGTGAATACCGTGGTGCGGCCGGAAAGGCCCTCTTCCACCACCAGATAGTCCTCGCCCAATTTTGCTTGCAGCAGCTTGGTCCAGCGCTCGTTTTCGTTGAAGCGTGCCAGTGCGCTGTCGGCACAGTCGTTGGGGTCGGCGCAGTAGCCGTGGGTGTTGGAATCGCCCAGACAGATGATGTGTTTTTTCATGAGTCCACTTCCTTTGTGTTTCATTTCTTCTAAGCGTAACAGCGATTTTGCGTTTGTCAAGGGGAATATTGCAGACACCGCAGCACAAGGCAAAAGGGGCAGTGAGCGCAAAAAAAGGGGAGTGAGGCGGCTTTTTGGGGTGTGCTGCGGAAGAGAAAATCAGCGAAATCACCAAATAAGCGAAGGAAATTTTGGATAATTGTGAAAAATGCACTGCGCATGCGACTAAAATCGCCCCTTTTCGTTGCAATCTATTTTTAAGGTTGATATAATGGCTATTTGTGAGCAAAAAATAGAACCCAGTTCAGAACGGTCTTACCGTTCGATGGAAACGGAAGAATCTCAGGATTGGTTCCGGTCCTAACACCGATGGCGGTGTTAGGAAGTCCTTGGAAAAACCTCTGACCCGGCAATTTGTTAAGGATTGGAAGTTTGCGGACAGAAAAGAAGCTGTCTGTGCAGAGTTCTGCTTTACTTTATGCTTGACGCACTTCGGTGCTGTATGAGAGAGAAAATTATGAGGGAAGCTCGGGGATTCGTTGGTCCCGCTGCTCCCTCTGAAATTTGAGGAGGTTTTTATGAACAACAAACAAGGCTTCACGACCGTCGATCTTGTAATCCTGATCCTTTACTTGATTCTGGTTCTGCTGGTCGGTATGTACTTCGCCAGAGGCGAGAAGAAGGGTAAGGCCTACTTCAAGGGTGACGGCACCATTCCGTGATGGGTTACTTCGTTCTCCATTTTCGCCACTCTGCTGAGCCCCATTTCCTTCCTGTCTTTGGCTGGTAACTCCTTCAAGGGCACTTGGATCATGTGGTTTGCCGCAGTCGGCACTTTGCTGGCTATTCCCCCGGCAATCAAGTACTTCCTGCCGGTTTACGCCAAGCTGGATATTGATACCGCTTACCATTATCTGGAACTGCGCTTCGGCAGCAAGGCCCTTCGTGTGCTGGGCGCAATCACCTTCATCGTCTATCAGATTGGCCGTATGTCCATCGTGATGTACCTGCCCTGCATGGTGCTGTCCAAGCTGATGGGTATCAATGTGAATATTCTGCTGCTGCTGATGGGCGTGGTTGCCATCATCTACTCCTACTCCGGCGGTCTGAAGTCCGTTCTGTGGACCGACTTCATGCAGGGTTCCGTCCTGCTGTTCGGCGTTGTTTTTGCATTTGTCTTCCTGGTCTGCCATCTGGACGGCGGCATCGGCTCTATCTTCCATGAGCTGACTGCCAACCACAAGTTCCTGGGTGCAAATGAGCCGATCTTCAATGTCCACATCCTGAAGGACAGCGTGTTCCTGATGCTGATTGGCGCCGGTATGAATACGCTGGGCTCCTATGTGTCCAGCCAGGATATCGTCCAGCGCTTCACCACCACCACCGATACCAAGAAGCTGAACAAGATGATGGTGACCAACGGTCTGCTGAGCATCTTTGTCGGCACCACCTTCTACTTCATCGGCACCGGCCTGCATGTGTTCTACAATGTGGACGGCAATCCCCTGCCCCCCGCTGCTGAGATGGACCAGATCTTCGCCTCTTGGGTTGCATTTGAGCTGCCCGTCGGCGTTACCGGCCTGCTGCTGGCTGCAATCTTCGCTGCCGCTCAGTCCACTCTGTCCACTGGCTTGAACTCCGTCGCTTCCTCTTGGACGCTGGACGTTCAGGGCTGCCTGAGCAAGAAGCAGCTCAGCGACAAGACGGGCACCAAGATCGGTCAGTGGGTGTCTCTGATCGTGGGTATCTTCTCTGTCTTGGCTTCCATGGTTCTGGCACGCGGCGGAATCGAGTCCGCATACCAGTGGTTTAACTCCTTCATGGGTCTGGTTCTGGGTGTTTTGATGGGCGTCTTTATTCTGGGCGTGTTCACCAAGAGAGGCAACCTCTGCGGCGCTGTCTGCGGTTTCGTTGCATCCACTGCCGCTATGATCTATGTTGCTTATGGTCTGGAGCCCGGCACCATTTCCCTCTGGGCAAACTCCCTGATCGCTCTGGCTGTTGCTCTGGGTGTTGGCTATCCTGCCAGCTTGATTTACAGCAAGGTCACGGGCAAGAGCACGACTGCACCTGCAAACACCACGATTTTCAACATCGAGAAATAAACCGTTTGCCATTGGCAAAGGTACGATCATTTATCTCCGGCTTACGGAAAAGAAGGGATGATTTCGCCCGGCTTTTCCGTGACCGGGATCGCACAACGCCGAAGGGCCGGGAGCAAAAGCTCCCGGCCCTTCGATCTTTTTTCGGCCCGAATGACAGGGGCGTTTTTTGGAAAAAACCAAAGAATTCAGCACCAAGTTTCGTATTAGCAAAATTTATGCTGCGGCTGCGTCGAAAAGTGGGTTTGCCTATTGCAATCTAGGTTAGGAGTGCTATAATGGCGGGACGCGAGCGAGACATACAGCCAAGGTTTCGACGAGGAACCGGTTTGCTGCTCACGGGAGAAAACCATCGTCAGAGCTGGTGAAAACGCCGATGCGATGGAAAAGAGAGGGAATTTTTTATGCATCAACAAGGTTTTACGACCATAGATCTTATGGTTCTGATCCTGTATTTGCTCTTGGTTTTGGCGGTGGCGATGCACTTTGCCAAGGGAGACAAGAAGGGCAAGGACTATTTTAAGGGTGACGGCACCATTCCGTGGTGGGTCACTTCCTTCTCCATCTTTGCCGCACTGTTCAGCCCGATTTCCTTCCTGTCCTTGGCCGGAAACTCCTTCAAGGGCACTTGGCTGATGTGGTTTGCTGCGGTTGGTAATTTGCTGGCCATTCCTGTGGCAATCAAGTTCTTCCTTCCGGTCTATTCCAAACTGAGAATTGATACGGCGTACCACTATCTGGAGCTGCGGTTCGGCAGCAAGGGCCTTCGTGTGCTGGGCGCAAGTACCTTTATCTTCTATCAGCTGGGCCGCATGGCCATTGTGATGTACCTGCCCTGCATGGTGCTGTCTAAGCTGATGAATCTCAATGCCAGCATCCTGCCGTTGCTGATGGGCGGCGCTGCCATCCTCTATTCCTATTTCGGCGGCCTGAAGTCCGTGCTGTGGGCGGACTTTATGCAGGGTGCGGTGCTGCTGTTCGGCGTCGTCTTTGCGTTTGTCTTTTTGGTGTTCCATCTGGACGGCGGTATGGGCTCCATTTTCCACGAGCTGATTGCCAACCACAAGTTCTTGGCTGCGGACGAGCCGATTCTGAACCTCCACATTCTGAAGGACAGCGTGCTCCTGATGCTGGTTGGCGCCGGGATGAATACGCTGGGCTCCTATGTGTCCAGTCAGGACATTGTGCAGCGGTTTACCACCACTACCGACACCAGAAAGCTGAATAAGATGATGGTGACCAACGGTCTGCTCTGCGTGGGCGTGGGTACGATTTTTTACTTCATTGGCACCGGCCTGTATGTGTTCTACCATGTGGACGGCAATCCTCTGCCTCCGGCAGCGGAAATGGACCAGATTTTTGCCTCTTGGATTGCGTTTGAGCTGCCGATCGGCATCGCCGGACTGCTGCTGGCCGCCATTTTCGGAGCGGCGCAGTCGGCTCTGTCTGCCGGGTTGAACTCGGTGTCCTCCTCTTGGACGCTGGATGTGCAGGCCTGCCTGAGCAAAAAGCAGCTCAGCGATGAGAAGGCGACCAAGATCGGTCAGCGGGTGTCTCTGATGGTGGGCGTGTTTGCGGTGCTGTTTGCCATGGTCCTGACCCACGGCGAAATCGAGTCCGCATACCAGTGGTTCAGCTCCTTTATGGGTCTGGTTCTGGGCGTTTTGATGGGCGTCTTTTTCCTTGGCGTGTTTACGAAGCGAGGCAATGTCTGCGGCGCAGTCTGCGGCTTTGCTGCCTCTGCTGCCGTAATGATCTATGTGGTCTATGGGCTGGAGCCGGGTACGGTTTCCATTTGGGCAAATGCGCTGATTGCGCTGGCAGCTGCCCTTGGCGTCGGTTATCCCGCCAGCTTGATTTACAGCAAGCTTACGGGCAGGGGCAAAACTGCACCGGTAAACACCACCATTTATAACATTGAGAAATAAGCCTTTTTCCATCGAGAAAAGATACAATTACTAATATCTGGATCGCAGAAAGAAGGGCCGATTCCACTTGGCTTTTCCAAAGGCGAGACAGCACAGCGCCGAAAGGCCGGGAGCGTTTGCTCCCGGCCTTTTGCCGTTTTTCCCTTGAATTGCGGGGAAAGGATACAAAAAATAATTTTGTCGGAATGACAAAAAAAGCGTTATAACGATAAATAAACTAAGGGTTTTTAATCAGATGGAAAACGGCGGGAAAATCATTTTATGGTGAAATGGAATACCAATCGCAGCTGAGCGGATTTGCATTGAAAAATAGATTTCACTCTTTTTCGATGCAAAATTCCTGATAAATTGGAATAAAACCATAGAAAATGAAAGAAAATAAGAAAAACTAAGGAAATACATATTATAAAGAAAAAATTTACCGGATTTTACAAACAGAACCAAAAGGGGCAGCAAAATAAACATTAGACTGAGAATGACACCCCTTACAAAAGTGAGCTAAAATATTTTTAGCACGAACAAAAATTTTGTTGACATCAAGATAGCTGGATGATATATTGGGCATACAGACAGATTCTCGGAGAAAAACGACAGGATTATGTGCAAGTTATACAACATACCGCGCAGTAATCTGGAAATGGAGATTCTGAGAAGAAGATGAAGGAGATAACGAAATTAAGGAGGAAATGAACAATGAAAAAAGAAACTGCACCCACTGAAATACAGCAGGACAGTGAATATTCCCGCTGTGCTGTACCGGAAAGCGAGCGCAAGTCCTATGTAAGCCTGACCATTATCTGGACCGGCTTCATCTTTGCTATCGTCAGCCTGATGGCCGGCGGCAGCGTGGCTTTGGGCCTGACCTTTAAGCAGATCATTCTGGTCTGCCTGATCGGTAATGTGTTCCTTTGCCTGATCGCCGTAGCAGTAAGTGTGATTGCCTGCCAGACCGGTTGTACCTTTGCATTGCTGACACGGTACAGTTTTGGTTCCAGCGGATCCAGAATTGCATCCCTGTTTGTTCCGATTGTTAATGTGGGCTGGTACACCATTCAGTCCGCATCCTATGGCCACTTCGTCGCCAGCATCTTCGGTTTTGGCGATGTGGGTGAGGCTATCTGCATGGTAATCAGTGCCGCACTGATGGGCATCTTCGCTTTCTATGGCGTGAAGGCCATCTCCATTCTGGGCTACATCGCTATCCCCGCTATTATCTTCCTGTCCATTGCAACCACCATTCGTTCCATGGGTAATCTGGGCATCGAGGCTCTGCTGAGCTATGTGCCCTCGAAACCCATCGGTATTGCCGCTGGTGTGACCACGGTTATCGGTGCATGGATCCTTTCCACCGCAACCTGCCTGAGCGATATCATGCGCTACGCCAAGTCCACCAAGACGGCAATCGCTGCGGCTCTGACCGGCCTGCTGGGCGGAAATATCCTGATGCTGATGTGCGGTGCCATCGCCACCATCGCTATGAATGACTATGACCTGACCAACATCCTGCTGGGTCTGGGCCTGGTGATTCCCTCTCTGATCTTGATGACCACCAACATCTTTACCACCAATGCTGCAAATCTGTACTCCACCGGCCTAAATCTGGCCAACGCATTCAAGATGGGTCGTACCAAGATCATGATTATCCTGATTGCAATTTCTTCTCTGTTTACTCTGTGCCGTCCCTATCAGGTGGACTTCTTCTACACCTTCCTGAACATTTTGGGCAATGTGGTGCCTCCTCTGGCCGGTATCATCATCGCCGACTACTTCCTGGTTCACAAGGGCCACTACATTCCTTTGGATAAGGCCAAGTTTGCCAAGTGGAATATCATTCCTTGGGTCAGCTGGGCCGTCAGTGTGGCCATCGTTTTCCTGGTGCCCTGGGGTCTGGCTTCCGTCAACGGCATTGTCCTGGGCGCCCTGTTCCACACGGTCTTGATGCTGGCTACGAAGAAAAAAGTCAGCACCGAAGTGATTGAGTAAGAATCCGGAGGTGTCAAGTATGAATCTGAAGAAATATAAGATTGCTGCTGCAATCGGTACTATCATCATGGCATTCGGCTCCTTTATGGCATGCCTAAGCTTGAATCCTGTCGTCGCAAATGTGGGTAATGTGTTCCTGCTGCTGAGCATGGTTATCAGCGGCTATGGTTTCGCCCACTGGCAGCCCTAACCGAATCATACAATGCGGCACGGATGATTTCATCCGTGCCGCAGTACGACATTATTCAGTTTTGCTGGCATCCAAATAACTGTACAGGGTAAACTTGCTGATGTTGAAATGCTTGCTCACCTTGTCGCCGCTTTTGGTGATGAGGAAGGCACCGGAATTGTTCAGAAACTGAATGGCCCGGATTTTATCTTCCTTGGTCATCATGGCAACCGGCTTTCCTGTCAGCTTGACAGACTGGGCAATCAACTCGTCCAGCAAATCGTTGACATTGAGGGGTATCTGCTCTGGCTCGGCAGCGGAAGGCTCCTCGGTGGAGATCATGGAATGAATGCTGCTGTCCACTGCCAGAAATCCGGTGATGTCCAGATTGATGGCGAGGATTGCCGCAGGCAGACCGGATTCATCCCGGATATACATGGTGCTGCTCTTGAGAATGCGCCCGTCGTGGGTGCGCGTCAGGTAGCACAGCTTATCCTCCAGCGTAGAGAGATCGTTCTTCATGGCCTCAAGCACAATATGACTTGGTCCATCCCCCAGTTTTCGGTGGGAAACATGTTCATTTTCGATCAGGACAATGGTATTATTGGTGTGATCGGCACTGAGATCGTGAACAACGACCTCGCAATTAGATCCAAACTGACAGGCAATCCCGTGGGCGATTTGCCGAAGTGTATTCATCATAAGTTGACTTAACACGATAAAAACCTCCTTTTGCTGAGATGAACACACATTTTACCATGGTTCCTGCGGATTTACAATGGAATTTTTAGGTATGCAAAATTTATTTTGATAATTTAAAACACGAAATAGGCAACATCACGAAAGCGAATAATCGAATAAGGCGGGCTGTAACGGAGTGCTTCGCGCACGGGCTTGGTAATCAGAGGAGGACCTCCTAAGGGGGGACTGTCTGAATTCCACTCGGCGCAGGCACTTTTTCTATTTTCGTCTGCCGGAGGTCATTGGGCTTTTGTGTAAAAAAGGAAAAGGAAATAGATTCAAGGAGGAAATAGTATGAGCGATCGTATGCATCCGATCCCCTTCCCCCAGCTGCTGAACTGGATCAAGGCGGAGTATCACGATGAGGGCAGTGTGTTTGGCTGCCATAAAATCTACACGGCAGATCCAGACCGTTACACCGAGTTTCTGGGTGGAAAGCTGGAAACCCTGGTCGGTCCGGCAGCTGGACCCCACACCCAGCTGGCGCAGAATATTGTGGCTGGCTATGTCTGCGGCGGCAGAATTTTCGAACTGAAGACCGTTCAGGTTCTGGACGGTGAGGATCTCAAGGTCAACAAGCCCTGCATCTTGGCTGAGGATGAGGCCTACAACTGCGAGTGGTCGACTGAGCTGACGATACAGCAGGCATTTGAAGAGTATGTCAAGGCCTGGTTCCTGCTGAATTTCCTGGCTGTGGAGCTGGATCTGGGTGCTCAGGACGGCTTTGTGTTCAATATGAGCGTGGGCTATGACCTGGCCGGCATTCAGAGTCCCAAGGTGGACGGCTTCATCGAGGGCATGAAGGATGCCTCTCAAACTGCCATCTTCCGCAAGTGCAAGGAGCAGCTGCTGGACTTCCTGCCCCGCTGCAAGCGCATGACTGCGGAGCATGTGGAGGCCATTTCGCCCCATCTGTGCAACAACATCTCCATGTCCACCATGCATGGCTGCCCTGCCGGAGAAATCGAGCGGATTGCCCGCTATCTCATGAAGGAGAAGGGCCTTAACTTGTACCTGAAGTGCAATCCTACGCTGCTGGGCTACGACAAGGTGCGGGAGATTATGGACGGTCTGGGCTTTGATTATATCCAGTTCACCCGGGAACAGTTCGACAACGACCTGCAGTATCCCGACGCGGTGGTGCTGATTCGCAACCTGATGAACTATGCTAAGGAACTGGGCCAGCACTTCGGCGTGAAGCTGACCAACACCTTCCCGGTGAAGAAGCTGCGCGGTGAGCTGCCGGATGAAACCATCTACATGAGCGGTCGTACCTTGCTGCCCTTGAGTCTTAGCGTGGCGGAAATGCTGTCCCGTGAGTTTGACGGCAAACTGCCCATGTCCTACTGCGGCGGCGCAAATGCACAGAATATCGCGGATATTCTGGAAACCGGCATCTATCCCATCACCGTCTGCACCGATCTGCTGAAGCCCGGCGGATACCACAGACTTAACTCCATGGTGCTGAATCTGGACAAGAGCGACTTCAAGCCCGATGGTACCACCAATGCTGACGCTCTGGGTCATCTGGCGGCTACCCTGTGCGGTCCTGCCGGCAGAGGTGCGAAGGTGCACCGCAAGCCTCGTGCGGAGCAGGTGGACTGCGTGGGCCACTGCAAGACCGTTTGCGGCAGCTGCGTTACTCTGTGTCCCAATCGGGCCAATGTGGTCATCATTGCCGGCGGCGCCAAGCAGATGCTCCATCTGGACGGCATGTGCAACGAGTGCGGCAACTGCGCCAGCTTCTGCCCTGAGGGAAGGGCCCCCTATCTGGAGAAGATCACCCTGTTCTGTACCGAGGAGGAGCTGATGCAGAGCCAGAACTCCGGCTTTGCTCCCGTGGTGGGCCAGCACAACCAGTTTGTGGTGCGGTGGAACGGCCAGATCTCCAAGTTCAGCCTGGAGGAGGATGAGCCCACGCTGGATGCGGAGATCGTCCGTGTCATTCGTGCTGTGTCCCGCGCCTATCCCTATCTGATGTATCGCTGACAAAGTACCATAATCATAAATTGACCTCAAAAAGCCCCTCCTGCGGTTCTTCGCAGGAGGGGCACTCTCTACTATTTCCGGATAGGAAAAAGACCAAGAAAAACGCAAAACGGGCACCTGCAGAGCAAACGTCAATGCAGGCGCCCGTTTTTGTGTGTCAAGTTTGTATCATTGGTTCGCCACACATGGGAAAAGTGATATATGTGGGATGCTGGGAATTACTTCACAGCGACACACTCGATCTCAACCAGTGCGTTCTTGGGCAGGCAGGCCACCTGAAAAGCGGCACGGGCAGGGAAGGGAGCGGAGAAGAATTCAGCATAGACCTCGTTCATGGCGCCGAAATCCTTGATGTCGGCCAGCAAAACGGTGGTCTTGACCACGCTGGACAGATCGGTGCCGGCGGCCTTGAGAATGTGCTTCAGGTTGGTCAGGCTCTGACGGGTCTGAGAAGCGATATCGCTGCCGGCAAATTCACCGGTAGCAGGATCAATAGGCAGCTGACCGGAAACATAGATGGTGTTGCCGGCCTGAATGGCCTGAGAATAAGGACCGATGGCTGCGGGAGCGCAGTCGGTGTGAATGGCAGTGTTGCTCATACTTCAAAACTCCTTTTCTTACTTATATCAATCAAATCAGGTTCTGGTGGGCTCAAACCGGCCCACAACTTCACCTGTGGGTTCACCGTCTTGGCTGGCGAGAACGCCGTTAACAAAGACATACTTCATCCGACCGGAGGCCTGAAAGCCCTCGTAGGGGGTGTAGTCTACATTTTGGTGCTGGTTGGCAGCGGAGATGGTCCACGTGCAATTGGGATCCCAGACGGCAATGTCTGCGTCAGACCCCACCTTCAAAGCACCCTTGCGGGGGAACAAGTGGAACAGCTTTGCCTGATTTTCGCTCATCAACTTGGCAAACTCAGGGTAGGACAGGGAATCCTGAAAGCTGGTGAGCATTACCGTGGGCCGGTGTTCCACGCCGGGGCCGCCGTTGGGGATCTTGGTAAAGTCGTGCAGACCAACCTTTTTCTGGGTTTCAAAGTTGAAGCTGCAATGGTCGGTGGAAACGGTGTCAATTTCACCGTCAATGACTGCGTGGCGCAGAGCCATCACATCCTCCATCTTGCGCAGGGGCGGGCTGAGGACGAATTTAGCACCTTCAAAGTCAGGCTGGCTGTACACGCCGTCATCAAAGAGCAGATACTGGGGGCAGGTTTCGGCGTAGACCATCTGTCCCCGCTTTCTGGCGGCGCGAATAACCTCCAGACCCAGCTTGCTGGACAGATGCACCACATGCACCGGAGCGTCGGCCAGTTTACCCAGCCAGCACAGGCGGCTGATGGCTTCTGCCTCCACCTCGGCCGGGCGGGAAACGGGATGAGCCTCCGGGCCGGTGTTGCCCCGGGCCAGTTCCCGCTTCTGCAGCTCGTTGATGATGGGGCCATTTTCACAGTGGACGCCGATGATGCCGTCAATGGATTTCAGAGATTCCAGAATCTCCAACAGCTGATAGTCGGAGACCATCAGGGAATCATAGGCAAAATAGGCCTTGAAGGAAGTGACACCTTCTTTTTGCATCACCGGCAGTTCAGCCTTGGTACGCTCATTCCAGTCGGTGATTGCCATATGGAAGGCATAGTTGCAGCTGGAGCCTTCGGCTAGCTTCTTCCAATGATCCAGAGCGTGGAGCAGAGTGTCACCCTTGTCCTGTGTGGCAAAGTCGATGACCGTAGTTGTTCCGCCGCAGACAGCACCAAGCGTACCGGTTTTGAAGTTGTCCGCAGTGTCCATGACGCCGTTATTCAGGTCCAGATGGGTGTGACCGTCGATAAATCCGGGGAATACCACACATCCGGTGATGTCCCACACCCGGTCGCTCTTCTGTGCAGGAATGTCTGCTTCGATTTTGACGATTTTATCTTGCTTCATGGCCAAATCGGCCCGAATCATGCCCTGAGGAGTGACTAAAGTGCCGTTTTTTAAGATGTTCATGTTATGCAACTCCTTTGCCCACATTGGCTGCCGAAAGGGAAGGTGTCTGGTTGGAATTCATCATATCCCTTTTGGCTGAGGGATTCAAGAACAATGGCAGAGGCCCGCACAATGCCTCGTAAAATGCCGGGCGTTGTACGGGCCATAGAAAGGAATGAGAAAGGTTTGTAAAATCAGCGGTTGCAGCAGTTATGCCTGAAACCAACGGGCCATGCCACGCTCTTCCAGAGCCTTCAGAGTAGCCTGAGGATCCTTGCACTTGGCCAGGAAGATCATAGCGGCAATGATGTAGGGCTTGAAGGAAGCTTCCTTGTACAGGGGATCGCGATAACGATCAAAGACGGAAGCCTCGACCTCACCGTCGACGCAGGAAACATCGTTGATGTCAGCGGGCAGGCAGTGCATATACAGAGCCTTGCCGTCCTTGGTGGTAGACATCAGTTCTTCCGTGCAGCACCAATCCTTGTGCTCGGCGTTCTGAGCCAGCAGGGTCTGCTCCAGCTCGTGGATGCCGGCGGTGTCGCCCTCGGCGTACAGGTTGGTGCGTTTCTCCATAGCGGCGAAGGGAGCCCAGGACTTGGGATAGACAATGTCAGCGTCCTTGAAGGCCTCAGCCATGGAGTTAACCTTAGTGAAGCTGCCGCCGGAAGCCTCAGCGTTGCGACGAGCGACTTCCTCGACCTCGGGCATGACTTCGTATCCCTCGGGGTGAGCCAGAACCACATCCATGCCAAAGCGGGTCATCAGACCGATGATGCCCTGAGGCACAGACAGGGGCTTGCCGTAGGAGGGGGAGTAAGCCCAAGTCATGGCGATCTTCTTGCCCTTCAGGTTCTCAACACCGCCAAATTCGTGGATGATGTGCAGCATATCGGCCATAGCCTGAGTGGGATGGTCAATGTCGCACTGCAGGTTGACCAGAGTGGGCTTCTGCTCCAGAATGCCGTCTTTGTTGCCCTGAGTCACAGCGTCCATGAATTCGTGCATATAGGCGTTGCCCTTGCCGATGTACATATCGTCGCGGATGCCAATGACATCAGCCATGAAGGAGACCATATTGGCAGTCTCACGGACGGTCTCGCCGTGAGCGACTTGGCTCTTGCCTTCGTCCAGATCCTGCACTTCCAGACCCAGCAGGTTGCAGGCGGAAGCAAAGGAGAAGCGGGTACGGGTGGAGTTATCACGGAACAGAGAGATACCCAGACCGGACTCGAACACCTTGGTGGAGATGTTGTTCTCACGCATATAGCGCAGAGCGTCCGCTACGGTGAAGACGGTCTCGAGCTCGTCGTCGGTCTTCTCCCAGGTCAGAAAGAAGTCATTGTTGTACATTTCCTTGAAGTTCAGGGAATTCAGCTTGTCGATATACATCTGCAGAGTCTTATCCATAAATACGATCTCCTTTATTTTTTAAAATTGAGGTTGCATTTAGCAGCCATTACAGAATGTCATTGTCAGTCTTGCCGGCGCGGAACTCGTAGACATCCACCTTCTCAGACTCGTCATAGAGATTGCAGGCAGCCACATACAAAGCGGCACAGGTCACCAAATCCTGCTTCCAAGTGATCTCGTTGGGAGCGTGAGCCTGAGACTCGGCACCGGGGCCGAAGCCGACGCAGGGGATGCCGTAGCGGCCTTGGATGGCAACGCCGTTGGTAGAGAAGGTCCACTTGTCCACCAGAGGACGGCCTTCACGCTTCTCACGGGCGATCTCGGAGTTGGGGCAGATGCGCTCTTCGCCGAACAGAGCCTTGTGAGCTTCATACAGAGCCTTCACATGAGCGGATTCCTTCTTGTTGATCCAAGTGGGGAAGTAGCACTCGGTCTCATAGACCTCGCCGGTCCAGGAGGGACGGTTGTACATATACATGGAGACCTTCACATCGTCGCCGTACTTCTTGACGCTGGGCAGATCACGAATTTCCTGCAGGCAGGAATCCCAAGTCTCACCGGCGGTCATGCGGCGATCCACAGAGATGGAGCAGGAGTCAGCCACGGCGCAGCGAGAGGGAGAAGTGAAGTAGATCTGGCTGGTAGTGCAGGTGCCACGGCCCAGGAAACGGGCGTCCTCGTAGTGTTCGGGGTTGTACTTGGGATCCAGCATTTTGACCAGACCCTTGATTTCGGTGCCGTCTTCGGCATCGTTCTCGTTCAGAGCACGCACATCCTGCAGGATGTCGGCCATCTTGTAGATAGCGTTATCGCCACGCTCGGGAGCGGAGCCGTGGCAGGAGGTGCCCTTCACATCAACACGAATCTCCATACGGCCGCGGTGACCGCGGTAGATGCCGCCGTCGGTGGGCTCGGTAGAGATCACGAACTCGATCTGCTCCTTCTTGATGCCCTTCTTGGGGAGATATTTGTTGACCACATACTGCCAGCACATACCGTCGCAGTCCTCTTCCTGAACGGAACCGATGACCATGATCTTGTAGCCTTCAGGAATGAGGCCCAGCTCCTTCATGATCTTGGCACCGTAGGTAGCGGAAGCCATGCCGCCCTCCTGATCGGAGCCACCGCGGCCGTAGATGACTTCCTCGTCCTCGTAGCCCTGATAAGGGTCATGGGTCCAGTTGTCAATGTTGCCGATGCCCACGGTATCAATGTGGGAGTCGATGGCGATGATTTTGTCGCCGGTGCCCATCCAGCCGATCACATTGCCCAGACCGTCGACTTCCACTTCGTCGTAGCCCAGTTTTTCCATCTCAGCCTTGATGCAGGCAACCACATCGCCCTCTTCGCAGCTCTCGCTGGGATGAGAGATCATAGCGCGCAGGAAAGCGGCCATATCGTTCTTGTAGCCGTTGGCTACGGCTTTGATCTTTTCATAATCCAGATTTTTATTCATACGGAAATTCCTCCTCAAAAGAAACCAATATTATATTAAGGTAAGATAGAAACTTACTTAGCTGCGTAGTCGCCGCCCCAGACGATGTCCTTGTAGCGCTGGGGATCGGTGTCGCCCTCGGTGGAGAACATCAGAACCTTGCTGTTCTCGTTCAACTCCAGAGCGTCTTTCAGCTCCTTGTACTCGGGGTCGGTCATAATGGTGGCGATGAGGCCCATGCCGACGGCACCGGACTCACCGGAACAGACTGCGGGATCGCCCTTGATAGGAGCGGCCAGCATGCGCATGCCGCGGGCAGCCACCCAGTCGGGGCAGGAAACGAAGGCGGACACATGGTTGCGGAGGATATCCCAGCAGACGATGTTGGGCTCGCCGCAGGCCAGTCCGGCCATGATGGTCTGAAGATCGCCGCCCACAATGCGGTAATCGCCGTCGTTGGCCACAGCACCCTCGTAGAGGCAGGCGGCAATGGCGGCCTCGGCAATGACGATTTTTGGGGGATTGTCCTTGAACTTGTTCACAATGTAAGCGCAGATGGCGCCGGCCATGCAGCCCACACCGGCCTGGAGGATCACTACATCGGGGCGTTCTACGCCGTAGCCCTCCAGCTGTTCCAGAGCCTCGGAACCCATGGTGCCATAGCCCTGCATGATCCAGCTGGGGATCTCGGTGTAGCCTTCCCAGGCAGTGTCCTGAATGATGACGCCGTGCTCGGTCTTTTCTGCCTCGGCGGCAGCCATGCGGACGCACTCATCGTAGTTGACTTCCTCGATGGTGACCGTGGCATTCTCTTTGGCGATATTGTCGAAGCGGGTCTTGGTGCTGCCCTTGGGCATATGTACCACAGCCTTCTGGCCCAGCTTGTTGGCAGCCCATGCCACGCCGCGGCCGTGGTTGCCGTCGGTGGCGGTGAAGAAGGTGGCCTGACCAAAGTCCTTCTTCAGAGCGTCGCTGGTCAGATAATCGTAGGTCATTTCAGACACATCCCGGCCCAGCTGACCGGCGATGTACTTGGCCATGGCGAAGGAGCCGCCCAGCACCTTAAAGGCGTTCAGACCGAAGCGGTAGCTCTCGTCCTTGACGCACAGGGCACCCAGTCCTAGGTACTCCGCCATGTGATCCAGCTTTGCCAGAGGGGTGACCGCATACTGAGGGAAGCTCTGGTGGAAGGAACGGGCCTTCGCCACATTTTCCAGAGACATGATACCCAGCTCCTGATCGGCGCTCTTAGGCATGGTATTCCATTTCCATTTGATTTTAGGCTCCATTATCCTGACCTCCTGTGCTTGCTATAAAAAAATATTTATACAAAACTTTTTGTTTGGTTCTGCCATAATAATAACACGCACAAGGTAATTGTCAAGGGAATTTCTCGTCAATCTTGGTAAAAAATTCGTGGAAAAACGGAGGACTATGGGCGAAATACTGAGATTTATTGCAGAAAATGAGAAAGTAAAAACGGCAGAATCGAACTGCAAAAGAAATAAATTCAGTCAAACAAACAAAAAGGAAGGGAAAATAAGAAGGATAAGTTCTGAAATGTGAATTATGACGGAAGAGACCAAACAAAAAGTTTGGCATAAGAAAAGCGGGACGGCAACCGAAGCTGCCGCCCCGCAGAGGGTGGTGTGGAGGAAATAGTCGGGAAATCAGTACTCCCGGTGATTCAGCTGGCCCCAGAGCTTCTTGCTCTGCTCCATGGTCCAGGCGTTGATGGCGTCCTCGTCGATGTGGACGAACTGGCGGTCCTGATAGACTACCTTACCATTTATAATAGTGGTGCGGCAGTTTTTGCCCATCATGCCGAAGAGGATGTGGCCGTCGATGTTCTCCTCCGAGATAGGAGTGAAGGGCTTGTAGTCCATCACGATCACATCGGCGGCGGCGCCGGGCTTGAGCACGCCCAGAGGCTTTTTGCAATACTTAGCCATCATCTTGGCATTGTTCTGGAACAGCATGGTGGTGCCCTCGCACCAGCCCACATTGGGCAGGGCGGTGTTGTGGCGCTGGATGGTGAGGAAAGCCTTCAGGCTTTCCAACATATCGTGGGTGTAGGCGTCGGTGCCCATGCAGACATGGATGCCCTTCTCAAACATCTTCAGCACAGGGGAGCAGCCCACGGCGTTGGCCATGTTGGACTCGGGGTTGTTGACCACCATGGTGCCGGTGGCCTTGATGGTGTCCAGCTCCTTGTCGGTGAGGTGGATGCAGTGGCCCAGCATGGTTTTCTCACCCAGAATACCGCCGATGCGGTCCAGACGCTCAATGGGCAGGCAGTGGTGCTGATTCAGAGCGTCATACACATCGTTGAGTCCCTCGGACACATGAATGTGGAAGCCGGTGAGCCCGTTGTTGGCATCCACCATTTGCTCAAAGGTCTTGTCACTGATGGTGAACAGGGCGTGACCGCCGAACATGGCAGAAATCATGTCATCCTGTTCTGCGGCAGCCCAGCGGGAGAAATCGACATTTTCCTGAATGGCCTGACGGCACTTCTCCATGCCGTCCCGTTCGGACACCTCATAACAGAGGTTGGCTCGGATGCCCACTTCTTTGCATACATCCTTAATGGCGAACAGAGTGCCGGGAATCTCGCAGAAGCTGGCGTGGTGGTCCACAATGGTGGTGACGCCGTTCCGGATGGAGTCCAGCACCGTGGCGTAGGCGCAGGCTCGGGTGCCGTCCATAGTCAGGTGGCGGTCAATGTTCCACCAGGTGCCTTCCAGCACCTCCAGGAAGTTGGTGGGATTGTTCCCGGCAATGGAAAGGCCTCTGGCCAGCCCAGAGTAGATGTGGGTGTGGGCGTTGATGAGCCCGGGCATGATAATGCCGCCATGGGCGTCCACAAACTCCGCTGTGGGATACTTTGCCTTGAGCGCAGACAGCGTACCTACTTCCTGAATGACTTCGCCGTCAATGATAACCGCACCGTCCTCTAGATAGGGATTGAGGGGATCTCGGGTGAACAGACGGCCGTTTCCTACGAGCAACATAATCATTTCCTCCTTACTTGTATTGGTGTCCTCCGATTTGATTAAATAAAATATAAAAATGTTTGGTCGTCAAATAAGTTGTTTGGTTTTCGTTGAATTTATAAATAACTCTGCTATAATGGATTCACAGAGTGATGCACAAATTACGCGTTTGAAAGGAGTTTTCGGATCATGGAAACCAATGAATTGAAGTTTTGTGCCCAGTTAGCCAAGGGTATTGCCCAGCAATTCGGGACAAACTGTGAAGTTGTGGTTCACGATCTGCGGTCCAGAGAAATGGAGAATTCCATTGTCGCCATTGAGAACGGGCATGTGACCGGACGACATATGGGCGACGGTCCGTCCCATGTAGTATGGGAAGCGCTGAAGGCGGACCCTGCCAAACTGGAGGATCGTCTGGCCTACCTCACTAAGACGGAGGACGGCAAGATTCTGAAGTCCAGCACCATCTTCCTGCGGGATGAAGAGGGCAAGCCGGAGGCAATTTTCGCCATCAACTACGACATTACCATGATGAAGGCGGTGGAGGGCGTGCTCCACAGCTTTACCATGACCAAGGAGCCCACCCGTGAGCCGGAAACCATCACCAACAATGTCACCGACCTGTTGGAGGACCTCATCCGCCAGGCGGTGAAGATTGTGGACAAGCCGGTGAGCCTGATGACCAAGGAAGACAAGGTGCGTGCCATCCGCTTCCTCAGCGAGAGCGGTGCCTTTCTCATCACCAAATCCGGACAGCGTGTGTGCAACTACTTCGGCATTTCCAAGTACACCCTTTACAGCTACATTGACGAAGCAAAGAGTGAAAAGGAAGGCTAAAAGCCGAAAATTTTGAAACCTAAAAAAGTTTTTGGTTACCTTACGATTAGTATAGAACAGGAAAAACAGAAATTCAAGGGGGAAAAGGACAAAATTCCGCCCCGTTGGATCTCCTGTGGACGAGATTGGAGGTAACTGCTTTGTACGATTATTTGATTCTGGGAGCCCAAGTGATTGATGGCACTGGAGCGCCGGCAAAGACGGCCGATGTGGCGGTGACTGGGACACAGATTGCGGCGGTGGGAGAGCTGGGCTCTTTCCCGGCGAAGACGGTGATCGAGGCCGGGGGAAAGTACCTGACACCCGGCTTTTTGGACATCCATCGTCACGGCGACGGAGCGGCGTTTCGGTCGGACTACGGAAAGGCGGAGCTTGCCCAAGGCTTGACACTGGTAGTCAACGGAAACTGCGGCCTTTCCATGGCGCCGGTGCAGGGGCCGAACCGGGAAGCAATTTTGCACTATCTGGTGCCCGTGGTAGGGGAGATGCCGGAGGGCTGCGATTTCCCCACCCTAGGAGAGTACCGCCGTCAGCTTTCTATGGTGCCCCAGCGCATCCACAACGGAATGCTGGTGGGCATGGGCACGGTGCGAGGTTGTGCCGCCGGCTTTGCGCCGGGAACGCCTACCGAGGAGGAGTACCGCACCATCCACCGTTTGCTGGAGCAGGCGCTGGAGGGCGGCGCTCTGGGAGTCAGTCTCGGCCTGGGCTATGCCCCGGAGTGCTTTTACGACACCAGGGGGCTCATCCGTGCGCTGGAGCCCCTGCGGGGATCGGGTAAGGTCATCACCGTCCATATGCGGCAGGAAGGCGACGGCGTAGTAGAAGCGCTGGAGGAAATGCTGCTTGTGGCACGGGAGCTGCGCACTCCGGTGGAGATCAGCCATCTGAAGGCCATCGGCACTCGGAACTGGGACCGCTTGGTGCCACAAATGTTGGAGCTGATCCAGTCTGCCCGGGATGAGGGACTGGATGTGACCTGCGATGTATATCCTTACCCCGCCGGCTCCACTCAGCTGATTCACACCCTGCCCCCGGAAGTTCAGGCCGGCGGCCTGAATGCCCTCACAGCGGCCCTTCGGGATGCGGACAGTCGCCGTCGGATGCGGGAGCGGATGGAAACCGGGTCGGACTTTGAAAATATTGTGCTGTTGGCAGGCTTTGACCATATCCGGGCCACCTCACTGCGGTTGGAACAGAATCGGCCTTTTGAGGGCTGTACAATTACCGAGATTGCACAGCAGCAGGGGAAAGACCCTTATGACGCCCTTTTTGACCTGCTGGCGGAGGAGCATTGTACCCCGGCCATGGTGGACTGGATCGCCAGCGAGACGGACATTGACCGGATTTTGCGTCAGCCTTGGTCCAGCGTCATCTCCGACGCGACCTATCCTACCAATGGGTTGATGCACCCTAGAGTGTACGGCAATATTCCCCACCTGCTGGAGTACTATGTGAAGCAGCGGGGGGTGCTGACGGTGGAAGAGGCGGTGCATAAGGTCACCGGCCTTCCGGCCCAGCGGTTCGGATTGAGCCAAAAGGGGCGCATTGCCCCCGGGGCGGATGCGGACCTGTGTCTGTTTGATCTGAATGATATCCACCAGACCGGAACCTGGCAGAAGCCGGATCGGCTGGCCGCCGGCATGGATACCGTGTTTGTCATGGGTAAGCCTGCCCTGTTCCGGGGTGAGTTTACTGACCACTTCGGCGGTCGGGTGCTATAAGAAATTATCCGCAGGACTTCGTTCCGTTTTGGGAAAGAAGGCCTGCTTTTTTTGCCGGATTTGACATGATCTTTTTAGAACGCAAGCTTGACAATTCTGCTGCAGACGGGCTAGACTAATACTATTCTAAGAAAAACCCGGGCACAGAGCTGGAACGAATCCAGACCCGGGCATTTTTGTGCTGATTCCAGCAAGAGGAGCGGAATATGGAACAGAAGCTGTATGACACTTATCTGGAAATCCTCCGGGAGGAACTGGTGCCGGCGATGGGCTGTACAGAACCCATTGCGATTGCCTATGCCGGTGCGCTGGCCCGGGAAACGCTGGGGGCAGAGCCGGAGCGTGTGGTGCTGCGAGTCAGCGGCAACATTATAAAGAATGTAAAGAGCGTCATTGTGCCCCACACCGGAGGTCGGAAGGGTATGCGGACGGCGGTGGCTGCCGGTATCTGCTGCGGCAATGCCAGCCGGGAGCTGGAGGTGCTGGCGGAGGTCACTCCGGAGCAGCTGGAGGCGCTGGCGGACTACTTGAACCGGGTTTCCATCACCATTGAGGAGTCCGACTCCAACTGCCCCTTTGATTTGCAGGTGACGGTGTTTGCCGGCACGGAGGAAGCCTATGTCCGCATCGTGGGACACCACACCAATGTGGTGACGGTGCGGAAGAACGATCAGTTGCTGGTGGATCTGCCCTTCAGCGACGAAGTGATCCAGCATCCGGAGAGCCGGATGCTGCTGACGGTGAAGGACATTGTGGACTTTGCCGGGGAGGTTCGCATCGAGGATGTGGCGCCCACCTTACAGCGGCAGATCGACTATAATACCGCCATCGCCAAGCAGGGACTGGAAGAACAGTACGGGGCCAATGTGGGCAGCATCCTGCTCCGGTCCTATGGCGACAGTGTGGAGAACCGGGCGAAGGCTTGGGCGGCGGCTGGTTCCGACGCCCGAATGAACGGGTGTGAAATGCCGGTCATCATCAATTCCGGCAGCGGCAATCAGGGCATGACCGCATCTCTGCCGGTGATCGTCTACGCCGAGGAGCGCAAGGCCACGCAGGAGGAGCTGTACCGGGCGCTGGTGGTGTCCAATCTGGTGACCATCCACCTCAAGACCGGCATCGGCAGCCTGTCCGCCTACTGCGGAGCTACCAGTGCCGGCTGCGGAGCCGGTGCCGGCATCTGCTACCTGTTCGGCGGTCGGTATGACGAGATTGCCCACACCATCGTGAATGCCCTTGCCATCAACTCCGGCATGATCTGTGACGGAGCCAAGGCAAGTTGTGCGGCGAAGATCGCCTCGGCGGTAGAGGCCGGTCTGCTGGGTATGCAGATGAACCAGCACGACAGCCAGTTTTACGGCGGTGACGGCATTGTGGTCAAGGGTGTGGAAAACACCATTCAGGCGGTGGGCAAACTTGCCCGGGAGGGTATGCGTTCCACCGACCGGAAGATCATTCAACTGATGATTGGGGAAAACTAACGCACAACGCCCCCGAAGCGAGTGATTTCTCGCTTCGGGGGCGTTTTTTTGCACACTTCAGATGAGGATGCCGTTGCAGTGGTCCACCTCGTGCTGGATGATCTGGGCGGGGAAGCCAGAGAAGGTCTGGGTGTGCCAGACCATCTTGATGTCCTGATATTTCACCTCAATGGTTTCGTATCGGGTGGTCTGACGCTGACCGGGCAGGGACAGGCAGCCCTCCTCAGCTTCGTAGGCACCGGAGCGGGAGAGAATTTCCGGGTTGAGCATGACCATGCAGTCCAGCCCGACGGAAATGGCGATGATCCGACGGCTGACGCCAATCATGTTGGCGGCCATGCCGACGCAGGCGCTGCTGTTGGCCCGGAGGGTGTCCAGCAAATCCTTTGCCACGGAGAGATCGGCGGCAGAGGAAGGCAAAGAAGGCCGGGAGAGCAGCAGAGCATCCCGGCAAATCGGTTTAATCATGCGTGATAAACTCCTTTCGAGTCATACGGAGGCGTCCTGCCCCACACGGGGAGCGGACTGGGGAGAGAAAGGCGATGAGGGGCTTGCCCACCGCAAGAATGCGCTACACCGAGAAAACCCCCGTCAAAATGCAATCGTTCCCCCTATTTTAGCATCGGAAAACCACCTTTGCAACTAATTCGGGACAAGTGTGTGCTTGAAGAGCAGGGGAGATGTGTGTTAAAATGACTCTATCTTGATTTTGTTGGGAGGACTGCGTTATGAGCGCAAAAGAAGAATTTATCCAGATCTTCCGAACCCATATTACCCGACCCGGAGCCGACGCTCTGTTGGACTATTTGACCAATAAGAGCGACTTTTTTACGGCTCCGGCCTCTGCCCGTTACCACAGCGCCCACGAGGGGGGCCTCTGTGAGCATTCCCTGAATGTGTACTACTGCCTGAAGGACTATGTGACCCGGGAACGGGTGCAGGAGCTGTACGGACTGGAGTATTCCGAGGAAACGCTGGCAATCGTGGCGCTGCTCCACGATGTGTGCAAAATCGGCTGCTATCAGCGGGGCGTGCGGAATGTGAAGGGCCCGGACGGCAAGTGGAATCAGGTCCCGACCTATAACTTTAACGACCCCATGCCCTACGGTCATGGGGAAAAGAGCGTCTATGTGGTCAACGGCTTTTTGCGTCTGAGCCGGGAGGAGGCCTTTGCCATCCGCTATCACATGGGCTTCTCCGGCAATGAGGACGCCCGTCAGGTGGGCAATGCCTTTGAGATGTATCCGCTGGCCTTCTGCCTGTCGGTGGCAGACATGGAGGCGACCTACTTCCTGGAGAAGGAAGAGGAAGGATGACGGCGGAGCAGTATCGACGCTGGACCCGGCCCTTCCGAGGAAAGGAAGGACTGGTGGAAACGCTGAACCGGATGCTGACCCGGCTGGGGTGGCTGCTGTACCCGGTGCTGCTGCTGGCGCTGGCCCTCAAGGGCGATCCCCGGCTGCTCCGGTGCGTACTGGTGCCCGGGGTGAGCTTTGCGGCGGTGACGCTGGTGCGCCGGTGGATCAATGCCCCCAGACCTTACGAGGCGCTGGAGATTGACCCGATCATCCATAAGGACACCAAGGGGCAGAGTATGCCCAGCCGCCATGTGTTTTCCATGTTCGTCATCGCTGTGACCTACCTCTGGATTCAGCCGTGGATAGGCGTCATCCTGCTCCTGCTGGGCGTGGTGCTGGCAGTGCTGCGGGTGCTCGGCGGTGTGCATTTTCCCCGGGATGTGCTGGTGGGCGCTCTGTGCGGCATCGGCAGCGGACTGGTGGGTTATTGGCTGTTGTAAGGAAGGATACATATGATTATAGAAGAAAAACAGGTGTCCACGGAGCGGATTTTTCAGGGCCGGGTGGTCGGCCTTCGGGTGGATCAGGCCCGCATCGGTGACGGCTCGATCCGTGGCCGTGAAGTGGTGGAGCATCCCGGCGGCGTGTCAGTGGTGTGCCTCACCGAACACAATGAGGTGCTGATGGTGCGTCAGTTCCGCTACGCTCCCATGGAAATCCTGCTGGAGCTGCCGGCAGGCAAGCTGGAACCGGGGGAGGACCCCTTTGAGGCCATGCGCCGGGAACAGAAGGAAGAAACCGGCACGACGGCGGAAGCGTATGTGGATTTGGGCGTGCTGTACCCCACACCGGCCTACGACACCGAGAAAATTTACCTCTGGGCGTGCCGGGTCACCGGGTTTGGTGAACAGAAGCTGGATGACGGTGAGCTGTTGGAGGTGGAACGGGTTCCGCTGGAGCAGCTGGAGGCCATGGTGCTGGAAAACCGCATCCACGACGCAAAAACCCAGATTGGCATTTTGAAGGCGGCGGCACTGGTGCGTGCCGGAGCCTTGTAAGACCCAAGCATAGAAAGAAGGACCCAAGTTATGAATTTTGACCGTATCATCGACCGTCGGGGTACCGATTGCGTTAAGTATGATCTGGTGCCTGAACTGCGCCTGCCGGAGGACACCCTGCCTTTGTGGGTGGCGGACATGGATTTCCCCGCACCGGAGTGCGTGGACAAGGCTCTGCACCAGATGGCGGAGCAGGGCATCTATGGCTATGCCTTCTCGGGCAAGTGCTATCACGAAGCGGTGATGAGCTGGTTCCGGCGTCGGTTTGACTGGGAGATTCAGGAGGATTGGCTGGTGGAAACGCCGGGCGTGGTGTTTGCCCTGTGTACCGCAGTCCGGGCCTTCACCAAGCCGGGGGACGGCGTGGCCATGTTCCTGCCGGTGTACAACCACTTCTTCGAGGCGGTGGAGGACAACGGCCGCCATGTGGTGGCCTGCGTGCTGCAAAACAAGGGCGGCCGCTATGAGATCGACTTTGAGGACTTGGAGCGGAAGCTGGACGAGGAAAAGCCCAAGCTGTTCCTGCTCTGCTCTCCTCATAACCCGGTGGGTCGAGTCTGGACGGAGCAAGAGCTGAGAACGCTGGGCAGACTGTGCTTTGAGCGGAACATCCTCGTGGTGGCGGATGAAATCCACTGCGACTTCGCCCTTGCCGATCACCGCCACATTCCCTTCCAGAGTCTGGGCGAGGTGTATGCCCGGCAGTCCATTTCCTGCACCGCTCCCAGCAAGACCTTCAATCTGGCAGGACTGAAAACCTCCAACATCGTCATTCCCGATGCCATGCTGCGCAACACCTTCCGCAAGGAGCTGGAGCGTCAGGGCGCCGGCGGCGTCAATCTCTTCGGCATGGCGGCCTGCCGTGCGGTCTATGAGGAGGGCGAGAGCTGGCTGGAGGAGCTGCTGAGCTACCTCTGGGGCAACTATCAGAAGCTGACCCAGTTCATGGCGCAGGAGCTGCCGCAGATCAAGGTGACGGAGCTGGAAGGCACGTATCTGGCGTGGCTGGATGTCAGCGGTCTGGGACTTTCCACCGAGGAGCAGGATGTGCTGCTTCGGGACAAGGCTCGGGTCTGGCTGAACCGGGGCGAAACCTACGGCAAGGGTGGCGAGAACTTCTGGCGCATCAATCTGGCCTGTCCCAGAAGCGTGCTGATGGAGGCGCTGGAGCGTATCCGCAAGGCCATCCGGGGCTGAGAATACAAAACCCACAAAACGCCTGCTGTTTTCGGAAAACAGCAGGCGTTTTTTCGATTCGGCAGCAAAAAAGGACCGTTTTCCTTGGGGAAAACGGTCCTTTTGCAATCACTGTCTGAGGTAAAGCTGACCGGGAACGATGCCGCCCTCACGGAAGGAGAGCAGCTCCGACACGGTGACCAGCTGATAGCCCTGCTCAATGAGCTCGGGGATGATTCGCTCCATGGCGTCGGCAGTGGTGGGGTAGAGGTCGTGGCTCAGGATGATGGAGCCGTTGCGCACCTGCGACATACACTGCTCATAGACGCTGTCGGCGTTGCGGGACTTCCAGTCCTCGGTATCCACGCTCCAGTTGGCGAAGTAGTAGCCGTGCTTGGCGCCGACTTCACCGACAAACTCGTTGAACCTGCCGCCGGGAGGACGGATGACGGAGCTGGTGTATCCGGCGGTCTCCTGCAAGGCCTGCTGCGTCAGGTCAATCTGGCGCATGATGCCGGCCTCGTCCAGACCGGTGAGGTAGGCATGCTCCCAAGTGTGGATGCCAATCTCGTGACCGGATTCCACGGCACGCTTCAAGGAGTCGGCATAGGTGGAAACACGGTTGCCCACCACAAAGAAGGTGGCCTTGGCGTTGTACTGGTCCAGCAGGTCCAGCAGACGCTCGGTGACCTTGGAATAGGGGCCGTCGTCAAAGGTGAGCGCCACCATGGGCTTGTTGGGGTCGATCTCGTCGGTGTTCACCTGAGAGGGCAGACGCACCACGCCGGACAGCTCCTCGTAGGTGAGGTCCACCGAGGACTGGTCGGGCAGATAGAAGCGCATACCTTCCTCCGTAAGCACCCACTGGCTGAGGGGGTCCTCGCCCAGCTCTGCACCGGCGGCCTTATCCGTCACCAGCTGCAGCAGTGCGTCGCTCTCCGGGTCCACCAGCAGGGAGGACAGGGTGAGCATCTCGCCGGTCTTGCGGTCGGCGGAGAAGGTGGCGCACAGAGGCTTGAGGGGTGCGTTGTGGGAACTGGAGAGAGAGCCGGAGAGGTGGACGCTGACAAAGCGGTCCTTGACCTCGAAGGAATCGTATCCGGCGGAGAAGATGGCGTTGGAGGTGGACTTGCTGTCCTCCAGCTCCAGCCGCAGGTTGGCGGCGGTGTTGGTGGCCCAGTCCGCCAGAGCGGTGTCCAGAGCCTCGATGTCGCCGGTGGGGTAATTCACCCGGACATTGAGGGGGGCGTCCAGCGCGACGATGCTGGTGGCGCTGCCGTACTGCTGCACACGGGCGATGGGCTGCGGCAGCGGAGCCTCTTCCGAGGCGGCAGAGGTGGAGGTACCGCCGGAGATAGCGACGGCATCCTCTTTGGACACGGTGGTGCCGGGGTGGCTGCCGCATCCGGTAAGCATCACCGTGCAGAGCAGGGTGAGCGCCAGAGTAAAGCTGAATAAGCGTTTCATGTTCATTCTCCCATATGTAATGATCTTTAGTTCATTATATCGAAAAGAGTTTGTCCAAACAACACCCAAAGAGAGAAAAAATGATTAAGAACTTGCTACAAACTGACAACAAGTGTGTATCTTGCGGCAAATTCTTCCTCTCCCTTGAAAAAAGTGGGAGAAGGTGGTAAATTATAAATAAGTGTGCCGACTGACTGGTCGGAAATGATTGTACTTTGGAGGATGGTACTCATGAATCTGTTTGATACTCTGGTAGAGACCCTGAAGAAGAACCCCAAGAAGATCGTGCTGCCTGAGGGCACCGATGCCCGTATTCTGTCCGCCGCATCCCGCCTGGTTGCTGACGGTGATTATCTGGTTCCCGTTCTGGTGGGCAATGAGGAAGAAGTGAAGGCTGCTGCTGCAAAGGGCGGCTTCAATATTGAAGGCGCTGAGATCATCGACCCCGCCACCTATCCTGAGATGGATGCCATGGTGGAGAAGATGGTGGAGCTGCGCAAGGGCAAGATGACTGCCGAGCAGTGCCGTGACAACCTGCAGAAGAGCAACTACTTCGGCACCATGCTGGTGAAGATGGGTCTGGCCGACGCTCTGCTGGGCGGCGCTACCTATTCTACCGCAGATACCGTCCGTCCCGCTCTGCAGCTGATTAAGTGCCGTCCCGGCAACAAGAGCGTCAGCTCCTGCTTCATCATGATCCGTGAGAAGGACGGCGTGGAAGAGCGCATTGCTATGGGTGACTGCGCCATTCAGATCGCTCCCGATGAGGACGCTCTGGTGGAGACCGCCTATGAGACTTCCAAGACCGCTGAGATTTTCGGCATTGACCCCAAGGTTGCCATGCTGAGCTTCTCCACCAAGGGCTCCGGTAAGGGCGAGGATGTCACCAAGGTCGCCAACGCCACCGCTAAGCTGAAGGAGCTGTACCCCGAGATGAAGGTGGACGGCGAGATGCAGTTTGACGCCGCCGTGTCCCCTGAGGTCGGCCAGCTGAAGTTCCCCGGCTCTCCCGTGGCCGGTCAGGCAAACACCTTTATCTTCCCCGAGATTCAGTCCGGCAACATCGGCTACAAGATCGCTCAGCGTCTGGGCGGCTTCGCCGCTTACGGCCCCATCCTGCAGGGTCTGAACGCTCCCATCAATGACCTGTCCCGTGGCTGCGACGCCGACGAGGTCTATAAGATGGCCCTCATTACCGCTGCTCTGGCCTAATCGGGTCAACACAAAGTAAAACAATCAAACGGCAGACAGAGAAACAGCTCTGTCTGCCGTTTTTGCACGCATTCAAAGAAAAAGCGGCAGTATCCGAACCATCGGATACTGCCGCTGTATGTTTTGTGGGTCAGGAAACGCCGGGGCCGTTGTGCAAGACCGCAATCACGACTTCCGGGCGGTTGTTGATGCGGACGGGGATAATGCTGTTGCCCAGACCACGGCTCACCACCATGGTGGAGCCGCCCTCGGAATAAACGCCCCCGTCGTACTTGGGGAACAGCCCCTGATTGGGGGCAACCAATCCACCCACAAAGGGGATACGGAACTGTCCGCCGTGGGCGTGACCGGCAAAGGTGAGGTCGACGCCCTGCTCTGTGTAGACGGAGAAGGTTTCCGGACGGTGGGAGAGCAGAATGCGGTAGTTGTCCTCGCCGCCGATGCGGGAAATCTCGGTGTCGAGAATGGCAGAGGACAGGTCGAACAGACCGGAGCCGGACTCCACAAAGTCCGGGTCGTCGATTCCCATGAGCTGGATGGTGGAACCATTGCGCTCCACCGTCACGGCCTCGTTGCGCAGCACCGTCACGCCGCAGGCTTTCAGTTTGTGTTCAATCTCCTGATATTCGTCTCCCAGCCATGCCTCGTGATTGCCCGGGACGAAGTAACAGGGGGCAAGTTCGGCGGCCCGGGCTACAAAGCTGAGGGCCCGTTCCGGATTGGCGTGGTTGGAGTCCACCAAATCGCCGGTGATGACGATGAAATCCGGATTTTCCCGGGCGAGGATGTCCAGCAGGGGCTGGTTATCATCTCCGAATTCCGCATTGTGCAGGTCGGAGATTTGGGCAATGCGGCAGCCGCCGAAGCCGCTGGGCAGCTTGGGGTCGTGGATGTGGCAGACGGTGGTTTTGATGGTGACGTTGCTCCAGATGACCCAGATGACAACGGCGAGCAGTACTCCCAGAGCAATCAGGGGAGCGAGCCATTTTTTATGCTTTGCTTTCACTGGACACCGTCTCCTTTCTGGGAGTGCATTCGACGAATGAGGGTAAACAGCAGGGCGGACAGCAGCACGCCCAGTCCGTTGAGTATGAGATCGTTGACATCCGGACTGCGGCCCATCACGGGCTGCACCAGTTCGATCATCAGAGAAACCGCCAGACCGGACAGCAGGGTGCGGAGCACGCCGCTTCCCGGGTGGAACAGGGGATAGAGGAAGCCAAAGGGGAGAAACAGCAGGAAGTTGCCCAGCTGTTCCCGTCCGAAGTGTTTCCAGAAGTTGGGAATCAGATTGTAGGAGAAGTCCCAGTAATACACCCGGCCGCTGGGGCAGTGGTAGAACAGGAAGTAGTACAGGTCGCCCAGCTGGGAGATGAACAGAGTCAGAGCCAGCAGTGCGGCCAGATATGCCACAAAGAGGGAAGCGCCCACCGCAGCAGAGCGGGACAGCGTGGGATACTTATGGCGATGGAACCCATAGCAGAGCAGGGCGGCGATGAGAGCCACCGGGACGACCTGCAAAAAGTAGCCGGGGTAAGTGTTAAACAGGAAATACTGAAAGGTCATAGGAACCTCCTTACGGAGCAGCTGCATCCGTTTTGTGGGCACAGTATACTACAAAAATCATGGGTTTTTCACACGATTTTCGGAAATTAAGGAAATTATAAACACTTCGGGTGGGAAAACAACAAAAACCGGGCCGAACGCCCCAAAGGGACGCTCGCCCGGTGGTTTGCTTGGGCTTTCTCAGTGAAATTCTCTGGGGGACAGGCCGTAGGCCTTCCGGAAGGAGCGGAGAAAGGAGGAATAGTCGGAAAAACCGCTCTGCCGGGCGGCGTCACCCACCGATTCCCCTCGGCGCAGCAGCTGCGCGGCGAGAATGAGCCGCTTTTGCAGCACATATTGATGAATTGGACAGCCGGTGATGGATTTGAACCGGTGCATCAGCCAGCTGCGGCTGAGATAGAACCGGGCAGCCAATGCGTTGACGCTGAGGTCCCGGGTCAGGTCGGCGTTGATGTAGTTGAGAATCTCGTCGATTTTGGGGTCGGAACGGGCCGGGTCCTCGGTGGCGTCGGTGCGGAATCGGCGCTGGACGGAGCGGTTTAAGTACACCATCAGCTGGAGAAAGATCGTTTCCGACAGCAGCTCCGCTCCAAAGCCGGTGTCCGAGCGGCCCTGCTCCAGCTCCTGCAACAGGGGCAGCAGGTGGGCCTTGTCGTACTGACTGCGGTGGAGCAGAAAGCTGTTTTCCTCCCGGCAGAGGCGGAAGCATTCGTCCAGTCCCCGCGTCTCCAGCTGCTCCGGCTGCATCCAGAGGATGATGCGCTCATAGGGAGCGGTGCCGATGATGGGCTGGTGAATGGCGTGGGCCGGGACCAGCAGCAGATCTTCCGGGGTCAGCTCGTAGCTGCGGCCCTCCACCCGGTAGGAGAGGGTGCCGGAGAGAAACAGAATGATTTTATGGAATTCGTGGTAGTGGTAGGGGATGGCCTCAGATTCGCAGTTGTTCAGATGAAACAGCCGCATCGGCTCCCGTAAATAGCCGCGCTGATCGGCGTGTTCGGAGTTTAAGAGCATATGAAATCCCTCCTCCACCATAGAATACAGCACATTTTGCATGATTTCAAGAGATTTGTGCCCTATACATTTCTAAAACTACGGTCTATAATGACGGTAAGCGTGTGCGGCGACTCCTGCCGCAAAGAAAGAGAGACTATGAAGGAGGATACTTATGCAAGCATTGTTTGACGCCGTAAACGCCATTTGCGGCAAAATCCAGATCGTGTCCGACTGGTTCTGGGATTTCCCCACCAATCTGGACTGGTATGCTTCCATCCCGATTTTGGGCAATTTCAGTTTGGCTATCATCCTGCTGCTGGGCAGCGGACTGTTCTTCACCTTCCGCCTGCGCTTTGTGCAGGTGCGGTATTTCCGCCACGGCTTGACGCTGCTGAAGAAGAGCAAGGCCAAGACCGGCATTTCGTCCCTGACTGCCTTCCTGCTGTCCACCGCCATGCGTGTGGGACCGGGCAACATTCTGGGCGTTACCGGCGCCATCTCCATCGGCGGCCCCGGCGCTCTGTTCTGGATGTGGATTTCCGCCTTCTTCGGCATGGCTGTGGCCTTTGTGGAAGCCACCCTGTCCCAGATTTTCAAGGAGAAGAAGGACGACGAGTATGTGGGCGGTATGCCTTACTACGGCCGCCGTATCCTGAAGGGCATGGCATGGGTCGGCGTGGCACTGAGTGTGCTGTACATTGTCTATGCGTTTCTCTGCTTCCCGGCACAGGGCTTTAACACCATCTCCGCCGTGGGCGCCATCGCCTCTCTGATTACCGGCTCGGAGATTGCCACCAATTCTGCACTGTACTGGATCGCCTTTGCGATTTTGATTGTCTTTACCGCTGTGGTCAGCTTCGGCGGCATCAAGAAGGTCACCAAGGTCACCGACCTCATGGTGCCTGTGATGGCGGTCATCTATGTGCTCACCGTCATTGTGCTGGTGGTGGTGAATATCACCCGTCTGCCTTGGTTCTTCGGCACCGTGTTCTCTCAGGCATTTCAGCCGGAAGCCGTGTTCGGCGGCGCCTTCGGTGTGGCTCTGGTGCAGGGCATCAAGCGTGGCCTGATGAGCAACGAAGCCGGTCAGGGCACCATCACCATGCCTGCCGCCGCCGCAGACACCAAGCATCCCTGCGATCAGGGCTGCGTGCAGGCTCTGGGCGTGTTCCTGGATACCATCGTCATCTGCACCCTCACCGGCTTTGTGGTGGTCATGGGTCAGATGTGGATGACCGGCGATACCGAGGCATGGTTTGCCTTGGGCAAGCTGGATAAGTTCCTGACCTCTGCCGGTGCGATGGCCGGCGGCGCCGGATTCTTCTCCAATCTGGTCACCTTCCTCATCAGCGTGTGCTTTGGCCTGTTCGCCTTCACCTGCCTGCTGGGCTTCATGTCCTTCACGGAAATCTGCGCCAAGCGTATTTCCGACAACAAGGTGTTCATCAATGTCATTCGTGCGGTCTGTCTGGTGGTCATCTCCTTCGGTGTCATCACCAACATTTCCGGCATGGACCTGAGCGCCCTGTGGAACCTGAGCGACTTTGCCAACATTCTGATGGTCTATTGCAACCTGCCCCTGCTGTATCTGGGCTTCCGCTATGTGCTGAAGGCATGGAAGCACTTTGAGGCGAAGGACGGCACTCCCTTTACCTCTGAGGTTGTGGGGATTGATGTGCCTGCATGGGACGAAAAAGCAAAACAGTAAATAAAAGGAAAACGCCGGGGCGGAAAAACCCCGGCGTTTTTTGTGTTTTCTTTCGGAATTTGACTTTTTTGGACAGAAAGAGTAAAATGCAAAGGACTCAAGCGCCCTGTGCGCCATATGGAGGAAAGAAATATGAACAAGCCTATTTTGGTCGTAATGGCCGCCGGTATGGGCAGCCGTTACGGCGGACTGAAGCAGATGGACCCGGTGGGACAAAACGGCGAGGTGATTTTGGACTACTCCGTGTTCGATGCCCGTCGTGCCGGATTTGAAACGGTGGTCTTTATCATCAAGCACGCCATTGAGGAAGAGTTCAAGGCTCGTGTGGGCAGCCGCATCGAGAAATATATGGAAGTGCGCTATGTGCTGCAGGAGCTGGACGATCTGCCGGAGGGTTACTCCGTGCCGGAGAACCGGGTCAAGCCTTGGGGCACCGGTCAGGCCATTGCCGCCGGTCGCGGCGTCATCGACGCACCCTTTGCCGTCATCAATGCGGATGACTACTATGGGGTGGAATGCTTCCGTCAGCTCTATGACTACCTGTCCCAGCCTCATGCAGACCGGGAGTACTGCATGGTGGGCTATCTGCTGAAGAATACCGTCACCGAGCACGGCAGCGTGGCCCGTGGCGTGTGCGCCATGGATGAGAAGGGCAATCTGTCCGAGATTCACGAGCGTACCCGCATCGAAACCTATGCCGACGGCATCCATTATACTGAGGATGACGGCGCAAGCTGGACCGAACTGGCCCCCGATACGCTGGTGAGCATGAATATGTGGGGCTTCCAGCCGGAGCTGGTGGACCTGCTGTGGGCGGAGTTCCCTGCTTTCTTGGATAAGGCACTCCAGACCAATCCCATGAAGGGCGAATACCTGCTGCCTCAGGTGGTGGGTCAGCTGCTGGAGGACGAAAAGGCCACCGTCAAGGTGCTGTCCAGCACCGACAAGTGGTATGGCGTCACCTATCATGACGACAAGGCTGCTGTGGTGGCTGCCATGTCTGCCAAGACAGAGGCCGGTCTCTATCCTGCTCCCCTCTGGCCCTAAACGAAAAACGAAAGACTGCACCGCCGTGAGCCTGACTTGGTCAGGCCCACGGCGGTGTTCTTTTTTGCGGAAATGGACTGGATTCGGAGCAAAGGAAGTGCTATACTTCCGTCAACAACGAAGTTTGTCTGTGTCGAGAGAGGAGATGCATCCATGAAACCGAAAAAGCTGCTTCAGATGATTTGTACCGGCGCTCACCGGCATTTCCCGGAGCCGGAGGGAAGTCAGATTGCCCAGCGTGCCACAGAACTGTATCATCAGTACTGTCAGGAGCATTCGGCCGATCCTCCTGCGCTGAAACAGCACACCGAGGGCATGATCTACGGCGGCGTGGCACTGTATCGGGCCTTGCAGGAGCAGGGACTTTCTCAGGAGGAGGCCTTCCGGCAGACCGACGAAATTCTGGAAGAATTTGTGGAAAAACCAGCGAAGCTGATGCGCAAGCTGCTGAACATTCCGGGCCTGTATCGGACCATCCCCAGCCTGTTCCGGCGCATGGGGAGCAAGAAGTACAACGAGGCTTCCGGGTTCCAAATCAAGTATTACGAGGAGGGCAAGCACCGGGCGAGATTTGATGTGCAGGTCTGTCCCTACTTCCGGACCTGCGAAGCCTTGGTCTGTCCGGAACTGACCACCATCTTCTGCAATGCCGACGACACCTGCTACGGCAATATGCACCCGAAGTTACAGTGGAACCGCACCAAGACCATCGGTCGGGGCGGCGATTGCTGCGATTTTGACTTGAGCTTGAAGGACTGAACTGAAAAAGCCGCTCAGAGCGTTTGGCTCTGAGCGGCTTTTGACCTGTTTGGTTATGCGGCAGACTCGCTGACCGACTCTGCGGTAGATGCGTCGGCTGCATCGGCTGCATCGGCGGCCGATTCATCAGCCGGGACTTCCAACGGCTCCACCGCCGGAGCATCCGTGGTGGCGTCCGGAGCGGACTGGGCGGCTTCCTCCGCCAGCTTGAGGAAATCGCTGCCCCGGAGGGAAACCTCCACTTCGTCCAGCACGGAAAGCGAGTCATCGTCGCTGATCTGCAAGTGGAAGCACAACTCGTCGTCCGGTTCGATGGAGATGGATTTGAAGGTGTCGATCTCCTTGATGTCCTCGCTGAACAGACGGCGCGCGTTGGGGGCAAGGCTGCTCCAGAGGAACAATTCCACCGCATCCCCGTTCAGCGTGGTGTTGGAGGAGGAGATGCGAAGGGTGTGGTTGGTGTGGTTGTTGGCATACAGGCTGAGCTGAGCTTTGCCGGAAACATCCTTCAGGGACTCGGCAACGAGGTCTATGTCGGGGGATTCGATCAGGGGAATTCCGGTGACCTGATAGTCATCCACCCAGTCCTCGTTGTCCAGCGTAATGGAGATGGTGGTTTCCGCCACCGAATCATAGTCGTCCATGGTGTAAATGGTCAGAAGGGCGGAAATAGTGTGGATGTCGGACAGGTTCAGCAGGGCGAAGTTGTCGTCGCAGCGGACGGTGGCGATGGACGCACTGTGAGAGGGAATTTCATATCCATCCACCCAGCCGTTTGCCTCCCAGTCGTTATAGGTCAGCCCGATGATGGACATACCGAGGTCGTGCCGGGTGCCGTTTTTCACAGCCAGAACCAGCTCAGGGGAGAGGGGCGTGCCCTTGATGCCGGCCAGATAGATGATGAGGCCGGAATTGTCCTCATAGATACGGCGTCCCTCGAAGGAAGCACCGGTGGACAGAGCGTAGTCCGCAGAGGAAGAACCGTTGACCAGCTCCAAAGCCAGCTTGCGGTTTTGCTGCTCTTCACGGGAGAGGCATCCGGTGAGAGTAAAACACAGGACCAGAGCCAAAAACAGGGGTAACAGTCGTTTCATGGTGACACCTCCCAAAATACTGGCTGTATTCTACCATAAAAAGAACTTGGGAGCAATGAGGGAATGGTAAAGAAACGGGAACATTTGGAAACAAAACGGAGAGGAAGAAACCGCCGAGAAAAACCGGGAAGAAAAAATCCGAATAGCCATGGGAAGCGGAATCGTGTATAATAGGGAAAGAACAACGAAATAACAGCGTCCTTTGGCGGAGCGTCGGGACGATCAGGGAGGTATTTCACAGGATGGAACGAATGTATGCGGATTTTTCCTGGGATCGGGTTGTGGAGCTGATGGCGATTGACTCGCCCACCGGTTATACTGCCACGGCGGCGAATTGGGTGCGTGACACCTTTGCTGGCATGGGCTTTCACGCAGAGCTCACCACCAAGGGCGGTGTTCTGGTGGATCTGGGCGGTAAAAATGCCGACGACGGACTGCTGCTGGCGGCACATTGCGACACCTTGGGCGCTATGGTGGCGGAGGTGAAGGGCAACGGACGGCTGCGCATCACCCCGCTGGGCGGCATGAATGCCAACAATGCCGAGGCGGAGAATGTGCGTGTGCGCACCCGGAACGGCAAGGTGCTCGAGGGCACCTGCCAGCTGTGCGACGCCTCCATCCATGTGAACGGAGACTATTCCACCACCAAGCGCACCTTTGACACGGTGGAAATCGTGCTGGACGAGAATGTCACCTCTGCCGAGGAGACGAGAGCGCTGGGCGTTGAGGTGGGCGACATCGTCTGCTTTGAAACCCGCACCAGACGCACCGAGTCCGGCTATTTGAAGAGCCGTTTTCTGGATGACAAGCTGTCCGTGGGCATCCTCATGGGCTTTGCCAAGTACCTCAGTGACAACCACATCGTGCCGGAGCGCCGGGTATGGCTGCACATCACCGTCTATGAAGAGGTGGGCCACGGCGGAGCGGCTTCCGTCCCTGCCGGCGTCACCGAGGCCATCAGCGTGGACATGGGCTGCGTCGGCAATGGGCTCCAGTGTACCGAGCGGCAGGTCAGCATCTGCGCCAAGGACTCCGGCGGTCCTTACAGCTACGAGGTAGTGGGCAAGCTGATCGAAGCAGCCAAAGCCACCGGAGCGGACTATGCAGTGGATGTGTACCCCCATTACGGCTCCGATGTGGAGGCTACCCTCAGCGGCGGCGCAGATTTGCGTCACGGCCTGATCGGCGCCGGTGTGTATGCCAGCCACGGCTATGAGCGCAGCCACATCGACGGCGTGTACAACACCCTGCTGGTGCTGACCGGATACCTGAAGGTGTAACCCCAAACAGAACCCCAAGGCGGAGTGCATCGCCGATGCACTCCGCCTTTTGCGTGCGGGATTTTCTCCCAAAGCCGCCTTGGCGGCTCTTGTGATACCGGGGAAATCGTGTTACACTTAGAAACAAAACTGTGCAAAAGAGGAAGCTTTTTTATGAGATATGAAGCGGGAAGCTATGATATTGCCGTCATCGGAGCAGGTCATGCCGGCATCGAGGCGGCACTGGCCGGGGCACGGATGGGCCTTCGCACCCTCTGCTTTACGGTGAATCTGGATGCGGTGGGCAATATGCCCTGCAATCCGGCCATCGGCGGTACGGGCAAGGGGCATCTGGTGCGGGAGCTGGACGCTCTGGGCGGTGAAATGGCAAGGGCGGCAGACAAAGCCTGCATCCAGTACCGTCTGCTGAACCGAGGCAAGGGCCCTGCCGTCCATTCCCTCCGGGCGCAGGCCGACCGCAGAAAATATCAGGAAGTGATGAAGCACACCCTGGAGCTGGAGTCCAACCTGACGCTGAAGCAGGCGGAAGTGGTGGAGGTGCTGACGGAGAACGGGGCCGTTGCCGGTGTGGTCACCGGAGTGGGCGCTGTTTACCGGGTGAAGGCCTGCGTCATTGCCAGCGGCACCTATTTGGGCGGCCGCACCATCGTGGGCGACTATATCCGGGACTCCGGTCCGGATGGCTTGCAGGCCGCCAACGCTCTCACCGCCAATCTGGTGGAGCTGGGTCTGCCCATCCGTCGGTTCAAGACCGGCACACCCCCCAGAATCAACCGCCGCAGCGTGGATTTCTCTTGCATGGAGGTGCAGCCGGGAGATGAGGAGATTCTGCCCTTCTCCTTCTCCACCACGGAGATGCCCAACAATCAGGCGGTGTGCTACCTGACCTATACCAATGAGCGCACCCATCAGATCATTCGGGACAATCTGGACCGCAGCCCCCTCTATGACGGCACTATTGAGTCCACCGGACCCCGTTACTGCCCCTCGATTGAAACGAAAATCGTCCGCTTCCCGGACAAGGGGCGGCATCAGCTGTTCATCGAGCCGATGGGAATGAACACCGAAGAACTGTACATTCAGGGGCTTTCCACCTCGCTGCCGGAGGATGTGCAGGTGGAGATGCTCCACTCCTGCCGTGGTTTGGAGCAGGCCGAGATGACCCGCCCCGGCTATGCCATCGAGTATGACTGCGTGGACCCCACCCATTTGAAGCCCACACTGGAATGTAAGTCGGTGCGTGGACTGTACGGCGCAGGCCAGTTCAACGGCTCTTCCGGCTATGAGGAGGCCGCCGTGCAGGGCTTTGTGGCCGGCGTCAATGCGGCGCTCCGCTTGAAAGGGGAAGAACCTCTCATTCTGCGGCGCGATCAGGGCTATATCGGTGTGCTGATCGATGATTTGGTCACCAAGGGCACGCAGGAGCCTTACCGTATGATGACTTCCCGCACGGAGTACCGGCTGCTTCACCGTCAGGACAACGCCGACCAGCGGCTTGCCGCCGAGGGCCATCGCATCGGACTGGTGAGCGACGAGACCCTCCGCCGGGTGGAGGAGAAGTATGCCGCTGTGGCGCAGGAAGCGGAGCGTCTGGAGCATACCGGAACGCCTGCCACGGAGGCGCTGATTGCCATGCTGGAACGCAAGGGAGAAACCGTCCCCAAGGGCGGCAGCTCCAAGCTGGCGGACCTGCTCCGCCGTCCCAGAGTGGGGTATCTGGATCTGGCTCCCTTTGATCCCCAGCGTCCCGAATTGCCCAAGGAGGTTTGGGAGCAGGTGGAAATCTCCATGAAGTATGAGGGCTATATCGCCCGGCAGGTGCGTCAGGTGGAGGAGTTCCGCCGTCTGGAAGGACGGGTGCTGCCGGAGGACATCGACTATGCCTCGCTGGAGGGACTGCGTCTGGAGGCCAGAGAAAAGCTGGCGGCCATCCGCCCCCTCAATCTGGGTCAGGCCAGCCGCATTTCCGGCGTGTCCCCGGCGGACATTGCCGCATTGATGATTCATCTGTCTTATTAAAACTCAAAACGGCCCCACCCCATCGGAGTCTGCCGAGGAATCTTTGTCGGCGGCTTTTTGAGGAGGACACCGCTTTCCGTTCAAACGAGGTGTGTGACATGAAACGGGAATTAGGAATTGCCCGGTGCGGGCTGGCCTGCTGTCTGTGCTCGGAAAATGAGGTCTGTCACGGCTGCCAGTCGGGGGAGTGCCCCGGCGCAGGCGGGTGCGAAAACAGGAATTGTTCCATGGAAAAGCAGTATGACCACTGCTACTGCTGCCCGGAGGAATGCAGAAAGGGGCTGCTGGCCAAGATCAAGCCCTATGGCTTTGGCCTGTTTGCCCGGCGATACGGGGAGCAGATGCTGCTGGATTGTCTGGAGCGCAACGAGAAAAACGGCGTTGTGTACCATCGGCAGGGGGTCATGGGGGACTATGACGACTTTGACGATGTGGAAGAGTTGATCTCCTTCATACGGGAGGGCCGGAGATAAGACTCAAAACGAAACGAAAACAGATGTACCGGAGGGCGCCAAAGACCGGCGCCCTCCGGTTTTGCCTGACCAAAAGGCACTTCTGGGAAAAATAGAGAGGGAAAACGGCAGGCAAGAGGAAATTTTGGGGACAGAAACGGAAATTTCGTCGGGCGCTGCTGCTTTTTCGTTCAAAAAGTGGTAAACTATATTGTCCTATTTAGTTTAATCAGAAAAGAGTTGATCTCGTGGAAGAGAAACGAAAAGCAGCCTTGCTGCTGGGCGAAGCCTCGGTGGGTAAGCTGATGTTCCATTTTGCGGTGCCCAGCATCATCGCCATGCTGGTGGGCTCCATTTATAACATTGTCGATCAGTTTTTTATCGGTCACTATGTGGGTATTCTGGGCAACAGTGCCACAAATGTGGCCTTTCCCCTGACCACCTGCTGTCTGGCGCTGGCGCTGATGTTCGGCATCGGCGGTGCGTCCGCCTTCAATCTGGCGATGGGCCGGGGCGACCGGGAGCTGGCTCCCCACTATGTGGGCGTGTCTCTCACCGCTCTGCTGACCTCCGGTGTGCTGCTGGGTCTGGTGACGCTGATGTTTATGGACCCGATGCTGCGGCTGTTCGGCGCACCGGCGGATGTGATGCCCTATGCAAGAGAGTATGTGTCCATTACGGCGCTGGGTTTTCCGGCCCTGATCCTCACCACCGGCGGCGGACACCTGATGCGTGCCGACGGCAGCCCGCAAATGACCATGCTTTGCTCCATCTCCGGCGCCGCCATCAATGTGGTGCTGGACGGCCTGTTTGTGGCTGTGTTCGGTATGGGCATGAAGGGTGCGGCTTTGGCGACCATTCTGGGCCAGCTGTTTTCCGCCGGACAGGTCATTTGGTATTTCAGCTGCCGGTTCCGCACCGTGCCGCTGAAGAAAGAGCACCTGCGCCCGGACTTTGCCAAGCTGGGCAAGGTCACTTCTCTGGGCGCTGCCATCTGCTTCAATCAGCTGACCTTCCTGCTGGTGCAGGTGGTGATGAATAACTCCCTGCGCCACTACGGCGCTCTGTCCGTGTACGGCCCGTCCATCCCTCTGGCGGCGGTGGGCATCGTGATGAAGGTGAACCAGCTGTTCTTCGGCATCATCATCGGCATCGGACAGGCTTCCCAGCCCATTGTCAGCTATAACTACGGCGCACAGAAGTATGATCGTGTCCGCAAAGCCTTCCGGATTGCCTTTACCGCCGGTGCGGTGATAAGTGTGGTCACCTTCGCCCTGTTCCAGCTCTTCCCCAGACAGCTGCTGGGTCTGTTCGGCGACGGCTCCGAGGCGTACTTCGAGTGCGGCGAGAAGTTCTTCCGCATTTTCCTGCTGCTGGTGTTTACTATTTTCACCCAGCCCATTATTTCCTCCTACTTTACTTCGGTGGGCAAGCCCATCAAGGGCATTTTCCTGTCCTTGACCCGTCAGGTGCTGTTTTTGGTGCCGCTGATGGTGATTTTGCCCCTGATCTGGGGCTTTGACGGCCTGCTGTGGGCCAGCCTGGTGGCGGACGGCGCCAGCTGCCTTGTGGCGCTGCTGATGGCGGCCCATGAGTTCCGTGGGATGCGCCGACTGGAAGCTTCCGGTCACGGCGGCGTCGAAGCGGACGCATAAACACAAAAAACGGCTGACTCACACGAGTCAGCCGCTTTTTTGCGTTCTCCGACGGAGTCGGGAAAGCGCCGCTCCGAGGAACCCGGAAGGACCGGCTTCTTCGCCTTCTAAAATCGGTTTCCCCCTCATAGACTGGAGCAACAGAAGTCGGGGGAGTGGGGAAGTGTGAGAGAAAGCATTGAAGAGCGGGCGGTCATGCTGGCACAGTATCTCATCGAGCAGCGCACCACGGTGCGTGGTGTGGCAAAGAAATTCGGCGTGTCGAAAAGCACGGTGCATAAGGATTTGTCCGAGCGGCTGGAAAAAATCCAGCCTCAGCTTTATGTTCAGGTGCGGCAGATTCTGGACCTCAACAAGGAGGAACGGCACATCCGGGGCGGCATGGCTACCCGGGAAAAGCACCTGAGGGAGCATCAGGATAAGCCCAGCTGAGCCGAGATGTTCGGCGCAACCGGAGGGACAGGCGTCCGACTTGAGGTCGGACGCTTTTTTCATGGGGTAAACTGGAACGGAATTGTTGCAATTTGGGAAAAATGGAATTATAATTACGATAACTGTGCATATTTCCGTAAAAGGGAGGGAAAAGGATGTCACCCCACGCACTTCGTGCTGCGTTTCCACGCACCATTCCGGTCATGGCCGGTTATCTGGTCATGGGCATTGCCTTCGGTCTGATGCTGAGTGCGCTGGGCTTTGGTCCTCAGTGGGCGGTGCTGATGAGCGGGCTGATTTATGCCGGCTCCGGTCAGTTTCTGTGCGTCGCCCTGATGGAACAGGGGGCTGCCGCCATCGAGGTGGCTCTGCTGACCCTGCTGCTGAATTTCCGCCATTTCTTTTACGGCTTGAGCATGATTTCCCGCTACCCCAAGCAGGGACTGCGGCGGTGGTACCTGATGTTCGGACTCACCGATGAAACCTACGCCCTGCTGTCCACCGGCAATCCCCCTCCCGGCGTCAGGCCGGAGGACTACTATCTGGCTACCACCTTGCTGAACCACAGCTACTGGATCGTGGGCGGCCTGCTGGGCGCCACGGCGGGCCGTCTCATCCACTTCAATACCGCCGGTGTGGACTTTGCCATGACCGCCCTCTTTGTGGTGCTGGCGGTGGAGCAGTGGAAGAGCAGCAAGCAGCATGCGTCGGCCCTGTGCGGACTGTGCTGCGGCGTGGTGAGCCTGCTGGTGTTTGGGCCGGAGCTGTTTCTCATCCCGGCGCTGATTTCCGTGGCGGCAGTGCTGCTGCTGATGCGGAATCGGCTGGAGCGGAGAGAGGAGGGGACACCCCCGTGAGCGAACAGGCACTTCATGCGCTGATGGTGATTGCCGTAGCGGCACTGGTCACCTTTGCCACCCGAGCCCTGCCCTTTCTGGTGTTCGGCAGGGGAGAAAACGGGGAACCACCCCGGTGGATCACCTATTTGGGCAGCGTGCTGCCGCCTGCGGTGATTGCTCTGCTGGTGGTGTACTGCCTGCGGAACATCCAGCCGCTTTCCGGAAGCCGGGGGATCCCGGAGCTTTTGAGTGTGGCGGTCTGTGTCCTGCTCCACCTTTGGAAGCGCAACAATATGCTGAGTATTTTCGGGGCCACCTTGCTTTACATGGTTTTGATTCAGGCGGTTTTTGTCTGATGCGGCCCATTTGTGATTGTATTTGAGATAGGAGGAACTCCATGGGTAAATATACCGAAGAAATCAAGCGTCGGCGAACCTTCGCCATCATCTCCCACCCTGACGCAGGTAAAACCACTTTGACGGAAAAGTTCTTGCTGTACGGAGGCGCCATCAATCAGGCCGGCGTGGTCAAGGGCAAGAAGAACGCCCGTGCCGCCACATCCGACTGGATGGAAATTGAGAAGCAGCGTGGTATTTCTGTCACCTCTTCCGTGATGCAGTTCCAGTATGACGGCTTCTGCATCAACATTCTGGACACCCCCGGTCACCAGGACTTCTCGGAGGACACCTACCGCACCCTGATGGCTGCCGACAGCGCCGTGATGGTGATTGACGCCGCCAAGGGCGTGGAGCCGCAGACCCGCAAGCTGTTCAAGGTCTGCGCCATGCGTGACATTCCCATCTTCACCTTCATCAACAAGATGGACCGAGAAGCCCGGGACCCCTTCGAGCTGTGCGAGGAGCTGGAGAATGAGCTGGGCATCGCCACCTGCCCCATCAACTGGCCCATCGGCTGCGGCAAGGAGTTCAAGGGTGTGTACGATCTGCGGGAACACAAGATCATCCACTTCACCTCCAACACCAACGCCCGTGCCGCTACCGCCACTGAGGTGGCGCTGGACGATCCGCTGCTGGCGGAGCTGATCGGCGAGGACAAGCGGGATCAGCTGGTGGAAGAGGCCGAGCTGCTGGAAGGCGCCGGTGCGGAGTTCGACATGGACGCTGTCCGCCACGGCAAGCTGTCTCCTGTGTTCTTCGGCTCTGCTCTGACCAACTTCGGCGTGGAGCCCTTCCTGGAGTCCTTCCTTCAGATGACCACCGCACCCCTGCCCCGTATGGCCGGGGATACGCTGGTGGACAGCTTTGATGACGACTTCTCCGGCTTTGTCTTTAAGATTCAGGCCAACATGAACAAAGCGCACCGGGACCGAATCGCCTTTATGCGTGTCTGCTCCGGTCGGTTTGATGCGGAGAAGGAAGTGTATCTGGTGCAGCAGAACCGCAAGGTGAAGCTGTCCCGTCCCCAGCAGCTGATGGCTGCCGAGCGTGAAATCATCGAGGAGGCCTACGCCGGCGACATCATCGGCGTGTTCGACCCCGGTATGTTCTCCATCGGTGACACCATCTGCGCTCCGGGCAAGAAGTTCTGCTTCGACCCCATCCCCACCTTTGCCCCGGAACATTTCTGCCGTGTCCGGCCCAAGGACACCCTCAAGCGCAAGCAGTTCATCAAGGGCGCAGAGCAGATCGCTCAGGAAGGCGCCATCCAGATTTTCAAGATTCCCTATGCCGGCATGGAAGAAGTCATCGTCGGCGTGGTGGGCACTCTGCAGTTCGATGTGTTTGAGTACCGTCTGAAGAACGAGTACAATGTGGATCTGGTCATGGAGCGTCTGCCCTATGAATACCTCCGCTGGATCGAGAGCTACGACGGCGATCCCGAGGACATCATCAAGGGCAACGATGTGAAGATGGTCGAGGACTACAAGGGCAACAAGCTGCTGCTCTTCGGAGCGCAGTGGAGCATCAACTGGGTGCTGGATAAGAACAAGGACAAGGGCCTCAAGCTGTCTGAGTTCGGCGGAGCCCGCTTCTAAAACAAAATGTTGTCGGGAGCCCGTTTGCTCCCGACGCAAGGATTACGCAGCCCGAAGCATTCGCTTCGGGCTGCGTTTTTTGCGTTTTTGCAAGGGGCTTTGGTTAATGTGCCCCGATTTATCTTGGTTTGTATAAAATGAATATATATTCTATACAAAAGCCCGATTTGCAATTTACTAAATATGGAAAAATAATGGAAATAGGCGTGTTCTTGTGAGAAATAGACAAATAAAATGGATTGGAAACCGGAATAAGGAGCGGAATAAACCAAAATGCATGAATATGCATAAAAATGCAAAATTACACTTGAACTATGCATGAATATACTCTATAATGCATCAAAAGCGAAACAGGATTCATGAATCAAACAAAACAGCTTTTGTTAGGAGAGAATTGATTATGAAGAAAATTTTTGCAATGATTTTGGCCCTGACCATGAGCTTTGCTCTGGTTTCCTGCGGCGGTAACTCCGCCACCTCCTCCGGTGCCGGTTCTGCGGACGACGGTACGCTGAAGCTGGCTGAGCCCGGTGTCCTGACCATGGGTACCAACGCAACCTTCCCCCCTTATGAGTTCTATGAGGGCGACAAGATCGTGGGTATCGACACGGACCTGTCCGCTGCCATCGCAGAGAAGCTGGGTCTGGAGCTGAAGGTGGTCGACATGGAGTTCGGCGCTCTGATCGGTGCAGTTCAGTCCGGTAAGATTGATATGTGCCTGGCCGGCATGACCGTGGACCCCGAGCGTGCTAAGAATGTGGACTTCTCCGACAGCTACGCCACCGGCATTCAGGCGGTCATCGTGGCTGAGGGCAGCGACATCACCAGCGTGGACGATCTCAACGCCAAGCTGGAAGCCGGCGAGGACTTCCTCATCGGTACGCAGGAATCCACCACCGGTTACATCTACTCTTCCAGCGCTCCGGAAGACGGCGGTTTCGGTGAGGAACACGTCATTGCCTTCTCCGCCGGTGCTGCCGCTGTGCAGGCACTGCAGCAGGGCAAGGTGGACTGCGTCATCATCGACATTGAGCCTGCTAAGGCATTTGTGGAAGCCAACGAGGGCCTGAAGCTGCTGGATACCGAGTATGTGTCCGAGGATTATGCAATCGCTCTGCCCAAGGACAACGCAGCACTGCAGGATGCGGTCAACAACGCACTTGCTGAGCTGATTGAAGATGGCACCGTCCAGAAGATTCTGGATCAGTACATCAAGGCAGACTAAAAATTGAATCAAAGCGGGACGGCAAAGCTGCCGCCCCGCTTTGCAGCATCTTGCTATAAGGTAAGGAAAGGGATTTGCCCGGAGGAAAATCGGTTTCCTTACCCTGTAACAGAAGAAAAGGAAAGGGGTCGACCCGTATAAAATGTTAGATGTGATCGAGTATCTAAAACAAGGCTTGTACCAGACCTTTGTGCTGGACGATAACTACCTCTACTTTGTCCGAGGATTGAAGATCACCCTGATCGTCACCGCAGCAGCCCTGCTGATTGGTATTGTGCTGGGCGTTCTGGTGGCGGTGATCCGCTCCAACTATGATTTGAAGCGGGGCAAGAAGAGCGTTCTCATGAAGCTGCTCAACGGACTGGCGAAGATCTATGTTACGGTGATTCGCGGCACGCCTGTGATGGTTCAGCTGCTGATTATGTGGTTTGTTGTGCTGGCATCCATGCGCCAGAGCGACCAGAATATGGTCCTCTGTGCCATCATCACCTTCGGCATCAACTCCGGCGCCTATGTGTCGGAGATCGTCCGTTCCGGTATCATGTCCATTGATCCCGGTCAGATGGAAGCCGGCCGCAGTCTGGGTCTGGGCTACGGCACCACCATGCGGAAGGTAATCATCCCTCAGGCATTCAAGAACATCCTGCCTGCACTGGGCAACGAGTTCATTGCACTGGTGAAGGAAACCTCCATCGTCAATGTCATCGGTCTGAAGGACCTCACCAAGGGCGCAATGATTATTCAGGGCAAGACATATCAGGCTCTGGTGCCCTACTTCGCACTGGCTGCCTTCTATCTGGCACTGGTGCTGATCCTCACTTGGCTGCTGGGTATTATGGAAAGGAGACTAAGAGCAAGTGATCTCCGTTAAACATCTCACCAAAGCATATGGGAAGCATGTCGTTTTGAACGACATCAATGAAACGATTCAACCCGGCGAAAAGGTGGTTATCATCGGGCCTTCCGGCTCCGGCAAATCCACCTTTCTCCGCTGCCTGAACCTGCTGGAGGAGCCGACCTCCGGTCAGGTGTTCTTTGAAGATCAGGACATCACCGCCCCCAAGTGCGACATCAATAAGGTGCGCGAGCAGATGGGCATGGTGTTCCAGCACTTCAATCTGTTCCGGAACCTGTCGGTGATGGACAACATGATTTTGGCTCCGGTGGAGCTGAAGCGCATGACCAAGGAAGAGGCTGTCAAGGACGCTAAGCAGCTGCTGGAGCGGGTGGGACTGCCCGACAAGGCGGACGCTTATCCCGGACAGCTGTCCGGCGGTCAGAAGCAGCGTATTGCCATCGCCCGTGCCCTGATGATGAAGCCCAAGGTGATGCTCTTTGACGAGCCCACCTCGGCACTGGACCCGGAAATGGTGGGCGAGGTGCTGCAGATCATGAAGGAGCTGGCCAAGGAAGGCATGACCATGGTGGTGGTCACGCACGAGATGGGCTTTGCCCGGGAGGTCGCTACCCGAGTGCTGTTCATGGACGGCGGAAATATCGTGGAACAGGGCACTCCGGAGGAGATTTTCTCTCACCCCAAGGAGGAGCGTACTCAGAGTTTTCTGTCCAAAGTGCTGTAAAAACACGGTTCAGCCGGGCATCCTGCGGGATGCCCGGTATTTTTTTACAAGGTTCCTTTCAAAAAATGACAAAAATAACAGTTTGTGTAACTTTCTTGCTAAGCTGCGGAAATTCCGATATAATAATGAGACTCAAATGAGCAATAGAAAGGAATCAACCTTATGAATGAGATACCGCAACGCCCGCAGAAGGAGACGGAATATTCCGTTTCGGTGCAGGCAAAAAGCGAACATACCCTCAGACGGTTTGCCCTGCTGGTGATTGCGTTTATCGTGCTGGGAGTCGTGAGTGGCGTCGTAGGCAGTACGCTGGGCGCCAAAGCCGGTACCGGTGACCCCTATATGAAAATCGAACCGCTGGTCGGGGCTTGGGAGGCCGTCGACATCCAAGTAGGTGACGAGGCATTCCCGGTGGATACCGACCGGGTGCAGGCAGAATTGTTCGCAGACCAGAGCGGCTGGGTGGAGTTGAGTCAGGAGGCTCGGGCACTGAGCTTCACTTGGGAATACCACAAGATGGAGAAGGGCCGTGGGTTGTATACGGTCCACTATCGGGATGGCCGTCAGGCGAAAATGACCTATTTCCCGGACGAGGACCAGATCCTGCTGATGACCGACCGCCAGAGCGGACTGCTGTTTGAACGGGCGGACTGAACCAAATCAAACCATAAATCAAACGCCCCGCAGCATGGCTGCGGGGCGTTTCAGCGTTGGTCAGGATTTCTTTTTGGGAGCGGAAAAAGGTTTTTCCGCCAGATAGTAAAGCCCCACGGAGAGGAGGATGACCACAAGGGAAGAGAGCAGGGCGTTGGAGTAAGCGCCCATTTCCTTGCCAAGCACAGCGACAAAGCACTGCTGTACCGGGAAGCCCAGAAGATAGATGCAGTAGGACAGGTTGCCCAGCTCTGACAGCCGTGGCAGCACCTGACGGGTGGCAAGCAGGAAGGTGCAGCTGGCATAGGGCAGGAAGAGCAAAGAACCCAGATCCATACAGCCGAGGGGAGCGGTCAGACCGAACAGGAGCAGGAACAGGCAGGCCAGAGGGATATTCAGCTTAATTTTGTCCTGATAGAGGTAGAAGAGGATGCCTTCGAAGAACAGCAGGCCGGGAAGGATGGCACCCTTCAGCAGAGCAAGAGAGTCCGGCAGCATCCAGCCGCCCACCGAAGCCACCGCAACCACCGCCAGCACGGCGAGAATCTTTTTCTTGTCCATCAGGTTCAGCTTGTACACCACAAACAGAGCCACATAGCAGAGGAACTCCACCGACAGGGTCCAGAGAGAACCGTTGACCGTGGTGCCGTAGGGGTTTTCGGTAAAGACACCGGGCAGGGCGTGGATAGGGAGCAGGGCTCCGTTGAGTAAGTAAAGGTAAGTGCCTTTGCTGGTAAAGTAGGCACCGGGGGTCAGATTGGTAAAGACGGGGCCCAGTACCAATACTGAGACCAGTACGACGATCAGCAGAGCGGGGAAAATACGCTTGACACGGGAGGTAAAGTACCGCTTGGCGGTTTTGGCCCGCACAAGGCTTTTGGACACATAAAGACCGCTGACAAAAAAGAAAAAGCTGACGGCCAGACCGCCGGTGCTGAGGGAATTTCCTGAAATACGGGAGAAGAAATCGACTCCGCTGACATTTCCGGTGAGGGAAAACGAGTGGGAGTAGATCACCAGCAGGGCGGCGATGAATTTGGCCAGCTGTAAATTAGAGCTTTTCTGCTGCAGAGTTTTCTGCAGATCGATTCCGTTTGTAAACATAGTGTTCCTCCGTTTTGGAATGTTGCGTCTAAAATTATAAGAAGTTTTGACCGAAAAGGGAAGAGGTTTCTTCTATTTTGTTTGATTCACCCGGATGGGGGCGGCGATGCGGTATCAGAGCCGCACCGCCTGCCACAGCAGCTCCGCGCCCCGGTGGGCCAGCCGGGCGCACTGGGAAAAGACCCGCTGCAGCGCCGGATCCGGGCAGGACTCCGCCGCCTGAGCGTAATCCTGCTCCGCTCCGCACTCGCTGCGGTAAAGCTGCCGGAGAGCCTGCACCGGGGTAGTGCTGAGGGGCTGGCTGTCCAGTGGACAGGGAGGAGTGACCTCCAAAAAGAAGAGCGCAGTCCGCAGCAGGCGGATTCGCTGTGCGCAGAGCTGTCCCGGATAGACAAAGGGGGAGCGGCGGTATTCCTTCTGTTTTTCCACCTCACAGGCCAGCCGATTGACCACGAACTCGCTCCAGTCATACCGGGGCACGGCGGAAAAATCCCCGGGAGAATGGGCCCGCCGCCAGATGCGGACATACTCCGGGTCTGTGAGCCTTCGATCCATGCTTGATTCCTCCTTTGCCCCATTCTATGCCGACCAGAACCGGAGCGGGACAGGGGCGTGTGGGCAATTTGACAAAGGCGGAAGAAAAAATCGTCGATGCAGAAACATTTTTTCGGGAAATTTTCCGAGGATGGGAGAAAAACAGCGAAAAATCGCCCACGGGAAAGGAAAAAAGCCTTGCAATCCGGGAAAAGTTGTGGTATTCTTCAGATGTATAGAAGTGTTGTTGTAGAGTGGAGCCCCGGCTCCGCTCTTTTTCTTGAGCATTTCGCCCGGAGTGATTGGGCGGGAAAGGCGGTATCGCATGAAGAAAGTCACGGATGTGTGTGCAGAACTGGCAAAGCCTTTTGTGGAGCAGGCCGGCTGTACGCTGTGGGATGTGGAGTATGTCCGGGAAGCCGGCACATGGTTCCTGCGGGTTTATATTGACGCTCCCGACGGAGTGAATATCGACCAGTGCGAGGCGGTGTCCCGTCCCCTGAGCGATGCTCTGGATGAGGCAGACCCCATCGAGGGCAGCTATGTGCTGGAGGTTGGTTCCGCCGGTGCGGACCGGGCACTGAAAAAGCCCGCCCATTTCGAGGCATTTCTGGGCAGCCCGGTGGATGTGAAGCTCTACCGCCCCCGGGACGGTCAGAAGGAGTTCACCGGAACCCTGACCGGCTATCAGGACGGCGATGTGACCATTACCGTGGCCGACACCCCGGTTTCCTTCACCAAGAAGGAACTGGCTCAGGTGCGGCTGCATATTGATTTTTGATCCATATACTATTTGTTGCACAGCGGAAATAAGGAGTGTAAATCCAAAATGGCTAAGAGAAGCAAAAAGACTGAAAATACTCAGGAACAGGACAATCGCGAGTTCTTTGCAGCACTGGATATGCTGGAAGCCGAGCGCGGCATCAAGAAAGAGTTTATGCTGGAGAAGATCACCCAGGCTCTGGCCAGCGCTTACAAGCGTGACCACGATGGCGTGGGCGACAATGTGGTGGTTGTGGCCGATCAGGAGCGCAACATCGTCCGTGTGATCGTCCGCCGTGATGTGGTGGAAGAGGTGGATAATCCTTACAGTGAGATTTCTCTGGAGGAAGCCCGCCGCAGCCTGCCCAATGTGCAGCTGGGCGATGTGGTGAGCAGCGAGGTGCGCCCCAAGAACTTCGGCCGTATCGCCGCTCAGACCGCCCGTCAGGTCATCATTCAGGGCATCCGTGAGGCTGAGCGCAGCAAGGTGCTGGACGCCTTTACCGAAAAGACCTCCGAGATGATGAGCGGCTATGTCAGCCGTGTGGATGAGCGCACCGGCGCTCTGTATGTGAAGCTCCGTGCCAACGGTGAGATCACCGAGGCTCTGCTGTCTGCCAGCGAGCAGGTCAAGGGTCAGGAGTACCACGAGGGCGACCGCATCAATGTCTATGTGGTGGATGTCCGCAGCACCACCCGTGGTGTGCATGTGGTGATTTCCCGGACCCACATCGGTCTGGTGCGCCGCCTGTTCGAGCAGGAAGTGCCCGAAATCTTTGACGGCGTGGTGGAGATCCGCTCCATCTCCCGTGAGGCCGGCAGCCGCACCAAGATGGCTGTCTGGTCTGCCGATCCTGCGGTCGACCCCATCGGCGCCTGCGTCGGTCCCCGTGGCCAGCGTGTGAATCTGGTGGTGGAAGAGCTGGGCGGCGAAAAGGTGGACATCATCAAGTACAGCGAGGACCCTGCCGAGTATGTGGCTGCCGCACTGGCTCCCGCCGATGTGGTGAGCGTGGAAGTGCTGGAGGATGACACCAAGAGCTGCCGTGTGGTGGTTCCCGATGACCAGCTGAGCCTTGCCATCGGCAAGGAGGGTCAGAATGCCCGTCTGGCTGCCAAGCTGACCGGCTACAAGATCGACATTAAGTCCGTTTCCGCCGCCGAGTCCGGAGAAGAGGATGTTTCCGAGGACGAGGAGCTGCCGGAAGAGGAGACTATCGAAGACGAGGAGTGATTCTCGATGCCCAAGAAGATTCCCCTGCGCCAGTGCCTTGGCTGCAGAGAAATGAAGCCGAAACGGGAGCTCATCCGGGTGGTTCGTTCCCCCGAGGGTGAGATTTCCTTGGATTTTAAGGGCCGCAAGAGCGGCAGAGGGGCCTATGTGTGCCCCAATGCCGCCTGCCTTGCCAAGGCCCGGAAGGCAAGAGCGCTGGAGCGTGCCTTCTCCGCCCAGATCCCGGACGAAGTCTGGGAAACGCTGGAGCAGGAAATGGCGGAGGCCCCTGCACCGGAGGTGGACGCATGAATGCCGGAATGTCCCTTCTGGGTATGGCCCGAAAGGCAGGAGCAGTGGTCATCGGTGAGGATGCGGTGACCGAAGCCGTGCTGGATCACAAGGTTCGGCTGGTTTTGGTGGCCTCCGACGCCGGAGAGACCACGAGCGAGCGGATCAATCGGCTGGAAAGCGACAAGCTGCCGGTGATCCCGTTGTTGGAAGAGAAACAGACTCTGGGCGCCGCCGTTGGCTTTGCCAAGGTGGCCGCCGTGGGCGTCTGTGATCTGGGCTTTGCCGCCGCTATTGCGGCGAAGCTGGGCGAGGAAAATCCCCGGGCGAAAACCGTCAGCGAGGGATTGGCTCAGCGACAGAAGAAAGCGCAGCGCCGCAAAGCGGAAACGGCTAAGTTTGGCAAGAAGTCCAAGCGGCGCAAGTAATGAAAAGTGATTGTATTTGATAACCGTTTGTGCCAATGGGAAAGCCTATGGGTTCCCACAGGTTTTTTCATTGGCACGAGCCCTGAATTTCAGGAGGTGGCTGACATTGAGTATTGAACAGAAGTATCGCGTGCATGAGGTGGCCAAGGATTTGGGCCTGTCCACCAAGGAGATCACCGAGATCCTGACGACCTATTCCGAGACGCCCAAGAACCATATGCAGGTTCTGACCGATGAGGAGCTGAGCGTCATCTTTGAGTATGTGACTCAGCACCGTCAGGTGGAGAGTCTGGCTGAGATTTTCGCTGAGGGCGCACAGCCCGGCGAGAAGAAGGCAGCACCTGCCCCCAAGGCAGCAGCGCCCGCCAAGGCCAAGGCTGCTGTGGCTGAGCCTAAGGCCGAGGCAGAGAAGTCCCAGCCCCGTGTCCCCCAGAAGAAGGTTGTGGACACCCGTAAGGCTGCGGATGTGAATCTGGACCGCTATGACCAGCATCTGGAGGATCTGGCTCCCGAGCGTGCCGAGCATATGGAGCACGGCAAGCAGAAGATCAAGCAGCAGAGCCGCAACCGCCAGCAGCAGCAGCGTCAGAGCCCCAAGCGCCGTCAGGAGGAGCAGGCTCGTCAGATGCGCAAGCTCCAGCTGGAGGTGGCGAAGAAGGCTCCCGTCAAGGTGGAAATCCCCGACGAGATCTCCGTGGGTGAGCTGGCAAGCCGCATGAAAAAGACCGGCGCTGAGGTGGTCAAGACCCTGATGAAGAACGGTTTTATGGCCTCCCTCTCCGACACCATCGACTACGATACCGCCGCCCTCATTGCAGAGGAGCTGGGCTGCGTGGTGGAGCATGAGGTCATCGTCACCATCGAGGAGCGCCTCATCGATGACCATGAGGATAAGGCAGAGGATCTGGAGGATCGTGCTCCCGTCGTTGTGGTCATGGGCCATGTCGACCACGGCAAGACCAGCCTGCTGGACTATATCCGTTCCGCCAATGTGGCCTCCGGCGAAGCCGGCGGCATCACGCAGGCCATCGGCGCCTATCAGGCCGATGTGAACGGCAACATTATTACCTTCCTGGACACCCCCGGTCACGAGGCCTTTACCGCCATGCGTGCCCGTGGCGCCATGATTACCGATCTGGCCATTCTGGTGGTTGCCGCCGATGACGGCATCATGCCCCAGACCGTCGAGGCCATCAACCATGCCAAGGCCGCCGAAATTCCGATCATTGTTGCCATCAACAAGATGGATAAGCCCGGCGCCAACCCCGACCGCATCATGCAGCAGCTCACCGAGTATGAGCTGGTGCCCGAGGCATGGGGCGGCGACACCATTATCTGCCCCATCTCCGCTAAGACCGGCGAGGGCATTGATAACCTGCTGGAGATGATGGTCCTGACCGCAGAGATGCGTGAGCTGAAGGCGAACCCCAACCGTGCCGCAAAGGGCGCTGTTATCGAGGCTCGTCTGGAGAAGGGCCGTGGCCCCGTGGCCACTCTGCTGGTGCAGAACGGCACCCTGCATCAGGGCGATATCCTCATTGCCGGCACCGCCGTGGGCCGTGTCCGTGCCATGACCGACTTCCGCGGCAACAAGCTGAAGAGCGCCGGCCCCTCCGTCCCTGTGGAAATCATCGGCATGAGCGAAGTGCCTGAGGCCGGTGACGACTTCTATGTGGTTGCCGATGAGCGTATGGCTCGTCAGCTGGCTGAGGAGCGCAAGCAGGAGAAGAAGGACGCCATGAACCGTCCCGTTTCCAAGGTCAGTCTGGACGATCTGTTCAGCCAGATCAAGGAAGGCGAGATGAAGACGCTGAACATCATCGTCAAGGCCGATGTTCAGGGCTCTGCCGAGGCAGTGAAAATCTCTCTGGAGAAGCTCTCCAACGAGGAAGTCAATGTCCGCTGCATCCATTGCGGCGTGGGCGCCATCAACGAGAGCGATGTCATGCTGGCCTCTACCTCCAACGCCATCATCGTGGGCTTCAATGTCCGCCCCGACACCCAGGCCAAGACCGCTGCCGCCCGTGATAAGGTGGATATGCGGATGTACCGTGTCATTTATGAGTGCATCGAGGAAATCGAGTCCGCTATGAAGGGCCTGCTGGCTCCCAAGTTCAAGGAAGTGGAGCTGGGCCGCGTGGAGGTCCGTGAGGTCTACAAGATCACCAATGTGGGCATCGTCGCCGGTTCCTATGTGCTGGAGGGCAAGGTCACCCGTAACGCCCAGCTGCGTCTGGTCCGTGACGGCATCGTCATTCACGAGGGCGAGATCGCCTCTCTGCAGCGCTTCAAGGACAGCGTGAAGGAAGTGTCTGCCGGCTACGAGTGCGGCATTACTCTGGAGAAGTTCTCTGACCTGAAGGTCGGCGACATTCTGGAGTGCTTCGAAATGCAGGAAATTGAACGCTGATCCCGTATCACAGTTTTTACGGCGCAGAATGCAGAGAACCGTTCTGCATTCTGCGCCGTCGGTTTTTTAGGAGGAGAAGATTCATGGCTACCAATCGAATCAATCGAATCAACGAGGATATCCAGCGTGAGCTGGCTTCTCTGATGCGTACGGTGAAGGACCCCCGTGTGCAGGGCCTCATTTCCATCACTCGGGTGGACACCACCACCGATCTCCGCTACTGCAAGGTGTATGTGAGCGTGCTGGATAACAGCGATGTGAAGGCGGTCGTGGCCGGACTGAAGTCTGCCTCCGGCTATCTGCGCCATGAGCTGGGTCATGTGCTCACCCTGCGCTACACCCCTCAGCTCATCTTCGTGGCAGACGACTCCATCGAGCGTGGCGTCCGCATGGTCAGCACCATCGACCGCATCCTGGAGGAGGATGAGGAGCGATGACCGAGCAGCAGGCGGCTCAGTGGCTGAAGGCAGGGGACAACTACCTGCTGCTGACCCATATGCGCCCCGACGGAGACACGCTGGGCAGTGCGTCAGCACTGGCGAAGGCGCTGCGCCTGCTGGGAAAGCAGGCCTATCTGGCACCCAATCTGGGTGTGACTGCCACCTTTGACGGCGATCTGGACGGAATGTTTGCCCCGGCGGATTTCGTGCCGGAGCATATCGTTTCCATTGATCTGGCTGCCCGTCAGCTGATTCCGCAGGAGATGAAGCAGTGGGAGGAGCAGGTGGAGCTTTGCATCGACCACCACCCCTCCAATGAGGGCTACGCCAAGGAAACCTGTCTGGACAGCACCGCTGCTGCCACCGGTGAGATCATCTACCGCATCTGCACGGAGCTGGGTGTGATGGATGAGGAAATCGCCGCACGGCTCTATCTGGCAATCACCACCGATTGCGGCTGCTTTGTCTATTCCAACACCACCCCGGAGACCCACCGCATTGCGGCGGAGCTGATGGGTTGGGGCGATTTCTGGAAGAGCATCAACAAGCGGATGTTCCAGACCCTTTCTCTGACGGAGATTCGGCTGCAAAACCGGCTGATGGATCGAATGGAAATCTATGATGAGGGACAGCTGGTCATCGGCGCCATCTCCCTTGCCGATGTGGCGGAATTGAAGGCCACGCCGGAGGATACAGAGGAAATTTCCAGCTACGCCATTAAAATCGAGGGCGTCAAAACGGCGGCAACGCTGAAACAGCTGGAGGAACGGGTGTGGAAGGTTTCTCTCCGCACCGACTGCACCGTGAATGCCACCCGGGTCTGCGGACTGCTGGGCGGCGGCGGTCATGCGGCGGCCGCAGGTGCGACGCTGCGCAATGTGAATGAAGCGGAGGCCAGAGCCAAGGTGCTGGCGGCCATCCGCACGGTACAGGCGGAGGGGTAATGGATGCCCAACGGAATCATTATTATTGACAAACCTCAGGAATGGACCAGCATGGATGTGTGCGGCAAGCTGCGCCGTATCTTTGGAGAGCGCAGAGTGGGCCATGCCGGAACGCTGGACCCCATGGCCACCGGCGTGCTGCCGGTGTTCGTAGGCAGAGCCACCCGGGCGGTGGAGTTTGCCGAACGGGGCAGCAAGGTCTACGAGACGGTGCTGCATCTGGGTCAGGTGACGGACACGCAGGATGTCACCGGCACGGTGCTGGAAGAGCGGCCCGTGACGGTAGGTCGGAAGGAACTGGAGGAGGTGCTCCCTCAGTTCACCGGCGATATTTTGCAGGTTCCGCCCATGTATTCGGCGCTGAAGATCAACGGACAGAAGCTCTGCAATCTGGCTCGAAAGGGCAAGACGGTGGAGCGCCCGGCCCGACCCGTCACCATTTTTGAGTTGAATGTGCTGGAGCAGCTGAACGATACGGACTACCGTATGCGAGTGCGCTGCTCCAAGGGAACCTATATCCGCACCCTGTGCCACGACATCGGCGAGGCGCTGGGCTGCGGCGGCACCATGGCTCAGCTGCGGCGAACGGAAGCGGCAGGCTTTGCGCTGGCGCAGTCCGTGACGCTGGAGGAAGTGCTGGAAGCCAAGGAGCAGGGCCGGGAACAGGAGCTGCTGCTGTCGGTGGACGCCTACTTTGCCCACTATCCGGACTGCCGCATCTCCGGCGAGGCGGAACGGCGCTGCCGCAACGGAAACAGCTTCCGCTCCGACGGTGCGGACGGAACCTACCGGGTTTACGGCGAAACCGGCGAGTTTCTTATGCTGGGTGAGCGGAAAAACGGGGAAATGACCACCATTAAGAGTTTTTTTGCCCCGGCGGAGCAAAAGAGGTCCTGAATCATGGCAAAGCGAGAAACAGTCATTGCTCTGGGCTACTTTGACGGCGTGCATCTGGGGCATCAGGCTCTGCTGAACCGTGCGGTGCAGCGGGCAAAGGAGGAAAACGCCGTTCCGGCGGCCTTTACCTTTGATGTCCACCCGGCGTCCCAGATTCTGGGGCGGCAAATCCCTCAGATTTCCACTCCGGAGGATCGGGAAGGCCTCATGTATCGGTGCTGCGGCATCGAACGGGTGGAGGTGGGCTGCTTCCACGAGATGATGCGGATGCCTTGGCGCAGCTTTGTCACCGACTATCTGGTGGGGGAGCTGGGCGCAGTCCGGGTGGTGGCCGGGCATGACTTCCACTTCGGCTACCGGGGCGAGGGCAATCCTCAGCGCTTGCAGGAGCTGTGCCGGGAAATCGGCATCGGCTGTGACATTATCCCGAAGGTGGAGCTGGACGGAATCACCATTTCCTCCACCTATATCCGGAATCTGGTGGCGCAGGGCGAGATGGAGCGAGCCATGGAATTTCTGGGACACCCCCATGTGTTTTCCGGGGTGGTGGTTCACGGAAAAGCGCTGGGCCGCACCATCGGTTTCCCTACGGCAAACCTCATCCTGCCGCCGGACCTTGTGGTCCCGGCCCATGGGGTGTATGCCACCAAGGTGTTCCTGCCCGACGGTCAAGAGCGGATGGCGGTGACCAATGTGGGCGTTCGTCCCAGTGTGGACGATGGAAACGCGGTCACGGTGGAGCCGTGGCTGCTGGATTTTGATGGGGATCTGTACGGACAGACCATCCGGGTGGAGTTTTACACCCGGCTTCGGGAGGAGCGCAAGTTCAAGGAGCTGTCGGAACTGACCAAAATGGTCTACTTCAACGGCGAACAGACCCGAGCCTACTTCCAAAACCGATAATTTATGCAGAGTCGGACTGCTGAGCGATCAGCTGTCCGGCTCTTTTTGTGTTCTTAAAGGAAAAAGCGGGGGAGAGGGAGAAAAACGAGATTGATTTCTGAATTTCGGTATGGCATAATCTGCTTAACCAGAAAAAGGCAGGGACGAAAACCACACGACCGACCGCCGGTGAACCGGCGCAGAGAATGGAGTGCCGTATGAATACTGCAATCAGAAAGCCGATGATGATCTCTAATATCATTAACAGCGTCTATCTGGCCCTTTTGACCCTTGTTGGCGTGAGCACATGGTCTGTGATCCAGATGGGAGAACAGGCGGTGGGCACCATGATGGATCAGGCCGGTCAGGCCGATGCGGAAAGCTACATGGGCGGCTACCAGCTGGTGGGCAATTTGATGGGCGCCGGAACAGTGTCGATTTTCCTGCTTGTACTGTATTTTGTACTTGCCGTCGTGGTCATTTACTGGGTTCTGTTTTTGGGGGAGAACATCAGCGGCTATGTGGTGTATTCCAGACTCAAACATCGGACCGACGGCAGCCTCGGCAAGGGGCCTAAGGTCACCTTTATTTTGAAGTGTGTGCTCTCGGCGCTGGTGATGATCCCCGCTTTCTTCCTGCTGGCCTCGGAGCAGTGGCAGTTTGGTCTTGCCGTCATGCTGCCTCAGGCAGTGGTGCTGGGGCTGTCCATTGTGGGGCTTCGGTCGCTGCCGAGCCGCCGCAAAAACACAGCGGCCGAAATGGAACCGGGTTTTTAAGAGAGGAGAACACATATGAGCAATGAAATGATTGCTTTGCTGGAACTGGTGACTGTGGGCGGAATGGGCGTGCTGCTGATGCTTGCCTCCGGCCTGATGTATGCGTTTCAGAAGAAAAAGTGCAGAAATTGCAGCGAAATGATTCCGGGGCAGGTCATCAAGCACAGCTTCCCCGGTGGGGGCAGAATGTTTCCGGTGGTCCGCTACACCGTGGACGGCAGGGAATACAAGGTAAAGCGAAAATTTGCCGGCATTGTCACCAAGCAGAAGGTGTCGCCGACCCATCTTTACTCCGGCAGCGGCGCTTATGTCAGTGACCGGGGTTATCTCCATGTGCCCACCAGCGCCATCACCAATCTGAGGGACATGGCGCAGGCGCTGTGGCCCATCGGAAGTGACATGACCGTGTATTATAATCCGAACAACCCCAAGCAGGCCTATGCGGAGCAGAAACCGAAGAAAATGTCCTTGGAAATGATTGTGTTCCTGCTGGCGGGCGCATTTGTCGTCCTGCTGTCCATCGGAATGTATTTTGTGATCCGCCTTACCTGAACCATGACTGAAATTCAGGGCGCAGAGCGTTCTCCTGCGGGAGCGCTCTGTGCCCTGATGTGCTGTATACATATAGAAATAGGGTCGAGTGCAAAAAAGTAAAAAAATGCTTCCCACACCCCTAAAATGGGCGGATTTTTGCGATTTTGGCACAATGTCAATTTACACAAAACAAAGTCCGTCGTTTTCGGCAAAATAGTGGAACATTTGCGTCAAAAAAAGTGAGATAAGTGTTGACTTTACCCCTTGCTATGATGTATTATTATCTAGCGCCTGAATGGGCGCACTGCGATGATGCGGGAGATTGCGGCTAAAAACCGGTAACTTCCGCGGAGTATGTCCGAACCGGATTCGGGCGGCTGAGGATTTTTCACTTATGTCAAAGCGATGTATATCGCCAAGATAAGTGGAGCAGCCGGCTCATTGTGCCGGCTTTCCTTGTGTCCTGGAGTGATACACCCGGCAAAGCGTATAAATCCGGAGGCCAGCCGAGGCCCGATTCGGCCCATGTACAACAGTACGAAATATTAAGGAGGAAACCCCAACATGGCTAACGAAAGCATTCGCATTCGGCTGAAGGCTTATGACCATCAGCTCATCGACCAGAGCGCAGAGAAGATCGTCGAGACCGCAAAGCGCACCGGCGCCGCTGTCTCCGGCCCCATCCCTCTGCCCACCAAGCGTGAGATCGTCACCATCCTGCGTGCTACTCACAAGTACAAGGATGCCAGAGAGCAGTTCGAGCGTCGCACCCACAAGCGTCTGATCGACATTCAGAACCCCTCTCCCAAGACTGTCGAAGCTCTGATGAGCCTGCAGCTCCCCGCCGGTGTGGAAATCGAGATCAAGCTCTGATTCCAAACCGACACCTTAATTACTTCCGTTGTACCCGCTTCCTGCTCGAGTCACTGAGAGCAGGGGGGTCACGTCAGCAGAGCAATGGCCGCCCAATGTGCCACCTCTCCTGACCAATAACCTTTACAAGGAGGAAAAAACCAAATGGAAAAGGCAATCATCGGTAAGAAGATCGGCATGACCCAGATCTTTGACACCGACGGCAAGGTCATCCCTGTGACCGTCATCGAGGCCGGCCCCTGCACCGTCGTGCAGAAGAAGACCATCGAGAACGACGGCTACGAGGCCGTGCAGATGGGCTACCTGCCCGTCGCTGAGCGCAAGCTCACCAAGCCCGAGCTGGGCCACCTGGCAAAGGCAGACGCTGAGGCACTGAAGGTGCTGAAGGAGTTCCGCCTGAAGGACTGCGCTTCCCTGAATGTGGGCGATGTCGTCCGCGCTGACATCTTCGCTGAGGGCGATCATGTCGACTGCACCGGCATCAGCAAGGGTAAGGGCTACGCCGGCGTTGTTAAGCGCTATGGCGCAGGCCGTACTCCCATGACCCACGGCGGCGGCCCTGTCCATCGTCATGCTGGTTCTATGGGCTCCACCTCTACCCCCAGCCGTATCCGCAAGGGTAAGATCGGCGCCGGTCAGATGGGTGGCGACCAGATCACCGTTCAGAACCTGGTGGTCGCAAAGATCGATTCCGAGATCAACCTGATCGCTGTTAAGGGCGCCATCCCCGGCCCCAACGGCGGCATCGTGTTCCTGCGTGACACCGCTAAGGCTCTGCCCCAGAAGGGCGCAGCTGCTGGTATCAGCAACAACCCCCAGAAGGCTTCTGCTCGTGTCAACCCCCAGAAGGCTTCTGCAAGAAATCGCTAAGGAAAGGAGAGTATCTTAAATGCCTATTGCTAACGTTGTTAACATGGAAGGCGCCAAGGTCGGCGAAATCGAACTGGCTGAGTCCATCTTCGGTATCGAGCCCAATCCTGCTGTCGTCCATGAGGTGGTCAAGAATCACCTGGCCAACTGCCGTCAGGGTACTCAGAGCTCTCTGACTCGTGGCGAGGTTTCCGGCGGCGGCATCAAGCCCTGGCGTCAGAAGGGTACTGGCCGTGCCCGTCAGGGTTCCACCCGTTCTCCCCAGTGGACCCACGGTGGCGTTGTCTTCGCTCCCAAGCCCCGCTCCTACAATTACACCATCAACAAGAAGGTCAAGCGTCTGGCTCTGAAGAGCGTCCTGTCTGACAAGGCTCTCAACGGCGCCGTCGTGGTCGTGGACGGTCTGGAAATGGCCGAGCCCAAGACCAGCACCTTCGCCGGCTTCCTGTCCACCGCTGGTGTGGCTGGCAAGGCCGTTGTCATCACTGAGGGCGTCAAGGCCAATGTGGTGAAGTCCGCCCGCAACATCCCCGGCGTGATCACCACCCCCGCCACCACCCTGAGCGTCTATGACATCATCAATGCCAAGGCTCTGGTCATCGACAAGGCTGCCCTGGCTGTTATCGAGGAGGTGTACGCATAATGACCGCTTACGATATCATCATCAAGCCCGTTATCACCGAGCGTTCCATGGCCGGCACCGCCGACAAGAAGTACACCTTCTTTGTTGACACCCGCGCCAACAAGATCGAGATCGCCAAGGCCGTTGAGGAAATCTTCGGCGTTGAGGTCGCTAAGGTCAATACCGTCAACTACGACGGCAAGATGAAGCGTCAGGGCTACGGCCGTGCTGGCCGCCGCGCTTCCTTCAAGAAAGCTACCGTCACGCTGACCGAGGGCTCCAAGACCATCGAGCTCTTCGAAGGCATGGTGTAAGGAGGGTAACGAAGAATGGCTATTAAGACTTACAAGCCCACGACTCCGTCCCGCCGCCACATGACGGTGTCTGCGTTCGAGGGCATCGACAAGCAGGCTAAGCCTGAGCGCAGCCTGACTGAGGTTCTGCAGAAGAACGCCGGCCGTAACAGCTACGGCCACATCACCGTTCGCCATCGCGGCGGCGGCGCAAAGCGCAAGTATCGTATCATTGACTTCAAGCGCCAGAAGGCCGGCGTTGCCGAGGTCATCCGTCTGGAGTACGATCCTAACCGTTCCGCTAACATCGCTCTCATCCAGTATGAGGACGGCGAGAAGGCCTATATCCTGGCTCCTGTGGGCCTGAAGGCCGGCGACAAGGTGGAGTCTTCCGCCACTGCCGACATCAAGCCCGGCAACTGCCTGCCTCTGGCCAACATTCCCGTTGGCACCATCATCTCCAACATCGAGCTTCACCCCGGCAAGGGCGGCCAGCTGGTCCGCGCTGCTGGCGAGTCCGCTCAGCTGATGGCTAAGGAAGGCGACTCCGCTCAGATCCGTCTGCCCAGCGGTGAGTATCGCCTGATCAAGCTGAACTGCCTGGCTACCATCGGCAGCATCGGCAACGGTGACCACGCCAATATCCACATTGGTAAGGCCGGCCGTAAGCGTCACATGGGCTGGCGTCCCACCGTCCGTGGCTCCGTCATGAACCCCAATGACCATCCCCATGGCGGCGGCGAAGGCCGCGCTCCCATCGGCCGCAGCGGTCCTGTTACTCCCTGGGGCAAGCCTGCTCTGGGCTACAAGACTCGTAAGGTCAATGCTCGTACCGAGAAGTTCATCGTCCGTCATCGTAACGGCAGATAAGGAGGCAAGTTGAATGAGCAGATCTGTTAAGAAAGGCCCCTTCTGCGCCCCCGAGCTGCTGAAGCGGGTTGATGATATGAACCAGACCGGCGAAAAGAAGGTCCTGAAGACCTGGAGCCGCAGCTCCACCATCTTCCCTTCCTTCGTGGGTCACACCATCGCAGTCCACGATGGCCGCAAGCATGTGCCCGTCTATGTCACTGAGGATATGGTCGGCCACAAGCTGGGTGAGTTCGCTCCCACCCGTACTTTCCGCGGTCACGTCGGATCTAAGGGTAAATAAGGAGGAGATCAGAACATGGAAGCTAAAGCAACTCTGAGCTATGCTCGTATCTCCCCTCGCAAGGTTGGCATCGTCTGTGATCTGATCCGCGGCAAGTCCGTGGCTCAGGCTCAGGCCATCCTGATGGCAACTCCCAAGGCCGCTTCTCCCCTGCTGAGCAAGCTGGTCAAGAGCGCTGCCGCCAACGCAGAGAACAACTTCGGCATGGATGCCAGCAAGCTGTATATCTCTGCCACTTACGCAACTCCCGGCCCCATCCTGAAGCGCATGCAGCCCCGCGCTCAGGGCCGTGGCTACCGGATCAACAAGCGTACCTCTCACATCACCGTCGTGGTGAGCGAGAAAGAATAAGCGAGGAGGTTTAGTTTATGGGACAGAAAGTCAATCCCCACGGTTTCCGTGTGGGTGTCATCAAAGACTGGGACTCTCGCTGGTATGCTCGTGACAATCAGGTCGGTGATCTGATCGTTGAGGATATGAAGATCCGTGAGTTCCTGAAGAAGACCCTCTATTCTGCCGGTGTTCCCAAGATTGAGATCGAGCGCAGCAATGAGAAGGTCCAGGTGTTCGTCCACTGCGCACGCCCCGGCATGATCGTGGGCACCGATAAGACCAAGAGCCAGATCGAGGGCCTGGAGGCCGCTCTGGCTAAGATGACTGGCAAGAACGTCAAGCTCTCCATCGTCGAGGTCAAGCGCAGCGAGATCGACATGACTGCTCAGCTGGTGGCCGAGAACATCGCCCAGCAGCTGGAGAAGCGTGCTTCTTTCCGTCGTGCTATGAAGAACGCCATTTCCCGTGCCATGCGCGCTGGCGCAAAGGGCATCAAGGTCAAGCTGTCCGGCCGTCTGGCTGGCGCTGAGATCGCCCGCGTCGAGCAGTATCATGAGGGTACCATTCCTCTGCAGACCCTGCGCGCTGACATTGACTACGGCTTCGCTGAGGCCAACACCACCTACGGCCGGATCGGCATTAAGATCTGGGTTTACAAGGGAGAGATCCTGAGCCAGTCTCTGCGCACCACTCCCCGCACCCTGGACCTGAGCAAGCCTTACCGCGAGCGCAGCGACCGTCCCCGCCGCAACAACCGTGGCCCTCGCCCCGATGGTGAGCGCCGCCCCTACAACCGCAACAATCGCGGTCCCCGCAAGACTGAGGAAGGAGGTCATCGATAATGCTGCTGCCTAAGAGAGTTAAGTACCGCAAGCAGATGCGTGGTCGTATGACCGGTAAGGCCACCCGTGGCAATACCGTCACCTACGGTGAGTTCGGTCTGCAGGCTCTGGAGCCCGCTTGGATCACCAGCCGCCAGATCGAGGCCGCCCGTATCGCCATGACTCGTTACACCAAGCGTGGTGGTAAGGTCTGGATCAAGATCTTCCCCGACAAGCCCATCACTGAGAAGCCTGCCGAGACCCGAATGGGTAAAGGTAAGGGCTCCCCTGAGTACTGGGTGTCCGTGGTCAAGCCCGGCCGCGTGATGTTCGAGATCGCCGGCGTCTCCGAGGAAGTTGCTCGTGAGGCTCTGCGTCTGGCTATGCACAAGCTGCCTGTCAAGTGCAAGATCGTGACTAAGGAAGAAGGTGAAGCGTAATGAAGGCAACTGAGATCCGCGCTCTGTCCGTCGAGGAACTGGACAAGAAGCTGGTGGAGCTGAAGAAGGACCTGTTTAACCTGCGCCTTCAGAACGCCACCAATCAGCTGGATAACCCCAGCAAAATCAATGATGTCAAGAAGGACATCGCCCGTGTCAAGACCATTATCCGTGAGAAGCTGTCCGCTTCTTCCGCCGACTAATTGAAGGAGGAAATTGACAATGGAAAACAGAACTTCTTCCCGTAAGACCAGAGTCGGCATGGTCGTTTCCGACAAGATGGATAAGACGATCGTTGTGGCCATCGCCGACCGTGTGGCCCATCCTCTGTACAAGAAGATCGTCAAGAGAACCTATAAGCTGAAAGCTCATGATGAGAACAACGAGTGCCGCATCGGCGACCGTGTTCGCGTCATGGAGACTCGTCCTCTCTCCAAGGATAAGCGTTGGAGACTGGTCGAGATCGTCGAGAAGGCCAAGTAAGGAGGTGCCCGTAGCATGATTCAGGAAGAGAGCTATCTGAAGGTCGCTGACAATACCGGCGCCAAGGAAATCAAGACCATCCGCGTGCTCGGCGGCTCCAAGCGTAAGTATGCCAACATCGGTGATGTCATCGTGGCATCCGTGCGTAAGGCTGCTCCCGGCGGTCAGGTCAAGAAGGGCGATGTCGTTAAGGCTGTTATCGTCCGCACCGTGCGGGGCGTCCGTCGTGCAGACGGTTCCTATGTCCGCTTTGATGAGAACGCTGCTGTTCTGATCAAGGAAGATAAGACCCCCCGCGGTACCCGTATCTTTGGGCCTGTGGCCCGCGAGCTGCGCGACAAGGATTACATGAAGATCCTGTCTCTGGCTCCCGAAGTGATTTAAGGAGGGTGCCGAGGAATGAAAACTATGAGCATCAAGAAGGACGACCTGGTTGTCGTTCTGTCCGGTAAGGATAAGGGCAAGCAGGGCAAGGTCCTGTCTGTCATGCCTTCCGAGCGCAAGGTCATTGTCGAGGGCGTCAATGTTGTGTCCAAGCACAAGAAGCCCCGCACCCAGACCGAAGAGGGCGGCATCATCAAGATGGAAGCCCCCATTTACGCATGCAAGGTGCAGCGCGTCTGCCCCAAGTGCAATAAGCCCACTCGTCCTGCCCACAAGCTGCTTGCCGATGGCAAGAAGGTCTGCGTGTGCAAGAAGTGCGGCGCTGAGATCTGAGAGAAAGGAGCGTAACTTACAATGCCTACTCTGAAAACGAAGTATATGGAAGAAGTCGCTCCTGCTCTGATGAGCAAGTTCGGCTACAAGTCCGTCATGCAGATTCCCCGCATTGAGAAGATCATCATCAATGTGGGCTGCAGCGAAGCCCGTGAGAATCCCAAGGTTCTGGACGCTGTCGTGTCCGATCTGGGCAAGATCACCGGCCAGAAGGCTGTCGTCACCAAGGCCAAGAAGAGCGTTGCTAACTTCAAGGTCCGTGAGGGCATGCCCATCGGCGCTAAGGTGACCCTGCGTCAGGACAAGATGTGGGAGTTCATGGATCGCCTGTTCAACATCTCCCTCCCCCGTGTGCGTGACTTCCGCGGTATCTCCGCTGACAGCTTCGACGGTCGTGGCAACTATGCCATGGGCCTGAAGGAGCAGATCATCTTCCCCGAGATCGAGTTCGACCAGATCGACAAGATCCGTGGTATGGATATCATCATCGTCACCACCGCCAAGAGCGACGAAGAGGGCCGCGAGCTGCTGAGCCAGCTTGGCGCTCCCTTTGCCAAGTAAGGAGGACGAACAACAATGGCTAAGAAGTCTATAATCATCAAGCAGCAGAACGGCAACAAGTACTCCACCCGTGAGTACAACCGCTGCAAGATCTGCGGCCGTCCTCACGCTTACCTGCGTAACTACGGTGTCTGCCGTGTCTGCTTCCGTGAGCTGGCCTACAAGGGCCAGATCCCCGGTGTGAAGAAGGCCTCCTGGTAATCCAGGGCCTTTTTCCCCACTTTAGAACCGTTTAATTGATGCCAGAAGTCATAGAAACACGGAACTGGGGTTTCAAAATTGCCGCCATGAGCGGACAGTCATTAAAAGCTTTCAGTTTGCATTCCTATGATACCCTGGTATCTCAAACAGGCAATGCCTGTAACCTTTACAAGGAGGTCAAAATCCATGCATATCACTGATCCTATCGCCGATATGCTGACCCGTATTCGCAATGCGAACACGGCCAAGCATCCCACTGTGGATGTGCCTGCTTCCAACATGAAGAAGGCCATCGCTCAGATCCTGCTGGATGAGGGCTACATCAAGAGCTTCCAGCTGGTCGAGGACGGCACCCAGGGTGTCATCCGCATTACTCTGAAGTACAATGGCAATGAGAAGGTCATCTCCGGCCTGCGTCGTGTCTCCAAGCCCGGCCTGCGTGTCTACGCCGGTGCTGACGAGCTGCCTCGCGTGCTGCGCGGCCTGGGTATCGCCATCGTGTCCACCTCCAAGGGCGTCATGACCGATAAGTCTGCTCGTGCGCAGCACATCGGCGGCGAAGTCCTGGCTTTCGTTTGGTAAGGGAGGGTACTGAGTTATGTCTAGAATTGGTAGAACTCCCGTGGCCATCCCCGCCGGCGTGACTGTTACCATCGCCGAGGGCAATGTGGTCACCGTCAAGGGCCCCAAGGGCACCCTGACCCAGACTTTCAACCCCGCTATGACCATCGCTCAGGAGGGTGACGTTCTGACTGTCACTCGTCCGAACGATCTGAAGGAAAATCGTGCTCTGCACGGTCTGACTCGCAGCCTGCTGCATAACATGGTCGTTGGTGTCAGCGAAGGCTTCCAGAAGACTCTGGATGTCAACGGCATCGGCTTCCGTGTGGCAAAGCAGGGCAAGGCTGTTGTGCTGAACGTCGGTTTCTCCCACCAGATCACTGTGGAAGAGCCCGAGGGAATCACTCTGGAGTGCCCCGGCCCCAACCAGATCGTCGTTTCCGGCTGCGATAAGCAGAAGGTCGGCCAGGTTGCTGCTGAGATCCGCTCCATCCGTAAGCCTGAGCCTTATAAGGGCAAGGGTATTAAGTACGCCGATGAGGTTGTCCGCCGCAAGGAAGGCAAGACCGGCGCTAAGAAGAAATAAGAGGAGGTGTGCCTAAATGATTAACAGACCCAATACCAACGCTCAGCGCCTGAAGCGTCATAAGCGTGTCCGCGGTAAGATCTCCGGCACCCCCGAGAGACCCCGCCTGAATGTGTTCCGCAGCGAGACCAACATCTACGCTCAGATCATCGATGATGTGAACGGCGTGACTCTGGTTGCTGCTTCCTCCCTGGATAAGAGCATTGAGGGCTTTGGCGGCAACGTCGAAGCTGCTCGCAAGGTTGGCCAGCTGGTCGCCGAGCGTGCCAAGGCTAAGGGCATTGAGACTGTCGTGTTTGACCGCGGCGGTTATGTGTACCATGGCCGTGTCCAGGCTCTGGCTGAAGGTGCCCGCGAGGGCGGCCTGAACTTTTAAGGGGAGGAGGAAACACAATGGCTAGATTTGATAGAGACCAGAAGAGAGACGAAATGATCGAGAAGGTCGTTTACCTGAACCGCGTCAGCAAGACCGTTAAGGGCGGCCGCGTCATGAAGTTCTCTGCACTGATGGTCGTCGGTGACGGCAAGGGCAAGGTTGGCTTTGGCATGGGCAAGGCTGCTGAGGTGCCTGAGGCCATCCGCAAGGGCATCGAGGATGCCAAGAAGAACATGATTACCGTCTCTTTGGTCGGTACCACGATTCCTCATGAGGTTACCGGTGCTTTCTCCGCTGGCCGCGTGCTGCTGAAGCCCGCTCCCTCCGGTACCGGCGTTATCGCCGGCGGTCCTGTCCGTGCTGTCATGGAAGCAGCCGGCATTTCCGACATCCGTACCAAGTGCCTGCGTACCAACAACCCCCAGAACGTCATTCGCGCCACTTTCGAGGGCCTGAAGGCGCTCCGCACTCCTGAGCAGGTCGCACAGACCCGCGGCAAGAGCGTGGACGAGATTCTGTAAGGAGGGTTCACGAAATGGCTAATCTGAACATTAAGCTCGTGAAGAGCCTGAACGGCCGCCATGACAAGCACATTGCCACGGCAGCCTCTCTGGGCCTGCGCAAGATCGGTGACACCACCGTTCAGCCCGACAACGCTCAGACCAAGGGCAAGATTGCCCAGATCGGTTACCTGCTTCAGGTGACCGAGCAGCAGTAAGGAGGTGCACGGAATGAATCTTTCTGAACTGACTCCCGCCGCTGGCTCCACCTTCAGCGTCAAGCGTAAGGGCCGTGGCCACGGTTCCGGCAACGGCAAGACCGCAGGTAAGGGCCATAAGGGCCAGCGCGCCCGCAGCGGCCGTACCCGTATCGGCTTTGAAGGTGGCCAGATGCCTCTGGCTCGCCGCCTGCCCAAGCGTGGTTTCCACAATATTTTCGCCAAGCCCCTGACCGCGGTCAATGTGGCTGACCTCAACAAGTTTGAGGACGGCGCCACTGTGGACGCCCAGGCTCTGCTGGCTGCCGGTGTGCTGTCCAAGTGCGAGTATGGTGTGAAGGTCCTCGGCAATGGTGAGATCACCAAGAAGCTCACTGTCCAGGCCTCCGCCTTTTCCGCTTCCGCAAAGGAAAAGATTGAAGCCGCAGGAGGAAAGGCTGAGGTGATCTAAAATGCTGGAGACGATCCGCAACGCATGGAAGATCCCTGAGCTGCGGAAGAAGCTGATGATGACTGCGTTCATCATCCTGATCTTCCGCCTCGGCAACAGTATCCCTGTTCCTTTCATTGATACCACGATGCTGCGCGCCTATTTCGATAGCGCCAGCGCAACGATTCTGGGCATGATGAATGTCATGAGCGGCGGCGCCTTCGGCACCGCAACGCTTCTGGCTCTGGGTATTCAGCCCTACATCAACAGCTCCATTATCATCCAGCTGCTGACCATTGCCATCCCCTCTCTGGAGCGTCTGGCAAAGGAAGGCGGCGAGGAGGGCAAGAAGAAGATCGCCGCCATCACCCGTTACACCACCGTCGGCATCGGCCTGCTGCAGGCCTTCGGCTACTACATGCTGTGCCGCAACCAGGGCTTCCTGGGTGAGAACACCGGTGTTTGGGCTGCTATTGTCATTATTCTGGTGTTCACCGCTGGCTCCGCCTTCACGATGTGGCTGGGCGAGCAGATCACTGAGTTCGGCATCGGCAACGGCATCTCCGTCATCCTGTTTGCAGGTATCATCTCCCGCGTGCCCACCGCTGTGTACGCTCTGTACACCGGTATCTACAACTATGTCACCGGCGTGACCACTCCCAATGCTCTGCGGATTCACCCCGTGGGCGCTGTGGCCATCCTGGTTGGCGCATTTGCGATGATCCTCTTTGTCGTCTTTATCAACGACGCTGAGCGCCGTCTGCCTGTGCAGTACGCAAAGCGTGTTGTGGGACGCAAGATGATGGGTGGTACTTCTACCAATATCCCCATGAAGGTGAATATGTCCGGCGTTATGCCCATCATTTTCGCCCAGACCATCGCTTCCATTCCTGCTACGATTGCAGCTTTTGTGCCGAAATGGCAGGACAGCCTGTTTATGCGTCTGTTCGACACCACCAGCGTGGTGTACTGCCTCGTGTACTTCCTGCTGATCATCGGTTTCAGCTACTTCTACGCTACGATTCAGTTCAACCCCGTGGAAGTGGCCAACAACCTGAAGAAGCAGGGCGGCTTTATCCCGGGCTTCCGTCCCGGCCGTCCTACGGCTGAGTTCATTGGCAAGGTGCTCAACAAGGTCACCATGTTCGGTGCTCTCTACCTGTCTATCGTGGCTCTGCTGCCCATTGCTACCGGCGCTATCATCGGCGCCAGCTATCTGGCAATCGGCGGTACCAGTGTTCTGATCGTCGTGTCTGTTGCTCTGGAGACTGAAAAGGCTCTGGAGGCCCAGATGATGATGAGACACTACAAGGGATTTTTAGAGTAAGGAGTTGTGATCTGATGAGGCTCATCCTTTTGGGCGCGCCTGGTGCCGGCAAGGGTACGCAGGCCGAAATCATCTGCAACAAGCTGAACATCCCAACCATTTCCACTGGCAACATCCTGCGGGCTGCCGTCGCGAACGGCACCCCCGTGGGATTGCGGGCTAAGGAATATATGGATGCCGGCAAGCTGGTTCCCGATGATGTTATTATCGGTGTGATTACCGAGCGGCTGGCTGAACCCGACTGCAGCAACGGCTTCATTCTGGACGGTGTGCCCCGCACGATCGCTCAGGCCGAAGCTCTGGAAGCAGCCGGAGTCACCTTTGATGCCGTTGTCTCCATCGAGATCTCCGATGAGGAGATTGAGAAGCGCATGACCGGACGCCGCACCTGCCTGAAGTGCGGAGCAACCTACCATGTGGTGGCCGCTCCCCCCAAGGTGGAGGGCATCTGCGACAAGTGCGGAGAGCCTCTGCAGCAGCGTAAGGACGATAAGCCTGAGACGGTGCGCGCTCGCCTTGCGACCTATCACAAGGAGACCGAGCCCCTGAAGGCATTCTATGCCGAGCGCGGTGTGCTGAAGAGCATCGAAAACCAGCCTACCATTGAAGCGACCAATGATGTCATCATGGAGGTTTTGAAGTGATTACGGGCAATTGCATGTCCTTCACGCCGCATCAGATTGATTTGATGCGTAAAGCGGGAAGACTGACCGCAATGGCGAGAGCCTATGCGGGAACGCTGATTCAGCCCGGTATCACAACTCGGGAAATTGACCACGAGGTCGAACGATTCATTAAGAAACATGGTGGTTATCCTTCTTTCTATCACCTGTACGGCTTTAAGGGCGCTGCCTGCATCTCCATCAATGATGAGATCATTCACGGCGTGCCCGGCAACTACAAGCTGAAAGAGGGAGACATCGTTTCTGTGGATGTGGGCGCCTGCATTGGCGACTATCATCTGGACCGTGACAAGTGCGCTTCCGGCGGCTATCACGGCGACTGCTGCGCCACCTTTGCCTGCGGAGAAATCTCTCCGGAAGCAAAGCGGCTGATTGAAGTAACCGAACAGAGCTTCTGGAAGGGCTTCGATCAGGCCAAGGTGGGCAATCGAGTCTTTGACATCTCTCGTGCGGTTCAGACTCATGTGGAAAGCAACGGCTACGGCCTGGTCCGGGAATATACCGGCCACGGCATCGGCCATACGGTCCACGAGGAGCCTGAAGTCCCGAACTATGTGCCTGAGAGCGGCAAGAATGTCCGTCTGGAACCCAATATGATTATCTGCGTTGAGCCGATGGTCAATGCCGGTTCCGAGAAGATCCGCAATAAGTGGATGCCGGACGGCTGGTGCGTGCCTGTCACCGCCGACCATGCTCTCGCGGCGCATTATGAAAACACTATTCTCATTACCGAGAACGGGCCGGAGATCCTGACCCGCTGCGAGGATTGAGTATGGCGTTTACCAAAGGCGAAATCGTTCTCTCCCTGAAAGGACACGACGCCGGCGGTTTGTTCTGCGTACTCGATGCGCAGGATGGATTTGCTGTCGTTGCAGACGGCAAGGGGAGAAAGCTGGCTACACCGAAGCGCAAGCGTGAGAGTCATCTCAAGAGTGTAGGAACCAGCGCACATCCGGCAATCTTAGGATTGCAAAGAGGTGAGAGCGTGTCTGACCGGGCACTCCGGTGTGCGCTCGCAGCCTTCCGCGATTCAGAACAGACCAGTATGGAGGTAACCCAGTTTGTCTAAGAGTGATATGATCGAGCTTGAGGGTGTCGTTGTCGAGACCCTGCCCAACACCACTTTCAAAGTGGATATCGGTAACGGTCATGTGATCCAGGCCGGAATCTCCGGTAAGCTTCGCATGAACTATATCCGAATCCTCCAGGGCGATAAGGTGACGGTCCAGATGTCCCCTTATGATCTGACCCGCGGCCGGATCACCTGGAGAAGCAAATAAGGTCATCCCGTACCGTTGAAAAAACGGCGGAATGTCCGCACCCCGGAACAAAATTTTACACTACCGGGAAGCATGGCATACGCCCTCTGGACAAGGGAACGGCGCCGTGCAGCAAAACAGGAGGTATAACGATGAAAGTAAGACCGTCCGTTAAGCCTATGTGCGAAAAGTGCAAAGTCATTAAGCGCAAGGGCAAAGTTATGGTGATTTGTGAGAATCCCAAGCATAAGCAGAGACAGGGTTAAGGAGGTGTATTGATTTATGGCACGTATTGCTGGTATTGACTTGCCGAAGGACAAGCGAATTGAAATCGGCCTGACCTACATTTTTGGTATCGGCCGCACCAGTGCGACCAAGATTCTGGCCGCAACCGGTATTGATCCCGACACTCGCGTTCGGGACCTGACCGAGGAGCAGGAGCAGCTGCTCCGCGATGAGATCGATAAGAGCTATATCGTGGAAGGTGACCTGCGCCGCAATGTGGCTATGGATATCAAGCGCCTCATTGAGATTGGTTCCTATCGCGGTGCTCGTCATCGTAAGAGCCTGCCCGTCCGTGGTCAGCGCTCCAAGACGAACGCCCGTACCCGTAAGGGTCCCAAGAAGACCATCGCAAATAAGAAGAAGTAAGGAGGGATAAGCAATGGCTAACGCTAAGAAGAAAGTCGTGACCAAGAAGCGTCGCGATCGTAAAGTCGTCGAGAAGGGTGCCGTGCATATCCGCTCTTCTTTCAACAACACCATGGTCACCGTGACCGATCCTCAGGGCAATGCTCTGTCCTGGGCTTCCTCCGGTGAGCTGGGCTTCCGTGGTTCCCGTAAGTCCACCCCCTATGCCGCCCAGATGGCCGCTGAGACCGCTGCCAAGGCTGCTATGGAGCATGGCCTGAAGACTGTGGAAGTTTTCGTTAAGGGCCCCGGTGCCGGCCGTGAGGCTGCTATCCGTGCCCTGCAGGCTGTGGGTCTGGAAGTTACCATGATCAAGGATGTTACCCCCATCCCTCATAACGGCTGCCGTCCTCCCAAAAGAAGACGCGTCTGATTTATTAAAGGAGGAAAAGTATTATGGCAAAGAATACGCAGCCGATCGCCAAGCGTTGCAAGGCTCTGGGCCTGTCTCCCGCTGTGCTTGGCTATGGCAAGAAGACCACCGAGCGTGGTTCCAAGGACCAGCAGCGCAAGAAGAAGAGCGAATACGCCATGCAGCTCAATGAGAAGCAGAAGGTTAAGTTCGTTTACGGCATGCTGGAAAAGCAGTTCCGTTCCTACTACGAGCGCGCTGAGCGCATGCCCGGTAAGGCCGGCGAGAACCTGCTGGTTCTCTGCGAGCGCCGTCTGGACAACGTTGTGTTCCGCGCTGGTTTCGCCATGACCCGCCATCAGGCTCGTCAGCTGGTGAACCACGCTCACTTCACCGTCAATGGCAAGAAGTGCAACATTCCTTCTTACCAGGTGAAGGCCGGCGATGTGATCGCCGTTCGTGACTCCAGCCGTTCTTCCGAGGTGTTCAAGCGCTTCCTGGGTGAAGATGCTGTCACCGTCGCCGCCGCTCCCCAGTGGATCGAGCGCGAGAAGAACGAACTGAAGGCTACTGTTACCAAGCTTCCTGTGCGCGAGGATATCGACTTCCCTGTGGAGGAGCACCTCATCGTCGAGTTGTACTCCAAGTAATAAGTGACCCTCAGAGTATAATGATGAGCTAACACCATCGGGGCGGTCAACTCCCCCGACCGCCCCCGACACGAGGAGGGTAAACTGTATGGTAGAAATCGAAAAACCCCGCATTAATTGCATCGAAAACCCCGGCGACGTTTCCTACGGCAAGTATGTCGTGGAGCCTCTGGAGCGCGGTTATGGCACTACCCTGGGCAATGCCCTGCGCCGCATTCTCCTCTCCTCTCTTCCCGGAACTGCCGTGACCAGCATTAAAATCTCCGGTGTCCAGCACGAATTCACCACCATTCCCGGTGTGAAGGAAGATGTCACCGACATTGTGCTGAATGTGAAGAAGATCATCACCAAGCTGCACTGCACCGGTCCCAAGACCGTGTACATTGAGTGCAGCGGTGACTGCGAGGTCACTGCCGGCGACATCAAGGCCGACGGTGAGGTCGAGGTTCTGAACCCCGATCTGCACATCGCCACCTTGGGTCCCGATGCCACTCTGAACATGGAGCTGACCCTGAGCCACGGCCGTGGCTATGTGTCCGCTGACCGTAACAAGAATGAGCAGAGTGTGATCGGTGTCATTCCCGTGGATTCGATCTATACCCCGGTGAAAAAGGTCAACTACACGGTGGAAAACACTCGTGTGGGCAACATGACCGATTTTGATAAGCTGACCCTTGAGGTGTGGACCGACGGAACTATTTCCGCTCGTGACGCAGTTTCTCTGGGCGCTAAGATCCTTTGCGACCACTTCATGCTCTTCACCGATCTCTCTGAGACCATGGGCACTCGTCCCACGGTGGTGGAGCCCGAGGATAAGGCACAGGATAAGGTGCTGGAGATGACCATTGAAGAGCTGGACCTGAGCGTCCGCAGCTTCAACTGCCTCAAGCGTGCCAACATCAACACTGTGGCGGATCTGATTTCCAAGACCGAGGAGGACATGATGAAGGTCCGTAATCTGGGCCGCAAGTCCCTGGAAGAGGTCATCAATAAGCTGGCAATGATGGGTCTGTCCCTGGCCAGCGAAGACAACGCCTAAGTCGCACGAAATGTCTATATAAAGTTTGGACCTGTCTCGGACGGGTCCCTTCGAAGGAGTGAATCAAATGCCTAGCAATCGGAAGCTTGGTAAGCCCACCGACCAGCGCATGGCTATGCTGCGCAATCAGGTGGCCGACCTGCTGAATTATGGTCAGATCAAGACTACTGTTACCCGCGCCAAGGAAATCCAGCCTCTGGCTGAGAAGATGATCACCCTGGCAAAGAAGAACGATCTGGCTGCTTATCGCCAGGCTCTGGCCTTCCTGCCTCAGGAGGATGTGGCCAAGAAGCTGTTTGACCAGATTGGTGCCAAGTATGCTGACCGCAACGGTGGTTACACCCGTATCGTCCGCATCGGGCCCCGCCGCGGTGATGCCGCTGAGATGGCTATCATCGAGCTGGTGTAATTTAACTGGTATTTTATAACTGGTAATAAATCGCAAAACCCTTTATGTCGTAACGAGTGAAGTGCGTACTGCCTTGGCAGTACGCACTTTTTTTACTTTTTGTCTGGACTTGTTCCGCCGGGGGAAGTGTGATAAACTGTCTGATACATTGATTGAGAGGGGAAACCACCATGCTTCGGGAACATCATCGCTTCTTTTTGCCTAACCTGCTGACCTTCACCAACGGCAACACCCATCTGGGCAGCTTTTTGGGGCTGCGCTATCGGATCAAGCCCACCCAGAAGGAAACGGAGAACGGGACCGAGGATATTTTTGCCTGTCTGGACTGGTACGGGGAGTACTGTCTGGAGGAGAGCGAAGTGGTGCATGAGGCGGAATTCCCCCTGACAGCAGAGGGCCGGGAGCAGGTCATCGACTGGCTGGAGCAGGAGTACTTTGCTATGAAAGCCTTGGAGCCCAAGGCGGACGACGAAGAGGATGCGGAGAACGGAATTTGACAAATTCTGCGGAACTGGTATAATAATCCATAGACCGTAAGTCGTCAACTTGATAGACAGGGGTGCTGGAGGCCAACTCCGGCTGAGATCGGGATCTGAGAGCGATCCCGTGCCGCCTTGAACCTGATCCGGGTAATGCCGGCGTAGGAAGTCGAACAGGATTTTTGCTTGTCTTGTACCGCATACGCCAGCTGGCGATGCGGTACTTTTTGTTAGAGGAGAGATTCCTGTGAAGAAAAATAGTGTTCGCGCCCTGACTGAGGGCGCCATCATGGTGGCTGCCGCTCAGATTCTGGGCTATCTGGTGCTCTACCGCCTGCCTTGGGGCGGTTCCGTGTGCCTGTCCATGCTGCCCATTATGATCTATGCCCATCGCTGGGGCGTCAAGAACGGCCTGCTGGCCGGTCTGGTCTTTGGCCTGCTGCAGTACATCGGCGATAACGGCATCGCGATCAGCTGGGTGTCCATGCTGGGCGACTATCTGGTGGCCTTCGGCGTGCTGGGCCTGTCCGGTGTGTGCCACGGCAAGAAGAACGGCCTGTTTGTCGGCTCTCTGGTGGGCGGCGTTGCCCGTTTCCTGGTCCACTATGTGGTGGGTGCCACTGTGTGGGGTGAATATATGCCCGAGACCTTCTTTGGCATGACCATGACCACGCCTTGGTTCTACTCTCTGCTGTACAATGCATCCTACATGGTACCCAGCATCGCCCTGTGCCTGCTGGTGGAGGCTCTGCTCTGGAAGCCCATGAACCGTTACCTCACCGGTGCGGATCTGGCGGCCTGATTGAAATCAGAATCCGAACTTGTTATAATGGGGGACAAAGGTAACTTTGTCCCCCATTTTTTAAATTTTACGGAGGAGTAAATGCTATGGGAATCTTTGACGGCGTGATGCTGGTCAGCGACTATGACGGAACTCTGCGTGGCAGCGCCCGGGTGGTGCTGCAGCGGGATATCGAGGCCATTCGAGCCTTCCAGCAGGAGGGAGGCACCTTCCTGATGTGCACCGGCCGGTGCTATTCCACCTTCTACCAGCAGGCACGGGAGCTGCCCCTCCATGCCCCTACGCTGCTTTCCAACGGAGCCACGTTCTGTGATATGGATACGGGAAAGGAGCTGTTCCACTACGATTTGCCCCTCCGGGCGGTAGGCGATGTCCGGGAGCTGGGCGATCGGTTCCCCGGGGTGGCCTTTGAAACCTACTACGGCGAGGAAATCTACTGCTGGCACCCCAATGCCTTCACTCAGTGGCATATGGAGCTGGTGAAATCGACCTATACCGAGTGCGAGCCGGAAAAAATGCCTACTCCTTGGCTCAAAGTGCTGCTGGAAGGTGAGAAGGCGGAGCTGACTCAGGTGCGGGAGTGGGTTCTGAGCCACTGGAGCGAGCATTATGAGTGCATTTTCTCCAATGAGAACTTGATGGAGCTGACCGCAAAAGGCGTGCATAAGGGCACAGGCGTCCTGAGAGCGGCAGAGAAGCTGGGCATCGCACCGGAGCATATCTATTGCGCCGGCGATAATGACAACGATGTGCCTATGCTCACCACGGCGGCGCTGGGCTTTGCCCCGGCAGGCAGTGTGGTGGCAGGGAAGGGCCTGCCCGGGGTGCAGGTGGTCCGGGATGTGGACCACGGCTGTATTGAAAGCGTCATTGAGTTTTTGACGGAGCGGTATCAGTCGAAGTAAACGCGGTAAATACGACATATAAAACACGGAGTGTATCGAATGGTCGATACACTCCGTGTTTATCGTTTCTGTTTTGCAGACAAATGGCGTATTACTTTCTCTGTTTCTTTTTGGGCTTTGGAGCGGGAAGTTCTCCGCAGGTAGCAGCGACAAAGGCGGAAACCGCCTCCCGATCATCGATGTCGGTCACCACAAAATGCGGCTTTGCCCCCTTGTAGGGGGAAGCGGTTTCCAGACCGGGCATCTGCGCCGTTCCTGCCGCTGTGATTTTCACAAAAAACTGGTCATCGCAGATGAGTCCGAAAATCTTGCCGTCGCAGTAAATGCCGTATTCACCGAACATCTTCCGCACCGTAATTTCGCCTGCACCGGAGCATTGCTCCGCAATGTACTGCACATAGTCCTCATGACAAGCCACAATCTACATCTCCTTTTTTCGGTTTCATAATGTCATTCCCAGTGTAGCATGATCCGCCGTCAAAGAAAACCGGTTTCTAAAAAAACGCCGGGGATCGAAAGCGATCCTCGGCGTTTCAGCACGAATCTGTAAGATTAGTCCCGCAAAAGGAACCCTTCCTCTTCCAGCTGACGGCAGACCCGCTCAAAGGCCTCCTCGCTGGAGCAGCGGAGGGTGTGGAGATGGATGCCATCGGTGAGGGTGGACAGGGAATGGGCACTTCCGGTGCGAACCCGCTGAAGGAACTGCTCCACATCGTAGCGGCTGGACAGCTGCAACTGCCCTACCAGCTGACCGTAGACCGGGTGCTCCACCAGCACATCCAGCACAGTGCAGCCGTTGTCGACGCAGATTTGCAGCTCACGCTCCATCTGGGCGTCGGTATGACGGACGGCAACGGTGTGCAGAATACCCTCGGTGGGGGTTTCCAGCACATACCCTCTGGGAGTGGCGGCAATGGGAGCCCCTCCGGCACGAAGCAGGGCGATGTCCCCCACCACGACCTGACGGCTGACGCCGAAGGACTGGGCAAGGACCGTGGCACTGACCGGTGCATGTTCCGTTTTCAGACGAGACAGGATCTCCTGCCGACGCTGGCTTGCAGTCATGAAGCAACCCCCCTAATTCTATTTTTCCAGTATAGCATATGTCATGACAGATGGCAAGCAACTGGGAACGCTCTAAGGGTAAATGCTTGACATTCTGTTGCGGTGTGGTAAGATTTCGGTAGATATCATAACCGAAACGGAAAGGAGGAACAGCGATGACACGGGAGGAAGCATTTGAATTTCTGGATCGCACAGCCCAGGGCATTGCAGAGACCTTCGGTGCGTCCTGCGAGACGCTGGTGCACGACATGAGTCTGCCGTCCCATCCCATCCTGTCCATCTATAACGGTCATGTGTCCGGGCGAGGCGTAGGCTCCACTCTGGATGTGATGGGGGAGAATCAGGAACTGGACGAGGTCGGCCGTCGGACGGACTTTGTCAACCTGTTTGCCACCACCCCCGGCGGAAAGCAGATCAAATCCTCTACCTTCCACCTGATTGGGGAGGACTTCAATCTGGCGCTGGGCATTAACTATGACTTCACCTCTTTGGCCTATGCCAATCGGATTCTGGTGGAGATGATGAACGCCGAGGCGGATCTGCGGTCCGCCATGTCCCGGGGCGGCGAGGATCGCCTGTCGGAGATGTTCGACGAATGTATGGCTGCGGTGGGCAAGCCGGTGGACGCCCTTTCCAAAACCGACCGGCTGAAGGTGATCGCTCTGCTGGATCAGAAGTCCGCCTTCTCCTTCCGCAAAAGTGTCCCCTATGTCTCCCAGCGGCTGGGAGTTTCCCGCTATACGGTTTACAAATATCTGAATGAAAATGCACAACGCAGAGAGGAAGCTGAACATGAATGAAATGATTAAGGCCTGGTTTGCAGGCAAAGAGGACGAATTTGTTGACGCTCTGGCACCTCTGGTTGCCATTGATTCCACCACCGGCACTCCGGCTCCCGGCGCTCCCTTCGGTGAGGGCCCGGCTAAGGCGCTCAAGGCCGCGCTGGAGTTGGCTCAGTCTTGGGGTCTCAAGACCTCCGAGGATGACGGCTATGTGGGTCTGGTGGACCTGAACGACCACGAGGATCAGCTCCATGTGCTGGCCCATCTGGATGTGGTGGGCATCGGCGACGGCTGGGAAACCGACCCCTTCACTCTGGTGCGAGACGGCGACATGATCTACGGCCGTGGCACCGATGACGACAAGGGCCCTGCTGTGGCAGCCATGATGGCCATGCGCTGCGTGAAGGAGCTGGGTCTGCCCCTGACCAAGAATGTCAAGCTGGTGCTGGGTACCGATGAGGAGACCGGCTCCCGTGACATCGAGCATTACTACGCTCACGCTCCCTATGCCCCCAACTCCGTCACCCCGGATGCCGAGTTCCCGGTTATCAATGTGGAAAAGGCACGCTACGCCCCTGAGTTTGCCGCAACATGGGAGAAGGTGGATGTGCTGCCCCGACTGGTGAGCGTCAAGGGCGGCATCCGTGCCAATGTGGCGCCCGGTCACTGCACCGCTGAGGTGGCAGGTCTGGACGCAGCGGCTGTCAAGGCCGCCTGTGCCTCTGTGACGGAGAAAACCGGCGTGGAGTTCGTGGTGAGCGGCGACGCTCAGACCCTGACCATTCAGGCCAACGGCGCCGAGGCTCATGCTTCCACCCCCGATGAGGGCAAGAACGCCATCACCGCTCTGGTGGAGGTGCTGTGCCAGCTGCCGCTGGGCGATACCCCTGCCTTTGACACCGTGAAGAAGCTGCATCAGGTGTTCCCCTTCGGGGACAACTCCGGCAAGGCGCTGGGCGTGGCTCAGGAGGATGAGATCTCCGGCGCTCTGACCCTGACCTTCTCCGTGCTGAACCTGAACGAGACCGGTTTCAACGGTCAGTTTGATATTCGTGCGTCCGTCTGCGCCAACGAGGAAAATCTGGTCAAGGTGACCGAGAACACCTTCGCCGGCTTCGGCTGGAGCTGCAAGGGCGAGCTGGATGCCGCCCATGTGGTGGACCCCGACTCCGAGTTCATCCATGCCCTGCTGGACTGCTATACCGAGTTCAGCGGCGAGAAGGGCTACTGTGTTGCCATCGGCGGCGGCACCTATGTCCATGACATTCCCGGCGGCGTCGCCTTCGGTGCCGGTGAGTTCGGCTTCGACTCTCACCTCCACGGCGCCAACGAGCGTGCCCGTATCAGCCGTCTGCTGATGACCGCTCAGATTTATGCGGCTGTGATCGCCCGTCTGTGCGCCTAAGCGCCGCTGAATTCGATATGACCCCCGGAGAGGAGAACAGACCATGGCACATCATGCGGAACTGATTGCCGTCGGCACGGAGCTGCTGCTGGGCAGCATCGTCAATACCGACGCTCAGATGCTTTCTCAGGCACTGGCCGGACTGGGTATCAATGTCTACTACCACACAGTGGTGGGGGACAACCCCCAGCGGCTGGCACAGGTGCTGGAGCAGGCCAAGGGTCGGGCCGACCTGATTATCACCACCGGCGGCCTTGGGCCGACCTGCGATGACCTGACCAAGCAGGTGGTGGCGGCGGCCTTTGGGCGGAAGCTGGTGTTCCACGAGGAGAGCGCCCAGCGCATCCGCAGCTATTTTGCCCACCGGGGGCGTTCCATGACGGAAAACAATTTGCAGCAGGCCATGCTGCCGGAGGGCTGCACCGTGCTGTCCAACGATTGGGGCACGGCTCCGGGCTGTGCATGGGAGCAGGACGGCATCACCGTGGTGATGCTGCCCGGGCCGCCCAGAGAGTGCCGGGCCATGCTGGAGCATCGGGTGCTGCCTTACCTCCGGGAAAAGGGAGAGGGCGAGATTCTCTCCCGGACGCTGTGCCTGTTCGGCATGGGTGAGTCGGCCATCGAGGCTCAGCTTTGGTCGGAGATGGAGCGGATGACCAATCCCACCCTTGCACCCTACGCCAAGGAAGGCTCTGCCGAGCTGCGAATCACCGCCAAGGGCAGCAGCCGGGAAGAATGCGAAGCGCTCATCGCTCCGGTGGAGCAGGCGCTGCGAAAACGCTTCGGGGCGCTGATTTACGGTGCAGATGTGAAGGATTTGACTGAGGTGAGCTGCCGTCTGCTTCTGGAGCAGAAGGTGACCCTTGCCACAGCGGAGAGCTGCACCGGCGGCATGATTGCTCAGCGCATTACTGATTTGTCCGGCGTATCCGCTGTTTTCAAAGGCGGAGTGGTGTGTTACACCAATGAGGTGAAACGGGACATTGTGGGCGTTCCCGAGGCTTTGCTGACGGAATACGGCGCTGTGTCTGAGCCGGTGTGCCGTGCTTTGGCGGAGAATATCCGCATCAAGCTGGGGGCGCAGCTGGGACTCAGTGTCACCGGTGTGGCAGGCCCGGACAGTGATGACCGGGGCAACCCGGTGGGCCTTATCTTTGTGGGACTCAGCGACGGCGCTCATACTTGGGTCCGGGAGCTGCATCTGGGTCAAAATCGAGGTCAGAACCGCAATTTTGCCGCTCTCACCGGCTTTGACATGGTGCGGCGGTACCTCACCGGCCTTCCTGTGGAATAAAATCAAAAGAAACCCCGTCCGATGCCGTAAATGCGGCTTTCGGACGGGGTTTTTGCGTCGGTTTGTGGAGAATATGGCCCGGTATCAATCAACGGGAAACCTAGGGAGCGGAGAAACGCCGGTTTTCCCCGTATGGGGTGTGGAAAACCGGGCAAAAATAAAAGCAGAGCGGTAAAAAAACCGCTCTGCTTTTATTGATTGGAATTACTCCTGATCGGGAGCACCCACGGGGCAGGTGCCGGCGCAAGCGCCGCACTCGATGCAAGCGTCAGCGTCGATCACATACTGGGTGTCGCCAGCGCTGATAGCGCCAACGGGGCAAACGCTCTCGCAAGCGCCGCACATGATGCAGGAATCAGAAATCTTGTAAGCCATATTCGTACCTCCATAAATCTCCCCAGTGACCTGGGGGCTATTTCCTCGGGGATATTATAACATGGAATCGCAGGAATGCAAGAGGGTGGCGTGTATTTCCAAGGGAAAAAGGGACAGAATAGAAGCAGGAAGGTGATGGCATGAAACGAAAAAAGATGGACACAGCGCCGAAATTCCACACCCAGCGAGAGGAGTTCGCCGGGGAGCTGACTCCGGACTGTACCCACGGGCCGGTGTCTGCCAAGCACGCAGATCGGTTCCACTTGGGTGCAGAACCCGTAGAAACGGCGCCGCAGAAGGAAATTGAGCGGGTCGATCGGTAAATTCCCGTGAAAACAGAGCCTGACGCTCCGCTGAACTAAAAAACGCCCCGCCGAACCCTCTCGAAAGAGAATTTGGCGGGGCGCCGTTTTATGCGTTATGAGTTGCAGCGGGAAACTTACTTACCCAAAGAGTTCAGCAGCTCGGTTTCTTCCGCCGTCGTTGCTGCACCGGCAACCACATCGCCCGTCACATGGGAGAAGGCGGTGTTGGAGATGAAGTTGAACTCATCACGCTGGTGGACCTTGTTGGTCAGAGTGTTGCCGAAGAGAACCACATCCAGATCGACTCCGTCTGCGCCCTTGCCCTTGTATGCAAAGGCCTGAACGGACTTCAGGAATTCCTCGTTGTTGTTCTCGTCGCCGGCAGGCATGAAGCCTTCCAGAGGAGCCTTGGTGGGATCCATCTGAACCAGAACCTTGGCGCCCTCGGGAATGGTCTCGAAGTAGCCGGTGCCAAAGCCGTACAGAATGTCATCGCCCTCAGCGGCGTAGCTGGCAGTGACCATAGAGTGCTCCGGATAGGTGACGAAGCCCAGAGCGTCCATTGCCATTTCGCTTGCGCTGTTCCAAGACAGCTGGTCGACATCAAAGAGATGCTCCTGAGCGGAGGTAGAAGCGTAGGGGCCATAACCCATGTAAGGAGTGCCGGCCTGAATGGCTTCCACAGCGGCGTCGTCCAGAGGGCAGTTACCGATAATCAGGTCTGCCTCAGCAGCATTATCGGTCACATCGAAGCCCAGCATACGCATGGCCTGACGGTCGTAGTTGTACTCGTGGGAGTTCCAGTCGATCATGGTCGTCAGGACAAAGCCTTCCTCGTTGGGTTCAGGCTTGCCGCAGATGTATAGGACAGGAGATTTGGTGATAGCCACAGTCAGAGGAGCCTCTTCTGCGGTCACACCCTCACCGGAAAGGATATACTTCTCGGAAACGGTCTTCCAATCGGCAAAGTCGAGGAGGAAGGAGCCCTTGGTTTCGCCGCCCAGAATCATGCCGACCGATTTGCCGGCCTTCAGCAGCTCGTTCACGGCGGCGGTAGAATCCTCGGAAGCATTGCTCAGGATCACCTTGTCGCCCTCGGTGCCGGTGAAGTAGGACTTCACATCCCACTGGTCGGTCACTTCGCAGACGGCGGCAATCGTCTCGTAAGCAGCAGGCTCTGCGCAGGTAGCCATATCAAAGCCACGGGTCTTGTTGAATGCGGTAATGCCTTCCGAGTACAGGATGGGCCAGCTGGTGATGTAGGTGCCCTTGTACAGCATGCCGTTTGCCACGGAACGCTTTGCCTGATACATGGAAACCACTGCGGTGCCGGCAGGATACTCCACACCGTCATAGGTAAAGGCTTCCTTTGCGCTCATGACCTTGACATCGTTGCGGGCCAGATAATCCAGCATCTCCTTGGCGGCAGGCAGGTTCTTCTGATGCTCGCCGTCCAAGGGAATGACATAGCACTCGGGGTAGAAGTTGCCGTTCTGGCCTTCGCCATCGTACTCAGGACGGAACAGATTGATTTCTGCGCCTTCCTCATCGTACTGGTCGCACAGCCACTGGCCGACCTTATCATATTCGTCGGAGTTTTCGTTGTTCACGCCGCGCTTGAAGATCTCGGCCTGAGCGGCGAGGTAACCGTCCTTGTTTTCAGCGATGTAATCGCTCTGGCCCACGATGCCGTAGGCAGCGGCACGGACCGTATCATCGTTGTAGGCAGGGAGCTCGCAAGTGTAAGCCACAGTGCCCTGAAGCATGGAGTACTGGGGAGTGTAGCTGGTGGACATATCATCCCAAGGGTTGAACCACTGGGTCTGATCCTTGCCATCCTCGGTCTTGTTGCCGTTGTAGCTCAGATAATCGCGCTGGGGGATCACATAGCTGTTGAAGCTGTCGTTGTTGGTGATAGCAGCAATGCCCAAAGCTTCGCCGCCGGGCATCAGATGCTTTGCCAGCAGATCGTATTCAAAGTTGGGCTCATGAGGGGGATCGCAGGGCTCGCACTGGAACTGTTCGATACGGCCGTGGAATTCCACCAAGCTGACGGGGTTCCAGTCTGCAATCAGGTGAGCCATATTCTGAGTCTCAGCCTGAGTCTGGAAGGAGTTATCACGGTTCAGGTCCATGCCGCCGGAAGAGGTACGACAAAGATAGGTACGGCCTTCCACATTTTCCTCGGGAACCAGAATGAAGAAGATGTTGTCCAGCAGTTCGTCCAGCTTGACCGTGTCGGTCTCAGAGGTGTAATACTTCTCCAGATCGACCTTGTCGGAAACAGACACGCCGTCCTCACGCAGCCAGCCCAGATAGGTGGCAGTGTCCTTCACCAGATCGGGAACGGCAACGCTGCCTTCCACGCCCTGCTCGCCCATCTGCTCCTTCAGCTGAGCCTCGCCTTCCTCGGTGAAGCCGGTCAGCTTGTCGTAGTCGATGGTCTTATCGCCGGCGGCGGACTCCAGCAGCATCCATGCGAACTTCATGATGCCGTCGGCAGCAGCCACTTCGTTTGCGTGGACATTGGAGTACATAACAGGAACCTGATAGTCGCCCAGCTCGCCGTTTTCCAGCTTTGCCAGCAGAGCTTCGGGGTCCGTGGTAGCCTCCTCACGGATGGCCTTCCAGTGTTCGACGGCTTCCTTATCTCTTGCAACGATGAGGTAAGGCATATCCAAGGCTTCCAGACCGTAGTCACCGGCGCTCTTGCCCATGGAGAACTTTTCCACATAGAGGTCGGTCTTGTCTGCGGCGTAGGTTACCATCTCGTCCAGCTCTTCGTAGATCTCGGGCATGGTGTTGTAATCATCGTAGGGGACGATTTTCACCGGAGTGGTGCCAAGAGCGGTGCCGTCCAGAGTGGCGGTCAGATTGAAGTAACCGCAGTCATCAATGAATGCGCCGCCGTTGTAGTGAGGAACGCTGGGGTCCTCAAACCACTCTTCGGTTTCCCAATTCTGATCGTAGAAGTAAACGGTGTTGTCAAAGGTGACAACCAGACAAACCTTGCCGTCCACCGTTTCCACCGCAGTGGCCACATTGGAGAACAGCGGAGTTTCGCCATCGGAGCAAAGCCATCGATCCAGTTCACCGCCTTGGTTCTGATAGGGGTAAAGCGTTTCATCGGAGTAGACAAGGTTGGGATCGCGATCCAAAGACCAGAAAACCTTGTCTGCAAGGGCTTTGGCTTCGTCTTCCGTCTTGTCAATGGGAATCACAGCCTTGAAACTACGGGCGTCGGTCAAACTAATGTAGTTTGCACCATCATCGCCGGTCGTGTTCAGGAATGTGCTTCCCGTTTCCGCTGCACCGGAATCCGCAGGGGGATTCTTCGGTCCGCAGCCAACTAAGGTTGCGAACATCGCAATTGCCAGACAAACTGCCAGCAACCGCTTTGCTAAGGAAGTTTTTTTCATAGTGACCACCTTTCTTTTTCTTTTTTCTCTCACACGATCCGTCCGCTTACAAGTGTTGTAACCCGGGCGAATTGTATACATTTTAGCACCGAGTTTTGAGAAGTCAATCGCTGGAAAATGCGGATTTTAGGAAGAAAATGGAACTGAATTTGGTTAAAATGACGGTTTAGACGGTTTATAAGAAGAACGAAGTGGCCTGCGGAACCGAAATGGAAGTACAAGCGCAGGAAAAAGGCGAACCGAGAACAAGAAAAGTGGAACGACGAAACAGACAGAAAAAAGACTCCGCAAGCCTTCTTTGTCCGATGGCTTGCGGAGTCTTTGATTGTTCCTTATGCGTGATCCGTCCTTGTCCGGAGTGCTTTTCTTGCACTCATCGGATCTACTCAGCGGGGTTCGAGGTGCTGCTCTCGGACTGTTCGATGCAGGAGATGAGAGCAAGCAGCTCCTGAATGTTGCCGCTGTCGGTTTTTTGGAAAATGTTGTGCTTGTGTGCCTTTACCGTACCCGGCGAGATGGACAGATGTTCGCCGATTTCCTGCCCGGTCTTACCGGCGAGGATGTCCGCCAGCACATCCAGTTCCCGTCGGGTCAGACCGTACCGCATCACCAAAATGGGAAACAGCTTTTCCATCCGTTGGGCAGCGGAGTCCGGCTGTTTGCTGGAAAGAAAGAGATCGGTGGACTCCCGGTTGAGGTAGCACGCACACAACACAGAGGAAAGGATGCTGAGCACCTCAATAAAGACGAGCCGCCGGGTGGGAAGGTGTAAAATCAGCTGAACGCTGTGCTGGGGATAAAGTGCGGCAACGGTAAACTCCAGACCGGCTAGCAGGGAGAGAAGGCTCAGCGCCACAAAGGACCATTTCCAGACGGCGATGTATTGAGGTTCGTCAGACAGCTCCGGATGCGTGTGCAGCCGCCAGGCACCCTGTGCAAAAAGCAACGCACACCACAACTCCAGAGCCAGACAGGTGACAATCTGGGTGGTTCGATCGGAAAGCCCGTAGAAGGAATAGACGATCAGGAGCGCACAAAGAACCAGCGTGATAACTTGTTTCCTCCGGCTGGTTTTGTGTCCGGTTTCGGTGTCCACCACCATGAGATAGGCAAACAGCGTGGCAAAGGAAATAATCCGCTCCACGGGACCGCCGGAAATCAAAAAGTGCGGAGGGCGCTCCGCCAGATAGAACAGAATCTGGGAAATGTAGAGGAAGGTATCATCCAGAAGAAATAGGAAAAAAGTCACCGAAAGCCAAAGATGCAGCGGTTTTTTCGCTTTCCGGTACAAGATCAGAAAGGAGGCGGCAAGAAATGCAAACATGAAGGATAAAAGTAAGTTGTATCCCAATTCCAGCACAATCATGGCACAATATACCTCCCATTTTCTGAATTTTCCTGCAAATATTAAAGAAACCGAAATACGAGATAAGATGATTTAGCTATATCTTAACATAACTGGTCGGGGGCTGCAACTAAAGCGGCGGACGCCGTTTTTTCACAGCAATTTTGAATCAAACAAAGGGCAGGCTGTCCCCTTGGGACAGCCTGCCCTGTATGTTGTCAATGTGGAAAAAACGGAGACAATCAGCGGTCTGCCAGAATGTCAGCGATCAGCTCACGCTCATCCATGTGGTGCTTTTTGCCCTTGATCTCCTGATAGTCCTCATGTCCCTTGCCGGCCAGCAGGATGATGTCGCCGCTCTGAGCGTGCTCCATGCAGTAGCGGATGGCTTCCTTTCGGTCGGGAATGGTGACATAGGCACCGTCGGCCTTTTTGACGCCAATCAGAATGTCGTTGATGATGTCCATAGGCTCCTCGTTGCGGGGGTTGTCGCTGGTGACCACCGTCAGGTCCGCCAGACGGGAGGAAACCTCGCCCATCTCATAGCGGCGCACCTTGGAGCGGTTGCCGCCGCAGCCGAACATACAGATCATGCGGTTGGGGCCGTACTTGCGGATGTTCTTCAGCAGAGCCTCCAGACTCATGGCGTTGTGGGCGTAGTCGATCATGAGGGTGTAGTCACCGGGAGTGGGAACCACTTCCAGACGGCCCTTGACCTGCACCTGATCCAGAGCGGAGAGGATGTTCTGAGTGTCCACGCCCAGATGACGGCACAGGGCGATGGCGACCAGAGAGTTGTAGACGGTGAAGTCGCCGGGAATATCCACCCGGACGGGGTAGTTGGCAAGGCCGCTGAGCTGATACTTCACGCCCAGATAGCCCGGCTCGTTGATGCGCTGAATGTCGGAGGCACGCAGGTCGGCGGGATTTTCGATGCCGAAGGTCTCGATTTCGCAGGTGTGGCGGTCCAGCACGCCTTCCAGATAGTCGGCGTCGGCGTTGATGAGACCCAGCTTGCACTTGCGGAAGAGCAGGCTCTTGCAGTAGATGTAGTCAGCCATGTCGGGATGCTCCGCACCGCCGATGTGGTCCTCTTCCAGATTGGTGAAGATGCCGTAGTCAAAGAGGAAACCGCCCACACGGTCCATCTTCAGGGCCTGAGAGGACACCTCCATCACCACATGAGTGATGCCGGCATCCACCATGCGGCGGAAGTACTGCTGGAGCAGGAAGGATTCGGGGGTGGTGTTGACGGCGGGGATGTGGTCGTCACCGATGATGACCTCGATGGTGCCGACGAGGCCGGTCTTGAGGCCGGCGTGCTCCATCATGTCACGGATCATGTAGGTGGTGGTGGTCTTGCCCTTGGTGCCGGTGATGCCGATGGTGGTCAGCTGCTCAGCAGGATGGCCGAACCAAGCGGCGGACAGCTCGGCCAGAGCGGTGCGACTGCTGTTGACCCGCAGCACGGTGATGTCGGAGGGGACTTCCACCTCACGCTCCACCACGACGCAGACTGCGCCCCGGTCGATGACATCCTGCAAGTAGTCATGACCGTCGGAAATGGCACCCACGATGCAGACAAAGATGCAGCCGGGGGTGACCTTACGGGAATCGTAGACCAGTTCGGTGATCTCCCGATCCAGATTGCCCTGAATCAGGGTGTAGCTCATTTTGGGGACCAAGTCCAGCAAAGTTCTCATAGTGTCAATTCTCCTTCAAATACAGTGCAGGCAGGGCCGGTCATATACACATGACCATCCTCCGCCAGTTCAATTTCCAGCGTACCGCCCCGAAGCAGCACCTTTACCTTGGCGCCGGTGCGGTGATTGAGGTAAGCCGCCACCGTGCTGGCGCAGGCGCCGGTGCCGCAGGCCAGCGTTTCGCCGCTGCCTCGCTCCCAGACACGCAGTTCCAGCGTGTTCTCGTCGATCACATGGACAAATTCCGTGTTGATTCGCTCCGGGAACATGGGGTGATGCTCAAAGTGAGGGCCAAGCTCCTCCAGAGGAAGGGAGTCCACATCGTCCACCCAGACAATGGCGTGGGGATTGCCCATGCTGACGCAGGTCATTTCCCAGTGCTGACCGGCGATGTCCACCGGACGGCCCACCACACTGTCGCCCATGCCCACCACGGGGATGGCGGCAGCGGACCAGTCAGCCTTGCCCATGTCCACCCGGACTCGGGCCACCAGACCGTGCTCCACCTCCAGCTTCAGGTGCTTCAAGCCGCTCTTGGTTTCAATGGTCAGGTCGGTCTTGTCGGTCAGCCCCTTGTCGTAGACAAATTTGCCCACACAGCGGATGCCGTTGCCGCACATATTGCCTTCGCTGCCGTCGGCGTTGTACATCGCCATGCGGAAATCTCCCGTCTGGGAAGGGCAGATCAGGATGATGCCGTCACCGCCGATGCCAAAGTGGCGATCACTGAGGGCGATGGCGGTGTGTTCCGGGTCGGGCAGAGGGGTTTTCGTGCAGTCAATGTACACATAGTCATTGCCGCAGCCGTGCATTTTGGTAAACTTCATAACAGGAACCCTCCCATCAACAATTCATAACAATTCTATTATATCAGTCCACAATGCAAAGTGAATGCGAGGAACTGCCGAAAACCATGTAAAAAGTGCTTTATTGATTGCGGGAACGGAGCGCAGCTTTTATAATAGAGATAAGAAAATGGGGGAGGATGCACCATGGCAAAGAAAAAGACACGCAACACCCGGGGCAAGATCGTAGCGGCGGCTTGGGAGCTGTTTTACCGGCAGGGCTACGAGGACACCACGGTGGAGGAGATCATTGAAAGCTCCGGCACCTCCCGGGGTTCGTTTTATCACTATTTCAGCGGCAAGGATGCGCTTTTGTCCTCCCTCAGCTACCTGTTTGACGACAAGTACGAGGAGCTGATGGAAGGGCTGGACCCGGAGCAGAACGCCTTCGAGACGCTGATGTATCTGAACCGGGAACTGTTCGCCATGATCGACAGCACGGTGTCGGTGGACCTGCTGAGCCAGATGTACGCCGCCCAGCTGGTCACCAAGGGGGAAAAGCACCTGTTGGACCGCAACCGGCTCTATTACCGCATCCTCCGGGGCATTGCCAAGCGGGGACAGGAGCGGGGCGAGTTGAGAACGGATCTCCCCACCGGGGAAATCGTCAAGTCCTATGCCCTGTGCGAACGGGGTCTGCTCTATGACTGGTGCATTTCCGGCGGCGAGTACTCCCTCCGGGATTATGGGGAGCGGATGATGCCCCTCTATCTGGGATATTTGAAAGTATAAAAAATTTTCTTCAAAGTATTCTTAATCGTGTACAGTCTGTAACAATTGAAAATAAAAGGAAACTCCGTATATTTGCCAAAAATGTACGGAGTTTATTCTGTGTTGCGTTCTAGTATTTGCTCTGGTATAGTGAACCCACATTACGAGAAAGAAGTGAGTGAAATGTCCCTTTCGCTGCTGGGAAATATCATTGCAATTACCGTTTATCTCGGCGGTATGCTGCTGCTGGGATTTCGTTATACCAAGGCCAGCAACAGTGCCGACGAGTTCTATCTGGGCGGTCGGTCTCTAGGCCCGTATGTGACCGCTATGAGTGCTGAGGCCAGTGATATGTCCTCCTGGCTGCTGATGGGACTGCCCGGTCTGGCCTACGCCAGCGGCATTTGCAGCGCCTTCTGGACGGCAGCCGGTCTGGCACTGGGCACCTACCTGAACTGGCTGCTGGTGGCAAAGCGGCTGCGCCACTACTCCGCCGTAGCCAAGGACAGCGTCACCGTCCCCGACTTCTTTGAAAACCGATTCCATGACCACAGCCACCTGCTGATGGGCATTTCCGCCTTGGTGATCGTGATTTTCTTCATCCCCTACACCGCCTCCGGCTTTGCCGCCTGCGGCAAGCTGTTCTCCAGCCTCTTCGGGGTGGATTATCTGACGGCGATGATCGTGTCTGCTGTGGTGATCGTGGCATATACCGCCATGGGCGGCTTTTTGGCGGCCTCTACCACCGACTTTGTCCAGTCCATCGTGATGAGCGCGGCACTTCTCGTGGTGATGGTGTTCAGCCTGATGCAGGCCGGCGGCATTTCTCCGGTGGTGGACTATGTGTCCGGTCTGGAGGGCTTTCTCTCCCTGACTCAGACCCATCAGGCGGCAGGCGCTCAGCCCTACGGCTTCCTGTCCATTGTTTCTACGCTGGCGTGGGGTCTGGGCTACTTCGGTATGCCCCATATCATGCTCCGCTTCATGGGCATTGAAGACCCCTCCAAGCTGAAGGTCAGCCGCCGTGTGGGCACCATCTGGGTGGTAGTCGCCATGGCTGTGGCGGTGCTGCTGGGTGTGCTGGGCCTTGGCATGGTAAATGCCGGCGCCATTGACGGGGTGGCAGACTCCGAGCGTATCCTCATCGCCATCGCCGGACGGCTGTCCTCCTTTGGTTTCCTGCCGGCCCTGCTGGCAGGCGTGGTCATGGCAGGTATTCTGGCCTGCACCATGTCCACCTGTGACAGCCAGCTTCTGGCAGCCTCCTCCTCCGTGTCCGAAAACATCCTCCACGGTGTGCTGGGCCTGAAGATGAGCAAGAAAAGAAGCATGGTGGTGGCTCGTGTGACCTTGGTGGTCATCTCTGCCATCGGCGTGGTTTTGGCAAGAGACCCTGCTTCCTCGGTGTTTTCCATCGTGTCCTTTGCGTGGGCCGGCTTTGGCGGTACCTTCGGTGCGGTGGTACTCTGTGCCCTGTTCTGGCGCCGTGCCAACCGCTGGGGCGCACTGGCCGGTATGCTCGGCGGCGGATGCATGGTGTTCCTGTGGAAGTTCGTCGTCCGTCCTCTGGGCGGCGTGTGGGACATTTATGAGCTGCTGCCCGCCTTCCTGGTGAGCCTGCTGCTCATCGTGGTGGTGAGTCTGCTCACCCCGGCACCCGGCAAGGAGATCACCGACGAGTTTGATGCGGTGAAAGCGATGCAGAACTGAACGAAAAGAAACCGAAAAACCCCGGTGTGCATCCGCACACCGGGGTTTTTATTACACATTGAACCGGAATACCACCGTGTCCTGCCAGCGTTCCTCGTTTCCTTCGTCACGGTCAACGATCGCTCCGCCCATGTGACGATAAAAGTCCATGGCGTTGGTGTTGTCCGGCTGACAGTGGCAGGAAAACTCCTGCAGATTGCGCTGGGCGCAAAAATCAGCCACAAAGGAGAAGGCCTGTTTGCCGATGCCCTGCTTTTGCGCCTCCGGCAGCAGATAGAGGGAGTAAATGAGCAGAATAGTGTCCTCTTTCAGCGTCAGATAGCCGACCGATCGGCCGATTCTCTGGATGAAATAGTGGTGGAACCGGGGATTTCGGATGCGTATGAGATCCCGTTCTCTGTGCCAGTCATAGTCGAATTTCTCCAACATTTCATCGGGGTAAATGCCGCGATAAGTGACTGACCACGCTTTTTGACGAAGCTGGCCAATCAGACCGACTTCGGATTCCTTTACCGGGACAAATTCAATGTGGTCCATTGCAGTACCTCCATGCCGTGGGTTTGAGTTGCGTTATGCCTGTGCCACGCTGGCAGCCATCGCTGCAACCATCCGCTCAATGCCCTCCTGCACCTCACAGAGGTTTGCAGGGCAGCGGAATGCCGGGGTGTAGTAGATGTTTCGCTCTGCGTCGTGACAGAAGGAAGTGGGGGCAAGGGAGCGGCACTCGGTTTGCAGGAGGTCTTTGCCCAACCGTCCACGCAGAAAATCGATACCGGCGCACATAGTGGCGATGGGCTTGCCCTGCCGGAGGAAGGCTTCCATCAGCGTCTTGACGGCGGCTTCCTCGCTGTAATTGGCAATCAGGCCCATGCCGCCGGGGAGAATCAGTGCGTCAAAGTCCTCCGGACGCACACGGTCCAGCGGCATCAGGCGGCCCCGACCGATGCGGGCGGACTCGGTGAACACATCCCGCATTTCACCCACTTCCTCCGAAGCGTGGTCGATCGACGGGACAGACATGGGCTGAGCCACGGGCTGATAGGGACAGTGATGTTTTTCCAGAGCGAGATAAGTCAAAATCACTTCTTCGATGCAGGAGCCATCGCCCAGACCGCAGCCGGCCAGCAAAACTAAGCTGTTCATCCTTAGTTCTCCTTTCTGATGTGATGTTGTGGAAATGATAGCACATTGCACCGAAAATACAACCCCAGAAGAGGGAAAAAGCAGCGGTCACGGCAGTGACCGCTGCTTTTTTCCGGTTTGAGTGTGGAAAAGTATCTGATATTGTCACACCACATCCAGATGGATGCCGTTTTGGTCACAGCCCACCTTCAGGGTCTGACCGGACTTGAGGGTGCCGTCCAGCAGCAGTTGGGCGGCAGGATTTTCCACCTGACGGCGGAGATAGCGGCGCAGCGGTCGTGCGCCATACTGCCGGTCATAACCCTGCTGGGCCATCAGGGGATAGGCGTCCTCGTCCACGGAGAGGGAAATGCCCATGTGGGACAGGCGGTCGGAGAACTGATGCACCATCCGCTTTGCAATTTCCGATACCTCGTCGGAGGAGAGGGGGGTGAAGCAGATGATTTCATCCAGACGGTTGAGAAATTCCGGGCGGAAGGTGTTTCGCAGCGCCCGATCCACCTGCCGGGCATAGTCCTCCGGGTCCTCCTTGCCAAAGCCCAGCGGCACGGCGGACTGGCTGCCCAAATTGGAGGTCAGAATGAGAACGGCGTTGCGGAAATCCGCCTTTTTGCCCTGACTGTCGGTGAGAAATCCGTCCTCCAGAATTTGCAGCAGCAGGTTCCACACCTGATCGTTGGCCTTTTCCAGCTCGTCGAACAGCACCACGGAGTAGGGGTGCTTGCGGATGCTCTCGGTGAGCTGACCGCCTTCCTCATGCCCCACATACCCCGGAGGAGAGCCAATCAGCCGGGACACGCTGTGTCCTTCGGAAAATTCTGACATATCCAGCCGAATGAGGGCGTTTTCACTGCCGAAGAGAGCCTTTGCCAGCGTGCGGCTCAGCTCGGTTTTGCCCACACCGGAGGGTCCGGCGAAGAGAAAAGAGCCTACCGGGCGGTTTTCCTCCTGCAAGCCGGAGCGGCTGCGGCGGATGGCAGAGGCGAGGGCAGCTACACCGGAATGCTGACCCACAATGCGGCGGTTCAGGGTCTGCTCCAGCGTCATCAGCCGGGATGCCTCCTGCTCCGTGATGCGGTTCACCGGGATGCCGGTCCAGCAGCTCAGCACGGCGGCGATGTCCTCTTCCTCAACCCGGAGCTGGCTGGCCTCATCGCTGGCAGCCCATTCCTTGCGTGCTTCGGTCCACTGGCGGAGGAAGTTTTCCTCCGCATCCCGCAGTTGGGCGGCCTGCTCAAAGTCCTGATGAGCCACCGCCTGCTCCAGTGCATGGGCGGCCTGCTTGTGGCGCTGTTCCAGCAGACGGATTTCTTCCGGCTCGACCTGACCCCGGATGCGCACCCGGGCGGCGGCTTCGTCCATCAGATCAATGGCCTTGTCCGGGAGAAAGCGGTCGGGGAGATAGCGCTGGGACAGCCGAACGGCGGCACGCAGGGCGGCGTCGGTGATGACGACATGGTGGTGGGCCTCGTATCGGGGCCGCAGCAGACGGAGAATGGCAATGGACTCACCGGGGGTGGGCGGCTCCAGATAGATGGGCTGGAAGCGGCGTTCCAGCGCCGGGTCTTTGCAGATAAATTTGCGGTATTCCTCTTGGGTGGTGGCACCGATGATTTGAATTTCCCCTCGCCCAAGGGCCGGTTTCAGCAGGTTGGCGGCATCAATGGCACCTTCCGCACTGCCTGCGCCCACCAGAGTATGGACTTCGTCCAAAAACAGCACCGTATGCTCCAGCCGCTTGACTTCCTTGAGGATTTTACGCAGGCGGTCCTCAAATTCACCCCGGTACTTGGTGCCGGCAATCACCGAGGAGAGGTCCAGCGTGAGAATACGCAGTCCCCGAAGCGGCTCCGGCACTGTCCCGTCGGCAATTTTCTGGGCAAGGGCCTCTGCCATTGCAGTCTTGCCCACGCCGGGGTCGCCCAGCAGAATGGGGTTGTTTTTGGTGCGCCGACAGAGAATTTCCATCATGCGTTCCAGCTCCTGCGTCCGCCCGGCCACCGGGTCCAGTTCCCCCTGAGCGGCACAGCGGGTGAGGTCTTTGGAGTACTGCTCCAGCAGCCGGGATTGGAGGATGGGGTCCGGTTCCTTGGGCTTGGAGCGGAAGGACATGGCTCCGCCGCCTTCGCCCAGTGCGGCGGCGGCCTGACGATACAAGGCGTCCAGATCGCAGCCGGAGGTCAGCAGCATCCGCCCGGCCATAGTGTCCTTGCGCCGCAGCAGGGCGAGGAACAGGTGGTCGGCGGTGACGCAGGTGCTGCCCCGGCTCAGGGATTCCTGCACCGCCAGTTCAATGCACTGCCGCCCGTGGTCGGTCAGCCCCTGACAGGGGGGACAGCCGTGGGAGCCGATGCCTACCAGCACCGCCACGGCGGTTTCCAATGCGCTGACTTCGGTTCCGACGGAGCGGAGCAGGGTCTGGGCAGAACTGTCGGGTACCTTGATTGCGGCAAGAAGCAGATGCTCCGTACCCACATAGCCGTGTCCCAGACGGACCGATTCCTGTCTGGCAAGGCGCAGAATCTGCTGCGCCTGACGATTGAGTTCCTGTTGTGCCATAGTGTACCCCCGGTTCTTGAGATACCGTCAGTGTAGCCCAAACAGGACGAACTCAAACCCCGGGAACAACAGAAAGACCGAGCCGCCCCGTCAGGGGGCAGGCTCGGTCGGTTCGATTTCAGGAGTGGGAGCGGCAGGCATACGCAGCTCTGCTTTGAACAGGTCGCCGTCAATGGACAGGGTCAGCTTGCCGTTCATCAGCTCAGCAAGGCTGCTGGCGATGGACAGACCCAGTCCGCTGCCCTCCGTGTTTCGGGAGGCATCCCCTCGGACAAAGCGTTCCATCAGCTGTTCCGGCGTGGTGGAAAGGGCGTCCCGGGAGATGTTTTTCACGGTGATGACCACCGTGTTCTCCTCTACGCTGGCGAACATATACACACGGGTTCCGGCAAGAGCGTACTTGCACACATTGCTCAGCAGATTGTCCAGAATACGCCAGAGATAGCGGCCGTCACCCAACACGGTCACCGGCGCATCCGGCATTTGCAGCACCGGTATCAGCTGCGCCCGGGCAAAGCGGTCCTCGTACTCGCCGGCAACCTGTCCCACCAGCTCGCCCAGAGCGATGGGCACAATATCCACCGGCAGATTGCCTGTGGACGCCTTCGAGGCCTCGACCAGATCTTCGGTGAGCTTGCGCAGCCGGTGGCTCTGCCGCTGGAGTACCTCCAGATAGCTGCGGGCGTCCTCCGGCAGGTCGGTCTTGCTCAGCAGGTCCACATAGTTGACAATGCTGGTGAGGGGCGTTTTCAGGTCGTGGGACACATTGGTGATGAGCTCAGTTTTGAACAGCTCCGACTTCAGCCGCTCCTCCACGGCACCGGAAATGCCGGCGCCGATGCGGTTGAGGGCCTCACCGTGGGCACGGAAGTCCGAGGGCATATAGGAGGTGTCCACCCGGTAATCCAAATCGCCGTCGGCAATGGCAAAGCAGCCCTTGCGCAGCTGATTGAAGTGAATGGCGGAGGACAAAATGACAAACAGCAGCACCACCGTCAAGATCACCACCGGGACAAAGGAGCCCAGCCAGTAGACCTGAGAGACGGCAAAGACTTCCGCTCCGAGGAACACACAGCAGAGGAGCAGGGTGCGCCAAATGGCAGGCAGCCGCAGGAAGAGTTGCCCCAGATACCGGGCAGGCCGGCGGAACAGCACCAGAAAGCGGCGCAGCAGGGTGTTCTGCCACAGGGTTTTGGCCCGGACACGCACCGCAATGGAATTGAGGATCAGCACCAGCAGGGTGTTTGCCCCCAGCACAAACAGACCCCATGTGATGAGGGAATCCTTGGTGGGGACGGTGTAGAGGGTGCTGCGGAAGCCGGCGTAGAACAAGCTGGCACCTAGCGAGCCCAATCCGCCCATCAGCAGCAGGAACACATCCAGCGGCACCCGGTCTGCAAGCCGGAGATAGACCTCATTGGAATCCTTGTGCCGGCCGGCACCGTAGAGCAGGAAAATCAGGAAATTCAAAAACAGCAGCGCACTGATGGCGGCGCAGATCAGAAAGGTGAAGCGGTTTGTGTAGAGGAAGTAGGCCACATTGGCGGCGGCAGCGTACTTGTCGGCAGGAATCTGGTTCAGATCCTTCCGGACATGGCCCACCATCATAATATGGACCGGCTCCGCATCCTCCAACGCTTCGGCGGCCGGAATGACCGATTGGGAGTCGATCTCATTGCCGAAATGATCCACATAGCTGTCGTTGTATTCCGTGTAGTAGTATTCGCTGTAATGGTCGAAGTAGTTGGCGGGGGTGACAAAATAATCCCGCCGGACATAGGCGGCATAGTCGTCCTGGTAGTTCTTCAGGAGGATTTCACCGGTGTCAAAGTCCGAAATAGTGAAGAAAAAGTTGGTTTTCTCCCCGGAAAAAGCGGCTTCGTACTCGGAGATGATGTCCTTGGTCCAAGGCTCATTCACCAGAAGCAGCGAATAGTAGTCCGAGGCAGCATTCATGTCAGTGAGGATGTCCTCGTAGTAGAGGTCCTCCACAAGAGATTGGCCGGTGCTGTCGGCATCGTAGGAATTGTAGCGGGACAGGGTGTTGATGCAGATCAGACTGAGGGTACAGGCCGTCAGGCTGGCAATGGCCAGCAGCCCTGCCATAAATTTGGCAAAGGGATGGTAGTACAGCTTCATCCTTCGCTGGCTTCCATCTTATAGCCGTGGCCCCAGAGCACCTTCAGGTAACGGGGATTGGCAGGGTCAATCTCCAGCTTCTCCCGCAGGTGGCGGATGTGGACTGCCACGGTGGCGTTGGCACCGTAGGGGGTGTCCTTCCAGACACTGCGGTAGATTTCATCGCTGGAAAACACCTTGCCGGGGGTTTCCATCAGCAGCTTGAGGATGCTGTATTCCAGCGGAGTCAGGCTGATGAGATCGCCGTCCACGGTGACGGTCTTACTGGTGTCGTCCAGCTCGATGTTGCCCACCCGCATCACGGAATCGGACTGGGGAATGCCGCCCAGCTGGGTGTAGCGGCGCAGATGACTCCGCACCCGGGCGCACAGCTCCACCGGGTTGAAGGGCTTGGTGATATAGTCATCACCGCCGGCGTTGAAGCTTTCCACCATATCGCCGTCTTCACTTTTTGCAGTCAGGAAGATGACCGGCACATTTCGGGTTTCACGGATTTTCGCCACAGCAGTCAAACCGTCCATCTGGGGCATCATAATGTCCATCAGAACCAAATCCACCCGGTGCTTGTTCAGCACATCCAGTGCTTCCAGTCCGGAGTAGGCTTCCAGCACCTGATAGCCCTCTCCGGTGAGATAAATGCGAATTGCGGAGACGATGTCCCGCTCATCATCACAAACAAGGATCGTATTCATGGATCTTACCTCCGATCTTACTCCCTTTATGTTAACACAGGAAGAAGAAATAAGACAGTGAAATTCCATTAAAAATTTATGACGATAAAAAACAAACCGCCGCAATTGCGGCGGTTTGTGGAACGATTGTGGGAAATCAGGCTTCCAGCTGTTCCCGGATGGCCAGAATGAAGTCACGGCTGTTGAGTACAGTGACCTCCGGCAGGGTGGTGATGAGAGCCAGATCCTTGGTCATCTTGCCCTGAGCGATGGTGTTCAGCGTGGCCTGCTCCAGCCGATCGGCAAAGTCCATCAGGTCGGGCAGGTTGTCCAGCTCACCACGCTTGCGGAGCGCACCGGACCAAGCGAAGATGGTGGCCACGGAGTTGGTGGAGGTTTCCTCGCCGGCCAGATGCTTGTAGTAGTGGCGCTGCACGGTGCCGTGGGCGGCCTCATACTCGAAGTAGCCGTGGGGAGAAACCAGCACGCTGGTCATCATGGCAAGGCTGCCGAAGGCGGAGGAGACCATGTCGCTCATCACATCGCCGTCGTAGTTCTTGCAGGCCCAGATAAAGCCGCCCTCGGCCTTCATGACACGGGCCACGGCGTCGTCGATCAGGGTGTAGAAGTAGGTAATGCCGGCAGAAGCGAACTTGTCCTTGTACTCCTTCTCGTAAATCTCGGCAAAAATATCCTTGAAGGTGTGGTCATACTGCTTGGAGATGGTGTCCTTGGTGGCGAACCACAGGTCCTGCTTGGTGGACAGGGCAAACTCAAAGCAGCTGCGGGCAAAGCTCTCGATGGAGGGATTCAGGTTGTGCATGGCCTGAGCCACACCGGGGGTGGTGTAGTCGTGGACCAGCTTGCGGGTCTCGGTGCCGTCAGCGGCGGTGTAGACCAGCTCCACCTTGCCGGGGCCGGGGATAATCAGTTCGGTGTTCTTATACACATCGCCGTAGGCGTGACGGGCGAGGGTAATGGGCTTCTTCCAGTTCTTGACGCAGGGTTCAATGCCCTTGACCAGAATGGGGGCACGGAACACGGTGCCGTCCAGCATAGCACGGATGGTTCCGTTGGGGGAGGGCCACATTTTCTTCAGATTGTACTCCTCCACACGCTGGGCGTTGGGGGTGATGGTGGCGCACTTCACAGCCACGCCGTATTTCTTGGTGGCGTTGGCGGAATCCACTGTGACCTGATCGTTCGTTTCGTCACGATGCTTCAGGCCCAGATCATAATATTCCGTTTTCAAGTCCACGAAGGGACAAATCAGTTCTTCTTTGATGATGCTCCACAGCACACGAGTCATCTCGTCGCCGTCCATCTCCACAAGAGGAGTGAGCATGGAAATTTTAGCCATAGTAACACCCACTTTCGTTTGATTGCCCTCATTATAACCAATGAAGGGAAAAGATGCAATAGAGAAGTAAAAATCATTCATATTCTGCACCTTAAATGTTGTTTGCTTGCGTAAATTAAAGCAAAAAGACGGAAAAATTGCAAAACACCGAGGTGAAGCGGCTTCACCTCGGCGTGCTTGGTCATTTGCAGACAGGAACTGCCTCCCGGGCCTTGGCGGCAAGACCCTTGGCGTTGGCCAGCATCAGCTTGATGCGGTTTTCCTGATTGATTTCCGTGGCCGAGGGGTCATAGTCGATGGCCACGATGTTGGAATTGGGGTAATTGTCCTTAATGGCACGGATCATGCCCTTGCCCACGATGTGGTTGGGCAGGCAGCCGAAGGGCTGGGTGCAGACAATGTTGTTGGTGCCGGAGTGAATCAGCTCCAGCATCTCGGCGGTGAGCAGCCAGCCCTCGCCCATCTTGCAGCCGTCGCCCAGATAGCCCTTGATGAGGTGCTGAAGGGTGGCGAAGTCGCCGGGAGCCTTGAAACGGCCGGAGTCCCGGAAGGCGTCGATCATGTCGTGCTGGCAATGCTCGATGTAGTGCATGGCCATGTTGCAGACCGCCTTTTTCAATCCGCTGCCGCCGTAAATATCCACATCCACCACACGGTTGTAGATTTTGAAGATCATAAAGTCCGTCAAACCGGGCACCACCGGCTCCGCACCCTCGCTGAGGAGGAAACGCTCCAGATTGTTGTTGCCCAGAGCGGAGAACTTCACATAGATCTCCCCCACCACGCCCACACGGATTTTCTCCGAGGGGGTGTAGGGGATGGTCTTGAAGTCGTCCAGAATCTCCCGGAAGATGGCTCGCATCTGCTTGCGGGACATACCCTTGCCGTCGGTAAAGCGGTGGATCAGCTCGCTGGTCCAGTGCTCCACCATCCGGTCGGTGTCGCCGGGGTTGTTCTCATAGGGACGCACCTGATTGCCCACATTCATAATCAGATCGCCGTACATCATGGCGTAGACCAGCTTGCGGATCAGGGACACCGTCAGAGTAAAGCCGGGGTTTTTCTCCATGCCCACCGAGAGGGAGATCACGGGGATGTAGTCCATGCCGGCCTTTTTCAGCGCCTTGCGGAGCAGGTGGATGTAGTTGCTGGCACGGCAGCCGCCGCCGGTCTGAGTAATCATCAGTGCCACCTTGTGGGGGTCATAGCCGCCGTGCTTGATGGCGTCCAAAAACTGGCCGATGACCAGCAGGGCGGGGTAGCAGGTGTCGTTGTGGACATACTTCAAGCCTTCGTCCACAACGGCTCTGCCGCCGTTGTTCAGCTGTTCCACCCGGTAGCCCTCCAGCTGAAGCATTTTCCGGAACATACCGAAGTGGATGGGCAGCATCTGGGGGATGAGGATGGTGTATTCCTCCTTCATCTCCTTGGTAAACAGCAGACGACCGGTGTCGTCATAAATCAATTCAGCCATGGGATCACCTCACTGATTCTTCTTGCGTGCTTCAATGGCAGCCAGCAGAGAGCGGATACGGATTTTCACAGCACCCAGATTGGAGATGTCGTCGATCTTCAGCTGGGTGTAGAGCTTTCCGCCCTCCTCCAGAATGGAGCGCATCTCGTCGCCGGTGATGGCGTCCACGCCGCAGCCGAAGCTCACCAGCTGGATCAGCTCCATGTCGGGCTGCGTGCAGACATAGCGAGCGGCGTTGTACATACGGGAATGGTAAGTCCACTGGTTCAGCACCGTTCGGGGCGCTTTGTCCATGTGGTAAGCCACTGCATCCTCGGTGATGAGGACAAACCGGAAGCCGGTGACCAGATCGTTGATGCCGTGGTTGATTTCCGGGTCCATGTGATAGGGACGGCCGGCCACCACCATGATGGGCAGATCGTGGCTGCGGGCGTAGTCGATGTAGGACTGACCGGTGGCACGCACATCCTCTACATAGGCGTGATAGGCGTTGAAAGCGGCACGGCTGGCGGCGATGGTCTCCTTCTTGGGGATGGAGAATTCCCGGAAGAAGTACGCGGCAGCACGCTTTTCAAAGTCCTTGGGCCGGTGCAGGCCGAAATATTCGTGGATGAACCGGTGGTTTTTCAGATCGGGGATGTTGGCGGCAATCAGGTCGGGGTAGTAGGCCACCACGGGGCAGTTGTAGTTGTTGTCGCTGGTGCCCTCGTCAAAGTTGTAGCTCATGCAGAGGTAGAAGATGGTGTCCACACCCTCGTCCAGCAGGGACTGCACATGACCGTGGAGCAGCTTGGCAGGATAGCACACCGTGTCGGAAGGAATGGTGCGCTGCCCCTTGATGTAGAGCTGACGGCTGGACTGGGGGGACAATACCACCTCAAAGTTCAGCTTGGTGAAGAATTCAAACCAGAAGGGCAGGTTTTCGTACATATTCAGTCCGAAGGGAATGCCGATCTTGCCCCGGACGCCGGTGCCCTGACCCTTGCCCTCCATGCTGCGCAGCTTTTCGTACTTGTAGCGCATCAGGTCGGGCATGGACTCCTTCTTGCCGCCCAGCGGCTTGGAGCAGCGGTTGCCGGAGATAAAGCGGCGGCCGCCGTCAAACTGGTTGATGGTGAGGGAACAGTGGTTGGTGCAGCCGTTGCAGGTGATGGGCTTGGCGGAGTGGACAAAGTGGGCAAGTTCCTCTTTGCTCAGAGTCTGGCTCTGCTCCAGACCCAGCTCCTTGGCGGCAAGCGCTGCGCCGAAGGCGCCCATGATGCCGGCGATGGTGGGACGGGTGACATTCCGGCCCAGCTCCTGCTCAAAGGCACGGAGCACGGCGTCGTTGTGGAAGGTGCCGCCCTGCACCACGATGTGCTGACCGAAATCGTCGGCGGAGGACATACGCAGCACCTTGTAAATGGCGTTTTTCACGATCGAAATGGCCAGACCGGCGGAGATGTCCTCCACGCTGGCACCGTCCTTCTGCGCCTGCTTCACCGAGGAGTTCATAAACACGGTGCAGCGAGAGCCGAGGTTGACGGGTTTTTCGGTAAACAGGCCCAGCTTGGCAAAGTCTGCAATCTCATAGCCCAAGGCACGGGCGAAGGTTTCGATAAAGGAGCCGCAGCCGGAGGAGCAGGCCTCGTTCAGCATGATGGAGTCCACTGCGCCGTTGCGGATTTTGAAGCACTTCATGTCCTGACCGCCGATGTCGATGATAAAGTCCACATCGGGGTTGAAGTGGCGTGCGGCGTTGAGGTGCGCCACAGTCTCCACCAGACCCAGATCGCAGCGGAAGGCGTTCTTGATGAGGTCCTCGCCGTATCCGGTGACAGCGCTGCCCCGGAGGGTGATCCGGTCGCCGCAGAGGTCGTAGATGTGCTCCAGCTGTTCCTTGACAATGGCAACCGGGTTGCCCAGATTGGAGTGATAGTAGGTGTACAGCAGACCGCCGTCGGGAGCGATCAGCGCCAGCTTGGTGGTGGTGCTTCCGGCGTCAATGCCCAGCCATGCGTCGCCCTCGTAGGTGGAAATGTCCACCACCGGGGGATGGGTGGCGTTGTGCCGCTGGCAGAAGGCGTCATACGCCTCCTGAGAGGCAAACAGCTGGGAAGCGGTGTTGATGGTGGTGGTGGCATCCCGGCTCTCCTCCAGCAGCGTGAGGGCGTCATCAAACAGACGGGGCTCATAATCGGTGGCACAGAGAGCGGCGCCGATGGCGGCGAAGCAGTCGCCGTCCTCGGGGAAGATGGCGTGCTCCTCGTCCAGCTCCAGCGTTTCCACAAAGCGCTCTCTCAGACCACGGAGGAAGTGGAGCGGTCCGCCCAGAAAGACCAGCTTGCCCTTCAATTCACGGCCCTGAGTCAGACCGGCAATGGTCTGATCCACCACGGCCTGAAAAATGGAGGCTGCCACATCCTCCTTGCGCCCGCCCTGATTGAGAATGGGCTGAATGTCGCTCTTGGCAAACACACCGCAGCGGGAAGCGATGGGATAAATCTTTTCGTGCTTCAGAGCCAGCTCATCCAGCTCGGGTGCGGTCACATTCATCAGCGTAGCCATCTGGTCGATAAAAGCTCCGGTGCCGCCGGCACAGGAACCGTTCATACGCTCTTCCAGAGCGCCGCCGAAGAAGATGATCTTGGCATCTTCGCCGCCCAGTTCAATGACGGCGTCGGTGTCGGGGATGTATTCATTGACAGCGGCGGCGGTGGCGTACACTTCCTGAACGAAGTCCACACCGCTGGCCTTGGCCACGCCCAGACCGGCCGAGCCGGTAATGACCAGCTTTACCTCCTCACCGGAGAACCGGGGAGCGATGGAGCGCAGGATCTCACAGGCCTTTTCACGGACCTTGGAGAAATGCCGCTCGTAAGAGCGGAACAGAAGCTGGCCTTCGGGAGAGAGCACTACGACCTTGACTGTGGTAGAACCAATGTCGATGCCAATACGCAGACTCATAATAAATCACCTATTCCTGATGTTTCAATTTTGAACGATCAAAGCCCATTGTATCATCTTGGCCTGAATTTGCAAGTCCGGCACAGGGCAGAATGTGAATCAATTGTAAATTTCGAGGGGATAATGAGGAAAAGGGTCGAATTTTCCCGGGAGGATCGAGGAAAAAGTGGCTGACTGCTGCGGTGCGAGGCGTTCATCGCAGAGTATATGCTTTTGCGCCGAATTGCAATGCAAGGGACAGAAAAACCAGCGGACCGAGCGCAAAAAACGCTCCGTTCGCTGGTCTGTTTCGTTATTGCAGCAAAAGCTTGCGGTAGGTTTCCTCGTCGGCAACTCGGCCTACGGCAGAGAAGGAGAGATGATCGAAGTCGAAGGTCTCCCGTGCCAGCGTGAGCACTTCCTCCCGGGTGACGGCGTCGTAGCTGGCGATAATGTCGTCGGGGGTGAGGAAGCGTCCTTCCCGCAGCAGGCAGCGGGCCAGATGGCTCATGCGGGCGGTGGTGGATTCCAGTCCCATCAGCACATTGGCCTTGGACTGCTCTCGCACCAGCTGCAGCTCCTCCTGCGTGGGGCCATGCTCCAGAAAATCCTCCAAAAGATGCCGGATGCACGCCAGAGCCTTAGGCTCCTGCTCCCGGTTCAGAGCGGTGTAGATGGACATCAGACCCACCTCTTCGTGGCTGGTGCCGAAGGTGTAGACGCTGTAACAGAGGCCGCTCTTCTCCCGCACCTGCTGGAAGAGACGGGAGGACATGCCGCCGCCCAGAATGGAGGACAGCAGCTGCATCTGATACTTTCTCGGGTCCTGATCGGTGATGGAGGGGAAGGAGAGCATCAGGTGGTTCTGCTCGGTGGCCTTGCGCTTGACCACAAAGGCGTCCTGAATGGTGACGGGCTTGAGCTTTTTCTGCTTGCCGGGGATCATGACGGAGAAGCGGTCCTGAATGGAGCGGACCACATCGTCGGTAAAGCTGCCGGCCAGAGTCACTACCACCCGGTCAGCGGTATAGTGGCTTTGTTTGTACTCCTTGAGCCAGCTGCCGGTCATCTTTTCCAGCGAAGCCTTGCGGCCCAGAATGGGGCGGCCCAGAGAAGAGCCTTTGAACACGGCGCTGAACATCCGCTCGCTGACCAGATCGGAGGGATCGTCGGCGTACATACCGATTTCCTCCAGAATGACACCCCGTTCCGTCTGCACATCCTCCTCAGCGAATTTGCTGTGGAAAAACATATCGCAGAGAATGTCCAGTGCCTCGGGCAGGTGGGAGTCCAGACAGCGGGCGTGGAAGCAGGTGTTTTCCTTGGTCGTAAAGGCATTCACCTGACCGCCGATGGCGTCCATGCGCCATGCCAGCTGCTCGGCAGAGCAGGAGTCGGTGCCCTTGAAGAGCATATGCTCAATGAAGTGGGCGGCGCCGTTTTCCGCACTGGTTTCGTCCCGGGAGCCGGTGGTGACCCAGATGCCCAGAGCGGCGGAACGGACACCGGGCATCCGTTCGGTAGCGATGCGGACGCCGTTGGGAAGGGTAATAAGCTGATAATCGTACATAGCGTTACCTCACACGGACAAAATAAGAAAAACCGGACGAACGAAACAGGTTCGTCCGTCCGGCTTAGTATGACCCAAAATCGGGAAAATTACTGCTGATTCTGCTGAGCCTGCTGCTCGCGGATCTCGCGGAGCGCATCCTTGTGGCTCAGGTTGACGCGGCCCTTCTCGTCGATGTCGGTGACCTTGACCCAGATCATATCGCCGATGTTGACCACATCCTCCACAGCGGCAACACGATGGTTGGCCAGCTTGGAGATGTGCACCAGACCGTCCTTGCCGGGAGCCAGCTCGACGAAGGCGCCGAACTGCATGATGCGGACGACCTTGCCGAAGTACAGAGCGCCCACCTCAGGCACGAACACGATGGTCTCGATGGCCTTCTTGGCAGCCTCGACGCTCTCGGAGTCGGGACCGGAGATGAACAGGTCGCCGGTGTCCTCGATGTCGATCTTGGCGCCGGAGTCAGCCTGAATCTTCTGGATGACCTTGCCGCCGGAACCGATGACCTCACGGATCTTGTTGGGATCGATCTTCATCTTCAGCATCTTGGGGGCATTGGGGCTGACCTCAGCACGGGGTGCGGGGATGCAGGGCAGAATGACCTCGTCGATGATGGCGCAGCGGGCGTCACGGGTGATGTCCAGAGCGTTCTTGATGATCTCCATGGTCAGACCGTCGTTCTTCAGGTCCATCTGGATGGCGGTGATACCGGCCTTGGTGCCAGCCACCTTGAAGTCCATCTCGCCGTGGAAGTCTTCCACGCCCTGAATGTCGATGAAGGTGGTGAAGCCGCCCTCGTCGTCCTGAATCAGACCGCAGGAGATGCCGGCAACGGGAGCCTTCAGAGGCACGCCGGCGTCCATCAGAGCCAGAGTGGAGCCGCAGATGGAAGCCTGAGAAGTGGAGCCGTTGGAGCTCATGATCTCAGACACCACACGGATGGCGTAGGGGAACTCCTCAATGGAGGGAAGCACGGGCTCCAGAGCACGCTCAGCCAGAGCGCCGTGGCCGTACTCACGACGGTTGGTGGACTTAGCGCCACGAGCCTCGCCGGTGGAGTAGGCGGGCATATTGTAGTGGTGCATATAACGCTTGGTATCCTCTTCCCAGATGGTATCCAGCTTCTGGGCAGCGGAGAGGGTATTCAGGGTGCAGATGCTCAGAGCCTGAGTCTGACCACGGGTGAACAGGCCGGAACCGTGCACCTTAGGCAGCACGCCGACTTCAGCGCCCAGAGGACGGATCTCGTTGCTCTTACGGCCGTCGACACGGTGGCCTTCCAGCAGCCACTGCTTGACGATCTTCTTCTGGAACTTGTAGGTGAAGGACTCCAGATACTTGTCCATATCGGGATAATCCTCCAGGAACAGCTCGTGCCAGTGGTCGATCAGCTTGTTCCAGCGCTGCTCACGCACATTCTTGTCGTCGGTGTCCATAGCGGCCTTGGCCTCGTCCATGGTGGCGTTGACGATCTTCTCGAACAGCTCCTCGTCGAAGTCGGCGTGCTCGTACTCGAACTTGGGCTTGCCGATTTCCTCGACCATGCGGTTGATGAGGGCGACGATGGTCTTGTTGACCTCATGAGCGGCCTTGATGCCCTCGAACATGATCTCGTCGGGGATCTCCTTGGCGCCGGCCTCGATCATGACAACCTTCTCGCCGGTGGAGGCGACGGTGGTGTCCATCTGGCTGCGGGCACGCTGCTCCTGATTGGGGTTGATGACGATCTCGCCGTCCACATAGCCAACCTCAACGCTGGCGATGGGGCCATTCCAAGGAATGTCGGAGATAGCGACCATAGCGGAAGCGCCGATCATAGCGGCAACCTCGGGGGAGCAGTCACGATCCAGGCTCATGACGGTGCAGGTGATGGAAACATCGTTGCGCAGATCGCTGGGGAACAGGGGACGCATGGGGCGGTCGATCAGACGGCTTGCCAGCACGGCGGGCAGAGAGGGACGGCCCTCACGGCGCATGAAGGAGCCGGGGATGCGGCCCACAGCGTACAGCTTCTCTTCGAAGTCCACGCTCAGGGGGAAGAAATCCACGCCGTCACGGGGACGGGGGGAAGCGGTGACAGCCACCATAACGGTGGTCTCGCCATAGTGGACCATACCGGCGGCGTTTGCCAGCTCGGCGACCTTACCAACCTCAATGGAGAGGGGACGGCCGGCCAGATCCATCTCATACTTGCGGTAATTGGGGAACTGCTTGTGGGTAATGACAGTAGACATGGTATGTCCTCCTTTTCTGTGGAGACAAAGCCTGCCTTTTAGCACTTGAATCCAATCTCGAGGCGAGTCGAACCCAGATTCAACTGCTAAAAAGGGGAAAGGGCTTGTCTCCGGATTTTGGTTTGGTGAACGGAAATCAGGGCGACGCCGAAAAACGCGTCGCCCTGACCAGGAACACTTACTTACGCAGGCCCAGCTTGGCAATCAGGGCACGATAACGCTCGATGTCCTTCTTAGCCAGGTAGTCCAGCATCTTGCGGCGCTTACCGACCATCTGCAGCAGGCCACGACGGGAGTGGTTGTCGTGGGGATGAACGCGCAGGTGATCCGTCAGCTGCTGAATGCGAGCAGTCAGGATAGCGACCTGGACCTCGGGAGAACCGGTGTCGGTCTCGTGAGTGCGGTTTGCTTCGATAACGGAAGTCTTTTCTTCTTTGCGGATCATGATGATTCCACCTTTCTAATAAATATCCCTGTGTGCTGAGTTGCGGGTGGGTGAAACCCCGCAATGCGGGCGATAATCCCGAAACCAAGCAGAGAGGGGAGCATGGCATTCCACCATACATACTGAAGTATCTTAGCACACCTTTTTCGGTTTGTAAAGGAAAAA
>JAHHSJ010000019.1 GCA_020025295.1 Oscillospiraceae bacterium | reverse complement strand
TGCGGCTCCAGGACAGCTCGGAGATGTGGACCATGCCGTCCACGCCGCCGATGTCGACGAAAGCGCCGTAAGAAGTCAGGCTCTTAACGGTGCCGGTGTAGTGCTTGCCGACCTCGATGTCGTTCCAGATAGCGGCAGCAGCAGCAGCCTTCTCTTCTCTAGCCACATCGCGGATGGAGCCCACGACGCGACGACGGGAACGGTTGACCTCGGTGATGCGCAGACGCACGGTGGTCTTCACCAGCTGAGCCATGGGCTCGTTGCGGCGCAGGCCAGTCTGAGAAGCGGGGACAAAGACACGGATGCCCTTGACATTGACAACGACGCCGCCCTTGTTCTCTTCGACGACCAGACCCTCAACAGTGGTCTTCTCGTCCTTGGCAGTCTCGATCTCTTCCCAGTTCTTGTTTGCATCCAGACGCTTCTTGGACAGGGTAACAACACCCTCGCCATCGTTGACGCGCATAACCATAGCATCGATGGTGTCGCCAACCTTGACACAATCCTCAACCTTAACGGTAGGATCGTCAGAATACTCGGAAACAGGAATGTAGCCGGCATGCTTGGTGCCCAGGTCAACCTGAATCTCAGTGGGGGTGATGTTCACAACAACGCCAGTGGCCTTCTCTCCTGTATTCAAAGTTTTGATCGACTTCTCCAGCATTTCAGCAAAGGACTCTTCGATCTCCAGAATTTCTTCACTCATTTTGTCATAGACCTCCTTTATAATCCACCCAGGTGTGGACGCACCCGCGGTGATACCGACGCAAGCTACCTGACGCAGTTCATCGAGCTCAAGCTCATCGGCGTGCTCTACCCAGAAAACACGGGGACACTGCTGGCGGCAAAGCTCTACCAAATGCCTGGTATTGGAGCTTGCTCGGTCGCCAATGACCACCATTGCATCACATTCGGATGCCAGTTTTTGGGCCTCTGACTGTCTTTTGAATGTAGCATTACATATTGTATCAAATATTTCAAGGTTTGTACACACTTTTTTTGCGTAATTCACAGAATTTTCCCAAATTTCTCTGGTGGAGGTCGTTTGAGACACAAAAGTAAGCGGAATATCTCGATATTTTGGATTATGTTCCAGAAAATCCTTCAGCGAATCAACGCCATCCAGCACCACGGGGTGGTCGCACCAGCCGGCGATTGCACGCACCTCGGGGTGGTTAGGCGCACCGATAATGACGGCCACTCTTCCCTTCTGTTCTGCCTCTTTTACTAAGGCGTGGATTCGGGACACATTGGGACAGGTGGCGTCCAAAATCGGATTGCCCTGGGCCTCCAGCTGATCGTAGACCGCCTTGGCTTCGCCATGGGATCGGATCAAAACGTCGCTGCCTTCGGGAGCCTCCTGCGGAGTGTCGATCTGATGCAGACCCTGCTGAGAAAAATGCTCTACGACATGACGGTTATGGATGATGGAACCAAGCATCACACAGGGGGTGCCTTCATCCGCCTGCTTTTGAGCAAGCTCTACCGCACGGCGGACGCCGTAACAGAAACCGGCACTTTTAGCAAGAATCAGTTTCTGCATAACTCATACACCCATATACTGACGGATGACCTTCACCAAAACATCCAGACTTTCCTCGAAATCCAGACAAGTGGTGTCCACAAGGTGTGCATCGTCGGCACGCTTCAAAGGCGAAATCTCCCGATGGGAATCATTGTAATCACGCTGCTGGACATCCTTCAGCACCTCTTCAAAGGTGACATCCATGCCTTTCTCCCGTAGCTCCTTGCAGCGGCGCTGAGCGCGAGCCTCAGGTGCAGCGGTGAGATAAATTTTAACCGTTGCGTTCGGCAAAACTACGGTGCCGATGTCACGGCCATCCATGATGACGCTGCGCACCTGAGCCAGCTTCCGCTGAGTCTCCAGCAGATAGGCACGGACCTCAGGGACAGCAGCCACTGCAGAGGTGAGCATGGAGATTTCCGGGGTACGGATCAGCTCCGAAACATCACGACCGCCCAGCAGCATCCGCTGGGTGCCGTCCTCAGTGTAGTCCAGCTGAACATTCATCTTGGGCAATGCAGCAGCCACTGTGGCGTGGTCCTCAGGAGAAATGCCGTTTTCGCTGCAGTAAAGAGCCACTGTACGATAAATCGCACCAGTGTCTACATACACAAAGCCAAGGGCTTTGGCCGCTCTACGGGCAAGACTGCTTTTGCCTGCGCCGGAAGGACCGTCAATAGCAACGCTGATTACATTCATTTTGAAACTTCCTTTTCGTCAATTCGTGTCGCCGCATGGCTTCCGGCCAAGTGTCCGGTTGCCCAGGCGATCTGCAGATTGAATCCACCGGTATAGGCATCTACATCGATGACTTCGCCTGCAAAATACAATCCCTCGCACTTTTTCGACTCCATGGTAGAGGGATTGATTTCAGAAACCTTGATTCCGCCGGTGGTCACAATGGCTTCCGCCACAGGACGAGTTCCGGCAATCTTCACATCAAACCGCTTGATGGTTTCCAGCAGCGTGCGGCGCTGCCCTTTGGTCATATCATGGATGCGGGTCTGAGGATCAATTCCGGTCCGCTCCACCACCACGGGAATCATCAATCTGGGCAGCAGACCACCCAGTGCGTTAATAAGCTCCCGGTTCTGGTTCTCCGCAAAATCCCGGAGCATCCGCTCATCCAGTTTTTTCTCATCCAGAGCAGGCTTCAGATCGATTGAAACCGTGTACTGCTCTTTCTCAAAGTTCCGCATATGGGAGCTGGCGCTCAGGATCACAGGGCCGGAAAGACCGAAGTGGGTGAACAGCAGCTCACCAAACTCCTGAAAAATCACTTTATTCTTCTTGTTCCGAACCTTGATTTCGATGTTTTTCAGAGCAAGCCCCTGCATCTTGGCGCAGTCCGCTCCATCCTCCACCAAAGGAATGAGGGAAGCCTTGGGCTCCACAATGGTATGGCCCACCGACTTAGCCAAAGTATAACCGTCGCCGGTGGAACCCGTCAAGGGGTAAGAACATCCGCCGGTGGCAACAATGACCCGGTCTGCGGAAAGCGCTTCACCGCTCTCCAGAACAACTCCATTGACAGTCCCGTTTTCCACGCTCAGCGCCGTTACACGGTCATGCAAAATGGACACCCGCTCACGCTTCAAGGTAAAAAACAGGGTGTCGATAACATCAGCGGCCTTATCGGACACGGGAAACACACGATTTCCCCGTTCAGTTTTCAGCTTTAATCCCTGCGCTGCAAAAAATTCCATGGTTTTCTGCGGCGGGAACTGTTCCATGGCGCTGTACAAGAACTTGGGATTGCGAGGGACATTCTGCAGCACAGTCTCTGCGGTGCAATCATTGGTGAGATTGCACCGTCCCTTGCCTGTGATATAAAGCTTGCGGCCTACTTTTTCGTTGCGTTCAATCAAGGTGACGCTGGCACCTGCGCAAACGGCGGAGTGCGCGGCCATCATGCCGGCAGCACCTCCGCCGATTACGATTACATGAAGATGATTGTTCAAATTAAATCTCCGAATATGTAATAAATTTATCCTTCGTTTATTGAAGGCTGATATACCTCGTACTCATCCCAGATCTTCTCCAGCTTGCTGAAGGTGGACTGGAGCTGACCGTTGTTTCTGCGGCTGCAGGCCACAATGAGTGCATTTACCAGGCTGAGGGGTGCCACCAGAGAGTCAACAAAAGATGCCATGTCGCTCTTGGCATACAGAGAAACATCTGCAATTTCAGCCAAAGGCGAAGCAGAAGAGTCTGTAATAGCAATGACCTTAGCACCACGATCCTTTGCGTACTGCATCGCTCGGACCGTACGCTTGGAATATCTGGGAAAACTCAGGCCCAAAAAGACATCGCCGGGACCAATTCGCATGACCTGCTCAAACACCTCGCTGATAGAGGTGGTGTCCACATGGACCACATTGTCAAAAATCAGCGTAAAATAAAAGCTGATGAAGTTGGCAAGGGCGCTGGCCGAACGGACGCCGAGGATATAAACCTTTTTGCCGGAGGTAATTGCATCCACAGCCTGATCAAAGCTGTCACGGTCGGTTTCATCCAGCGTGATACGGATTTTCTCGATGTCAGACTGCATAACCATGGACAGAATGTCCTGATTTCCCATGCGATCATTGGAAACCTCGATCCGCTGCACGGAGGTCAGCTTATTGCGAATCATTTCCTGCAGCGCCTTCTGCATACTGGGGTAACCGTCATAGCCGAGCTCGGCAGCAAAGCGAACCACGGTGGATTCGCTGACATTCACCGTCTTGCCCAGCTTACAGGCGGTCATAAACGCCGCTTTATCATAAGAATCCATAATAAAGCGTGCAATCAGCTTCTGGCCCTTGGAAAAGGAACCCATATTGTCCTGAATGTGCGTCAAAATATCCTTTGTCATGATCTATATCACCTATTCTAAGTTAATTACAGCGTAAACCCAAAGTCATATAGCCATCATAACGAGTTTAGACGCAAAATGCAAGAAAAAGATGAAAAACTTGCATCATAATTTTCTGTTTACAAAGAATCATTCGGACAGGACGCCCTGTATTTCTTCCTGAGTAAGGAAACGCCAAGCTCCGGATTTCAGGTTCCCCAAAGACAGATGGTGCTCCCGAATTCGCTTGAGCCGCAGAACCCGAATGCCTGCCTGCTCGCACATACGGCGAATCTGACGATTCTTGCCCTCATGAATCACTATGCTCAGCAAGGCGCTGTCCTGATCCTGACGGAGCAGTGTTACCTTAGCCGGAGCCAGACGCTGCCCATCCAAGACAATTGGTCCTTGCAGGATGCGCAGTGCCTTTGTGTCACAAAAATCGACCCGAACCAGATATTCCTTTTCCGCATCGCCGGAAGGATGTTCCAGCTTCTGGGTGAATTCACCATCATTGGTAAAGAGCAGCAATCCCTCAGAATACATATCCAGCCGTCCTACGGGCCAGACACGAGTTCCACAGTCCTGCACCAGATCGGCGGCAGTGGCTCTCCCCTTTTCGTCGGACAGCGTTGTGACATAGCCCTGAGGCTTATTCAGCATCAGGTACACTTTGGCGTTGTCTCTTGGGATCGGAACTCCGTCCACGGTGATCTCATCCACATCCGGGTCTGCTTTCATTCCCAGTTGTGCGAGAACGCCGTTGACAGCAACCCTTCCATCCTGTATGTACCGTTCGGCTGTGCGTCGGGATACAATCCCGCGAGCAGACAAGACCTTCTGAAGTCGTTCTTCCACTCGTAAGACACCTCCCTGGAATTAGAATCGGCATATGCGCCGGCAATCAGAAATGTGGAACACGCCGGTTCCCCATTCACAAGAAACGATACGCGCCCCACAATGGCGCCCTTAGACACATACTGGTTGAAGGAATCCGGAAGATAGACAATCCGCTGCACGGTGTCGTCGGAATCCAGCAGCCATTGAAGTGACTTATCGTAGTAGATCGGAACAACCGCACAAGAGTCCTTAACCGGAACCGCAGAGAAACACTTTCCTGCCGTGCACAAAGGGGTTTCGTGGTAATGGTTGAACCCATACTCATACATGGCAATCTGGTCGTTCCAATCATCCGGGGCGTTCAGCGTCACAGCAATCAGCATCCGACCATCTTTCTCAGAAGCGGTCACCAGCGTACGGCCGGCAGCGACGGTATATCCCGTCTTGCCGGCGACACAGTATTCATAACGGTTGAGCAGCTTATTGTGAAAGAACAGCTCATAGCCATCAATCGTAATGGTACGCGTGTGGCAAATCTCACGGAAAGTTTCGTTCTTCATGGCCTCCGACATCAAAAGTGCCAGATCATAGGCTGTGGAGTAATGCTCCGGTGCGTCCAAACCGTGAGGGTTTTCAAAGTGGGTATCTTTCATACCAAACCGTTCCGCATACTCATTCATCATGGCGACAAAGGAGGCTTCGTCACCGCCAATGGTTTCCGCAAGGGCGGTAGCGGCATCGTTTCCGGAGTTGAGGATCAATCCATAGAGCAAACCACGGATGGACACCTCATCTCCGGCCTCTAAATACATCGAGGAGCCTTCCACAGAGACCCAATGATTCGTGACCGTGACCATCGCATCCAGATCTTTCGCCTGCTCCAGCACCACCAATGCGGTCATGATTTTCGTCGTACTGGCAATCAGACAAGGATCGGTGGCGGATTTCGCGTACAGAACTTTATGGGAATGACCATCCATCAAGATTGCGCTTTGCGCGGAGACTAAGACCTCACCCTGATTACGATTTGAAATTTTATCAGATGCCGCTGCGGCGGTGAAGGTCATCTGACTCATCATCAGACAGACTACCAACAATAAAGCGACAATACGACCCACTTTGGGACGAAACATGGTGGCTCACCTCAATGCAGTAAATCTTATAAGAGAAGTATGTGCCTTAGAAGATGTCACTATCCTCTGCTTTGGTTTCCTTATTTTTCTCGATCATGTCGGACACCTTGTCCACCAGCTCGGGAACCAGCTCAACCACGCGCTCGGCAACGCCTCCGGGAGGAGGTGCAACAGGAAGCAGACGGACACGGTCCTTATTGACGATCAGGAAGGCCACAGGCGCGATATTGACACCGGCACCGCTGCCGCCGCCGAAGGGGTTTCTGCCCTCCACCTGATTTTTGGTCACAAAGTCAGAGCCGCCGGAAGCAAAGCCCATGCTGACCTTGGATACAGGAATAATTGTCACGCCTTCGGTGGTGCGGATAGGATCGCCCACAATGGTGTTCACATCGATCATTTCCTTGATCTTGTCCATGGTAATGCCCATGATCTCACCAATCTGATGCTTGTTTTCCATTATTTCGTTCCTCCTTTGGTATCGTTTGAACCATTATTATAAATCATATATGCCTGATAAGCGAAAATGGCGGCAATGACCAGCAGCTGGCCGAGAAACAGGGTTGCAGTGGCATCCAGTGCAATGCAGGTTTCTTTTTTCTCGAAGTCGACCCCCACATTCACATCCCACTCCGACACATGAAAGGCTTCATTGATTAGTGGGAGCAAGGCGCCGCCACCGGCGGAGACAATGCCGTAGCGAATCGCCGCCTTTGCCGGATCATCTGCACCTGCAATGGCGTAATCCACCTTCAAGCGGGTGATTTGCACCTTATGACGCAGACGGTTCAGCGCCTGCAGGCCGGGCTTAATAAGCTGGAGTAAAAATTTCAGATTTCCCTTTTTCTTGGGTGCGGCGGATTCTGTTTCAGCGCCGGTTTCCTGCTTCGCTTTTTGCTTGGCCTTTTTCTTGGCTGCTTTTCGTGCCGCTTTTGCCTGTTTTTTCTTTTCCTTGGACGCCTTTTCTTCCTCAGTCATCGGAGGCTGGGGCAGCAAAAGAAATTTCAAACCAGCTACCTTCAGATAAAGCAGCAACCCGGAATCGCCATAAATCACCCTTACGCCAACGCGCAGGAGCAGCAGTACAACCAGAAACAGCAGGATACCGATGCAGATATACAATGCGAGCATTCGCATCAATCTCCCTTCTGCGATGCTTCCTCCGGCTGCTCCTCCTTCAGGCGGTCAATGGCAGCCTGCATATTCATGGAAATCTGCCCGTCCTCCGGAGAGGAATCCGGCAGTTCCGGAAGGTCATCCAAGCTCTTCAAAGCAAAGGAGCGGAGAAACGCTTGCGTGGTTCGATACAGGATAGGTCTGCCGGGAACCGACAGCCGTCCGCACTCCTCAATCAGCCCACGATCTACCAGCAGGCCCATGGTATAAGAGGAATCAACGCCTCGAATCTGCTCCACATAGGCCTTGGTTGTGGGCTGGAAATAGGCAATCACAGACAGGGATTCCAGCGCCGCTTGCGAAAGCTGCGGCGGACGGCGGGTTTCCAATGCCTTTCTGACCCGCTCCGCGTGTTCCGGAGCAGATGTGAGCTGGTAACAATCGTCAATCCGAATCAGTCGAATGCCCCGGCGCTCATAGCTGTAATAATCCGCTAGGCGATCAATCACCGGGGTAATGCTTGCCACATCCAAATCCATCGCCATAGCAATGCGCTCTGCCGGAATCGGATCCCCGGATGCAAATAGGATTGCCTCAATGCCGGATTCTATGTCTTTTAATTCCATATTTTTGCTCATCCTATCAATAATTTTCGGTCAGCTCGGTCAAATCGCTGGTATCTTCTGTTCCGGTAATGGTACAATCGGTTCCATTTCCACTCAGACTGATGCGATTTCCCTTACAGAGTTCAAGCACAGCCAGAAAAGTGGCAACCACTTCAGAGCGGCTGCGGTTGCCGCGAAACAGGTTTCGAAAGCAAGTAATACCCGAATGAAGCACTCGGGAGAGGACTTCCTTTACTTTATCTGCAACGGGATATGGCTCGTGTCCCACAATGCCGTCAAAGGCCTTAACCGGAGGCGATGCAAGTTCATTTCCTCGCTCATAAATCTCCTTCATGGCGTTGACCAGATCTTCCGGCTTGTGGACATAGCGATAGGTTCGATCCTTGGGCAGCGGTTCCGGCGGACGGGCAATATAATCTCTGCCAATGCGGAACCGTCGATCCAAAGTAGGAATGATTTTCTTCAAACGGTCATAGTTTTCATGTCGCTGATGCTCTTCCAAAGAAGCAATGAGCTGTTCCATTTCGCTCATCGCTTCCTCGTCCTGAATCGACAGGAGCATTCGGGTTTTGATATAAACCAAATGAGCCGCCATAGTGACAAATTCGCTGGCAATTTCCAGATCCATTTCCTTGCGTCGGTCCATCCATTGCAAATACTGCTCTAAAATCAGGGAGATCTGGATATCCTTAATTTCCATTTTGTTTTTGCTCAGAAGATGGAGAATCAGGTCCAACGGTCCGTTGAAATCCTCCATTTCCGTCTTAGTATGGACCACTTGTTCCAAGTGGTAAACAGGAGCATCCAAAATCTCACCTCCTTATTCGCGTTTCAGCAAATTAAAATCCAATCAATACACCGGGAAAGCCAGTAATATCGCATAAAAAGCGCATGGCATGGCTGATGCAGAAATCCAGCGGTGCGTCCAGCAAACCAAAAAACACAAGCGCGAAGAGTGCCAACATGATGTAGCGCTCATAGCGCAGCAAGGTAAAATAAGCCTTATCCGGCAGGAAGGAAAACAGCACCTTGGAGCCATCCAAGGGCGGAATCGGTATCAGGTTGAAAATCCCAAGACCAAGGCTCAAAACAGCAATGTGTACCACGAGATTCAGAAGATACAGAAAGATATTCCAGATCAGTGTGGTCTGAACCATGGGGTGGTCATACATAATGCGAGCAAGTACCATCATAAGGAACGCAAGAATAAAGTTGGAAATCGGTCCGGCCAGCGCCGTGATGGCCATTCCCCGTTTGGGGTTTCGGAAATTTCTTGCATCCACCGGCACCGGTTTCGCCCAGCCTACCCCTGCGGTCAGCATGACCAGCAGACCAAAGGGGTCGATATGGCGAAGTGGATTCCATGAAAGCCGACCATGTTCTCTGGCCGTATGATCCCCCAGACGATCTGCAGCTAGTCCATGAGCGCACTCATGGATGATAATACAAATCAGCGCAGCAGCGACCTGACTGATCAAATCAAGCACCGCCTTCAAATCTAGCTGATGGAAAAAGTCCTGCCAGTAAGGCATGCATCCGCTTCCTTTCCAATTTACATATAGATAGACACTATATTATACCAGATGTCGCACTAAAAACACAAGCCCACAATCCGTAGATTGTGGGCTTGTTAGACTGTAAAGTTATAATACTTTTCAGATTAAGGAAGTACCTCACCGGTGACAAGGGAAAGTAGTTCACCCCTGTTCGTGCGCTTCTCTGCGGAGAAAGGGATTACCTTTACACTGTCATCCAGCTGTAAAGTCTCTCTAATTCGCAGCAGATTCGGCTCGATTTCGCTCTTTTTGAGCTTATCCAGCTTGTTTGCCACCACAATAAAGGGCTTTCCCGTCATTTTAAAGCAATCCACCATAGTGCAGTCATCTGCGGTGGGCTTGTGACGGGCATCTACGACCTGAATACCCAGGGTCATCAGGCTGGAATCCTGAAACCACTGCTCAATCAGGCGTCCCCATCTGGCACGCTCGGTCTGAGAAACCTTTGCATAGCCATAACCGGGCAGGTCTACCAGATACATCTGATTATCAATCCGGAAATAGTTGATATGGGTGGTCTTTCCGGGAGAATTGCCGACACGAGCGAAATTTTTCCGCCCAAGCAGGCAGTTAATCACGGAGGACTTTCCAACATTGGATCTGCCGGCAAACACAACCTGAGGCAGATGATCGTGAGGAAAATCAGCCCTTTTTGCGGCAGAAATAACAAATTCAGCGTTTTGTACGTTCATAGCTTACCTCTCGATCACTGAGAAATACGGGAGTGGATGTGAGTTTCTTCCTGCACAGGAGGAATCAGGTTCGCATCTGTGCCATTATGTTCCGTATGGTGCTCCGATACCGGCTCCGTTCCCATGAGTGCCTGTGCCAGAACTTCGTTCACATGGGACACAGGGACAAAATGAAGTCCGCTGCGCACCGTAGGATCAATTTCTTCCAAATCCTTCACGTTGTCCTCCGGGATAAACACGGTGTGGATTCCGTTGCGGAAGGCCGCCATCGTCTTTTCCCGCAGGCCGCCAATAGGCAGGACACGACCACGGATGGTGACTTCTCCGGTCATGGCAACGCTGCGGCGTACCGGGGTCTGAGTTAATGCGGAAACAATTGCAGTGGTAATGGCGATGCCAGCAGAAGGTCCGTCCTTGGGAACGGCTCCCTCCGGGAAATGGATATGAATATCCTGCTTTTCATGGAAATCTGGCTTCACACCCAGCACGGAGGCATTGCTGCGAATATAGGAGATTGCCGCTTGGCAGGATTCCTTCATCACATCACCCAGATTACCGGTGGGCATGACCTTTCCACTTCCGTCCATCACAGCAACTTCCACTTCCAGAATCTCTCCGCCAACGCTGGTCCAAGCCAGACCGTTCACCACGCCCACCTGAGGCATAGACTCCAGCTTCTCAGGGTGGTACTTCCGGATACCCAGCATTGCTTCCAGCTGGTCTCCATTCACCGTGACACGCTTGGCCTCTTGGCTGACGATCTTCATGGCCGCTTTACGGCACAGAGCAGCCAGCTCACGCTCTAGCTGACGGACGCCGGATTCCCGGGTATAGCCGGAAATCAGCTCCCGTATGGCGCCGTCTGTCATTCTCAGCTGAGAACCGGTCAGTCCATGGCGCTTCATCTCCTTGGGCAGCAGATGTCTGCGGGCAATCTGAAGCTTCTCTTCGTCGGTATAACTGGATACCTCAATGACTTCCATACGATCCAGCAGCGGTCTGGACACCGTATCCAGAGAGTTACAGGTAGTGATAAAGAGCACATCGGAAAGGTCAAAGGGCATTTCAATGAAGTGATCCCGGAAGGTGGAGTTCTGCTCCGCATCCAGCACCTCCAAGAGGGCGGCAGAGGGATCGCCACGCTGGTCACTGCTCATCTTGTCCACCTCGTCCAAAAGCAGCAAGGGATTGCTGGAACCAGCGGAAACAATAGCGTTGATGATACGACCGGGCATTGCACCGATGTAGGTCTTACGATGACCGCGGATTTCCGCTTCATCACGGACGCCACCCAAGCTGACACGCGCCATTTTACGGTTCAGTGCCTTTGCAACCGATGCGGCAATGGAAGTCTTGCCTACGCCGGGAGGGCCAACCAGACAGATGATCTGTCCCTTCAAGTCGGGAGCCATTTTCTTAACGGCAAGGAACTCGAGGATGCGTTCCTTGACCTTTTCCATTCCATAGTGGTCTGCATCCAAAAGGCGCCGGGCCTGATCCAAGTTGACCCGTTCCTTGGTTTTCGTCGTCCAAGGAATTTCCAGACAGATGTCCAGATAGTTACGCAGTACGCCGGCTTCCGCAGAGCCAAAGGGCTGCTTTGTCATGCGGCCAAGCTCCTTTTTCAGCTTTTCTGCTACGGCCTCCGGCAGCTTGGCTTTCTCGATTTTATCGGCATACTCCTGAATTTCATCGTCGCCGCTGCCATCGCCCAGTTCCTCTTGGATGATTTTCATCTGTTCCCGGAGGTAATAGTCTTTCTGGGAGTCATTCACTCGCTCCCGGACTTTTGCCTGTACTTCTTGGTCGATTTTCAGCACCTGAATTTCATGGGCTAAAATTTCATTGACCAGTTCCAATCTACGCTCCGGGTTCAGTTCTTCCAGCACACGCTGCTTGTCCTCGTAGCGAAGCGGAATGCTCTGAGCCACAAAATCGGCCAGCCAGCCCAGATCCTCTGCGGCCATAACACCCAAAACCACATCCGGGGTAATCTTCCCGGACACTTCGGCATACTGCTGAAACAGATCAATCGCACTGCGCAGCATAGCTTCCGTGCGGACATTCTCGTGGAAGGGCGCCTTCTCTTCTTCCAAAAGCTGCACTTCTGTCTGGATGTACAGGGAAAGCTGCGTCAAATCGAGCAGACGGCCTCTGGCAACGCCTTCGGCCAGCACGCGAGCGTTGTCACCGGGCAGGCGCAGCACCTGCTTGATGACAGAAATCGTACCGACCTCATAGAGATCGCCGTTCTCAACCTCGGATTTGGCAATGTTGCGCTGGGTGACCAGGAAAATACGCTTCCCCTGTTCCATTGCCTCTTCCAGCGCACGCATGGAAATGTCACGCTCCACCTCAAAGTGCAGCGACATATTGGGAAACACGGTGACGCCGCGCAGCGCCATGGCCGGCAGCAATACAGTTTCAAATTCTTCGTTCAATTCGTTAGGCTTCATCTTGGAATAACCTCACAACAAATAAAATGGGACGCAGACAGGTTTCAGCCTATTTGCGCCCCATTGGCTTGCAGTTTTAGAGTTCACTGCTCTCCGGCTGGCTCTTCTTTGCTTCCTGCAAAGCAGCTCCGCCGAGTCGGAAGGGGCGCTCCAGACGCTCCGGATCACGAAGCACCTCAGGCTGTGCACCGTTCTTGATGCAGTCCTCAGTGATAATGACCTTATAGACAGAAGGATCAGAGGGGATGTCATACATGATCTGGGTCATGCATCCCTCCAGAACAGCACGGAGACCACGAGCGCCGATGCCACGCTCCATAGCGTCATTGGCGGCTGCGTCTAGTGCTTCTCGCTTAAATTCAAGCTCCACCCCGTCATACTCCAGCAGCTTGGTATACTGCTTCACCAGAGCATTCTTGGGTTCGGTCAGGATACTGACCAGCTGTTCGCTGCCCAAGGGATCCAGAGTGGTCAGAATGGGCAGACGGCCCACCAGCTCGGGGATAATACCAAACTTGATGAGATCATGGGGCTGCAGAGAACGAAGGGTCGTGTCCTTCTGCTTCTCTGCCTTGCTCTGCACCTTGGCGCCAAAACCGATGCCCTTGGTGTCCTGACGATCCTCAATCACACGCTCAATACCGGCAAATGCGCCGCCGCAGATGAAGAGGATGTTCTTGGTGTTGATCTGGATGAACTCCTGATGGGGGTGCTTACGACCGCCCTGAGGAGGCACATTGGCTACCGTTCCCTCCAGAATCTTCAGCAGTGCCTGCTGAACACCTTCGCCGGAAACATCACGGGTGATGGAAGTGTTTTCGCTCTTGCGGGCGATCTTGTCCATCTCATCAATATAGATAATGCCGCGCTCAGCCAGCTCAATGTCATAGTCGGCAGCCTGCACCAGACGGAGCAGGATGTTCTCGACATCATCGCCCACATAGCCGGCCTCGGTCAGCGTAGTGGCGTCAGCAATGGCAAAGGGCACATTCAAAACCTTAGCCAAGGTCTGAGCAAACAGCGTTTTGCCGCAGCCGGTAGGACCGACCAGAAGAATGTTGCTCTTCTGCAGTTCTACATCGTCACCGCCGCTGAAGTAGATTCGCTTATAGTGGTTATATACGGCCACTGCCAGCGTGATTTTCGCACGGTCCTGACCAATGATATAATCATCCAGAACCGCTTTGATTTCCGCGGGAGTGGGGATTTCATCGGGAATATCGTTCTCGACAATTTCCTCATCGTCATAGTCGCCCTCGCTCAGAATGCTGTTGCAAAGGCTGACACACTCGCTGCAGATGTACGCGCCGGGTCCTGCGATGATCCGGCGCACTTCATCCTGATGCTTACCGCAAAAGGAACAGCGAATATTCTTATTTTCTTCGTTTTTTGCCATGAAAGATTCCTCTTTGCTTGGAGTGAACCGGATTAGCGGTGATCCATCACCTGATCGATCAGGCCGTATTCCTGAGCTTCTGCAGCACTCAGCCAATGATCACGCTCGGTGTCTGCCTTGATCTCATCCACACTCTTGCCGGTGTGCTGTGCCAGCAGTTCATTCAAGCGGCGCTTGATGCGCAGGACATGCTCCACATCAATTTCCATGTCAGTGACCTTGCCCTGAGTTCCGGCAGAGGGCTGATGGATCATCACTTCAGCGTTGGGCAGAGCATAACGCTTGCCGGGAGTACCGGCAGAAAGCAGGAACGCACCCATGCTGGCTGCCATACCGATGCAGATGGTGGAAACATCGCACTTGATGTAACGCATCGTATCGTAAATGGCCATGCCGGCCGTGACAGAGCCGCCGGGGCTATTGATATAAAGCTGAATATCCTTGTCAGGGTCCTGAGCTTCCAGATAAAGCAACTGAGCAACAACAAGGCTGGCAGTGGTATCATTCACTTCCTCGCCGAGAAAGATGATTCGATCATCCAGCAGGCGGGAAAAGATGTCATAAGACCGCTCACCACGGCTGGTTTGCTGAACAACATAAGGAACTAAGCTCATTTTATTACTCCTTTTACAATGCGGTCCGGGATTATTTGGAAAGGGACCGCTAAAAGTATATCCTTCCGGATGGAAGGATATACCTGCGGAAACATTTAATTACTCGGCATCTGCGGCGGGAGCAACAGCGACAGCGGAGTCATAGACCACCTTAGTGGCGGCAACCAGACGCAGCTGACGGACGATTTCGGTCTCAGGCACAGCAGCCTTGACCACATCCATCTCCATGCTGTACTGATCGCACAGCTTCTGGTACTCAGCCTCGATCTCCTCAGCAGTGGGCTCGATCTTCTCAGCGTCGGCAACGGCGGTGAAGATCAGGTCGCCCTGAATCTGACGCAGAGCGCCGACCTTGGCATTCTCACGGAACTCGGCACGGTTGGAGCCCATCATCTGCAGATACTGATCCAGAGTGATGCCGGCGCCCTTCATGCGCTGCTCGTAATCCTCGACCACACGGTCAGCCTCGAACTCGACCATAGCATCGGGGACCTCCATCTCGGTGGTCTCAATCAGCTTGGTCAGGATAGCGCCCTCGAACTCACGGTTGGCGTTCTCCTCGCAGCGCTCACGCAGCTTCTTCTCCAGATCGGCCTTGAACTCATCCAGAGTATCGAACTCGGACACATCCTTAGCGAACTCGTCGTCGATCTCGGGAACCTGAGCTTCCTTGACCTCGTGCACGGTAACCTTGAAGGTTGCAGCAGCACCGGCCAGCTCCTCAGCTCCGTAATCCTCAGGGAAGGTCACATTGACTTCCTTCTCCTCGCCGGCGGACACGCCAACCAGCTGATCCTCGAAACCGGGGATGAAGGAACCAGAACCCAGCTCCAAGGGGAACTGCTCGCCCTTGCCGCCCTCGAAAGCGACGCCGTCCTTGAAGCCCTCGAAGTCGATGACAACAGTGTCACCGTTCTGAGCGGCACGCTCGACAGCGACTTGACGGGTAGCACGGGTGATGAAGGGCTTCAGCTCAGCCTCGACATCCTCGGGAGTGATGACGACCTCAGCCTTGGGGGCCTCGACACCCTTGTACTGACCCAGCACGGGCACAGGACGGACAGCGATGGTAGCCTCAAAGACGAAACCGTCCTTGCTCAGCTCCTTCACCTCGACAGAGGGATAGCCGACCATGTCCAGACCGGACTCCTTGACGGCGTCGGTCAGAGCGACAGGATACAGGTCATTGATTGCGTCCTCATAGAACACATCGGCACCATACATCTGCTCCACCAGCTTGCGGGGAGCCTTGCCCTTGCGGAAGCCGGGCAGAGCGATAACGCTTTTATTCTTGCGGTAGACCTTCTCGACAGCAGCGTCAAACTCCTCGGCGCCAACTTCGATGGTCAGAACTGCGGTGTTCTTTTCTTTCTTTTCCACATTCTTCAGATTCATTGGTTTCTTCCTCCTATATGCCCCGAAGGGCAAAATATGCGTTGGTCACACAATATCATGCCTATTCTAGCAGAATAGTGCAGAAAATGCCAGTCTTTTTTTTAGTTTTCACAAATTTTTAACGGATGAAAACCCAGATAGTCACCGGAAACCAGATGGTATTCTACGGAACCATGCAATCCTTCGATGGCAAGGCGGTGGCTTTCGCTGTGCAGGTGCCCGTAATAGCAGGCTTTGACCTGATATTTTTCCAGCAGTGCAATGATTTCATCGCAGTGATACCCACGATACAGGGGCGGATAATGGAGAAAGGCCAATTTCTGCTTCTCCCCTGCCGCTTTCAGCGACGCTTCCAGCCGCATCAGCTCCCGATGGAACACTTTTTGGTTGTGTCCCTGCTTATCCTCGTCAATAAACCAGCCCCGGGTACCGCAAATGGCATATTCGCCATATTCATAGCAGTTATTGTGAAGCAGGTTCAAGGTGGTGAAGCCATGTTCTGCCCAGAACTGATAGGTTTTATTGCCCGTCGTCCACCAATAGTCATGGTTTCCTTTTAAGATGATCTTTCGTCCGGGAAATGAGTCGATGAATGCAAAATCTTCCGTCGATTCCTCCAGACTCATGCCCCACGAAATGTCACCGGCCAACACCAAAGTGTCTTCGTCCTTCAAGACGGAAAGCCCCTCTCGGAGCTTGTCCACATAACCCGTCCACTTCCCTCCAAACACATCCATGGATTTTTTGGAGCGAAACGACAGGTGCGGATCTCCCAATACATACAGCGCCATATCAGTTCAAGAAGTCCAGAACCACATCGGAAAGCTGCTCTTTTTCGACACACAGGTCAAAACGAGGACGCTTGTTCTTCAGCTTTTCCAGCGGTGCAGGAGTAGGTACATGGGTGACCTCACTCAGGCGATCCAACAGAGCGATTCCAGCAGGCAGATCGGTTTCACCGATGGATTCCAACACGGTATCACAGAATTTAAACGGACTTGCCGTAGAGGCAACGATGGTGACCGTAGAATCGCCAGTGGCGGCTCGATACTGCTCACGCACATGGACACCGACGGCAGTATGGGTATCCATCAGATAACCATGCTTTTCCCAATGCGCACGGATCGTATCCTTGGTCTGTGCTTCGTCCGTATAACCGGCAGCAAAGCAGGCAGAAATTTTCTCTTTCAGTTCATCATTCACTTCATAGCGGCCGACGGTATTCAGCTGATTCATGTAATCCGACACCAACTCCGCATCTTCCCCGGACATAGCGTACAACAGCCGCTCCAGATTACTGGAAATGAGGATGTCCATAGAGGGAGAAACCGTATTGTAGAAGGGACGATTCCGGTCATAGATGCCGGTAGTCAGGAACTGAGTCAGCACATTATTGCTGTTGGAGGCACAAATCAGCTTGCCAATAGGAAGCCCCATCAGCTTAGCATAGTATGCAGCAAGAATATTGCCGAAATTTCCCGTAGGGACGCAGATATTGACCGCATCACCCATGGAAACCGCACCCTGCTTCACCAGATCCACATAGGCGGAAATATAATAAACAATCTGCGGCAGGACACGACCCCAGTTGATGGAATTAGCAGAAGAGAAGAAATAGCCTCTCTCATTCAGCGTTTCCCGCAGCTGTTCATCGGAAAACAGTCGCTTAACGCCGGTCTGAGCATCGTCAAAGTTGCCCACAACGGAACAGACGCCCACATTGCTGCCTTCCTGCGTGCGCATCTGCAGCTCCTGAATCTCAGAAACACCATCCTTGGGATAGAACACCATGATCCGGGTCTGATCCACATCCTTAAAGCCTTCCAGTGCGCCCTTGCCGGTATCACCGGAGGTTGCCACCAAAATACAGGCAGTGCGGGTTTCCTCATTCTTTTTCAGAGATGCGGAGAGCAGATGAGGCAGCATCTGCAGCGCCATATCCTTAAAAGCACAGGTAGGACCGTGCCAAAGCTCCAGACAATAGGTGTTCTCATCCAGCTTGCGGACGGGAGCAACTTCAGGGGCGTCGAATTTATCGTCGCTGTATGCTTTTTCCGCATAGGAAAGCAGTTCCTCCTGAGAGAAGCCGTCCAAATAAACCCCCATCACATAGGCGGCACGCTGCTGATAATTGAGATCCTTCAGTTCCTCCAGCGCACCTTCCGGCAGCGTGGGAATCTGCTGAGGAACGAACAGGCCGCCCTCTCTGGAAAGACCCTGTGCAATGGCTTGGGCAGGGGTAAACTGAAGTTGTTTATTTCTGGTACTCAGGTAGTACATACCTCACTCACCATCCTCATCAGATTATTGAAGTAGAGGTCCCGGAGCAAATTTTCGGGATAGTTGTGCTTGAGCAGATACTCGTAAAAGTCGATCCAGCTCCACGCCCCATTAAAACCCTCCGGAAGATCGGAGCAACCATCCCAATCGCCTCCCAAAGCCACGGTCTTTGCTCCGCCCAAGTCCAGAAAATGGTCCAGATGGCGGCGCAGCGTGTCCATAGTGACAGGCTCTGTGCCAAGAAAAGCACTGTAACAGTTTAGTCCGACAATACCTCGATGCTCAATTATCGCATTAAATTGTCTGTCGGTCAAGTTTCTTGTATGGAAAAACTCAGTTCGGGAATTGGAATGGCTTGCCATGATGGGCTGCGTGGAATGCTCGATGACATCCCAGAATCCGGGATCAGACAGATGGGATACATCCACGATCATGCCAAGCTGATTCATCCGCTCCACAAACCGAATTCCCTGCTCGCTGAGTCCTCGCTCCGGTTCGTCTGTATGACTACCGGAGAGCAGATTTGCGTGATTCCATGTGAGATTCACCGCCCGGACACCTTGCTGATAGGCCCATTCCAGCTTCGTCAAATCACAGCAAAGCAGCTCGGCTCCTTCCACAGAAAGAAGCGCCGCCAGTTTGTGTTCTTCCGCAGCTTTTTCAATCTCCGCTCCGCTGCGGCAATGCGCAACACGGTCTGCATAGCGGGCGCACTCCTGACGGAACGCGGCAAACTGTGCGGCAACGCTCTCCTCGAATCCAAGTTGGGCAGTATCATAATAAAGAGCAAAAAACTGAGCCGCCGGGGCACAGCCGGAAAGACGATCCAGATTCCACTGGTCGGTATTTTTATTCAGATGCCGTCCGTCTTTGCGGACAATGCGACTGATGGTATCACAATGTGCGTCAAAATAAGGAATCGACATACCACACCTCACCAAAAAGCCTGCTCGATATAGTTCAGCTTCGGACGCTTGGTTTCTATTCCATCCGGCGCATACACTTCGGCCACATCAAAGCGGCACTGGCAGGAGGCGTACCCCGGATGCTGAGAAAGAAAGTATTCGGCCGTAATGCGGATGCGGCGCTGTTTGGGCAGGGTCACCTGCTCCATGGCCGCAGAAAAATGGTCATTCTTGCGAAGCTTGACTTCCACAAATGCCAGCACATCGCCCTTTTGGGCAATCAGGTCAATTTCCCCCATGCGACAGCGAAAACCGGCGGCAAGCAGTCGGTAGCCGTGCTTGGTCAGCCACTTCCCTACCTGCGCTTCGCCCCATTTTCCAACCAAGGTTGTATTACTGCTCATAGATTCTTCAGAAAGGTCAGCCGATGGATGGGACACGGACCGTATTTGCGCAGCATTTCATAATGCAGCTTTGTGCCATAGCCCTTGTGCTGTTCAAATTTATATTCCGGATACTTCGCCGCCATGTCCAGCATATACCGGTCACGGGCGACCTTAGCCAGAATGGATGCGGCGGAGATCGACGCCGAAAGGCTATCCCCTTTGACCACCATGCGATTGGGAATGGAGATTCCCTTGTTGCGATTGCCGTCAATCAGGGCAAAGTCCGGCACAGGAGAAAGCTGATGAATGGCAAGGTCCATGGCCTTCATCCGGGCGTTGAGAATATTGATCTCGTCGATTTCCTTCTCATCTACCGAGGCAATGGCCCATGCGACGGCCTGCTCCTTGATCTGGTCAAACAGCACCTCACGACGCTTCGGGGTGACTTTTTTGGAATCCGTCAGGTACGGAAGATCATATTCCTCCGGCATGATAACCGCTGCGGCGTAGACGGCTCCGGCTAAGGGGCCGGCGCCGGCCTCGTCGCAGCCGCACACGACAGCATAGCCCTGCTGATGCGCTTCATGCTCCAGTGCGAGAAATTCGTTGACCATGTTACTTCACTTCCTCAGGATATTCCAAGGTGAACCGACCCAGAACGCAGGAGCGGTACTCTTCCAGCAGGACACGGCTCATGCGCTCGAAGTTCACATCGCCGCCGGAAATCAGGAATCCACGCTTACGAGCGGCAGCCTCCACCAGTTCCCAGCCCTGAGCGCCCTCAGGAATCTCAATTTTATAGCGAGTGGTGATGGCTTCGGGATAACGAGCCGCCAGCAGAGCCATCAGGTTGCAGGCCAGCTCTTCGACATCCATAATATCGTCCTTGACTGCGCCGGTATAGGCCAGATTCATGCCAATGGACTGATCTTCAAATTTAGGCCAGAGGATGCCCGGAGTGTCCAGCAGCTCCATGCCGCTGTCCACGGTGACCCACTGCTTACCACGGGTCACACCGGGGCGGTTCTGGGCGATGGCGGATTTGCGGCGAGCTACCTTATTGATAAAGGTAGATTTGCCCACATTCGGAACGCCGACCACCATGGCTCTCACCTTTCGACCGACTTGCCCCTTGGCGGCCCAAGATTCGATCTGCTCCTTGAGCAGGCCACGGACAACGGGAGAGAACTGGTTCACGCCTTTGCCGGAGTTTGCGTTGGTTTCAATCACCGACCAACCCTTGCCACGGAAGTACTCCGTCCAAGCCTTATTGCCTTCCGGATCGGCCTGATCGGCACGGTTCAGGATGATGAGGCGGGGCTTGTTCCCCAGAAGTTCATCCAAGTCCGGATTACGGCTGGAGATGGGAATACGGGCGTCCACGATTTCTGCGACCACATCCACCATCTTTAAGTTTTCTGCGATCATTCTGCGGGTTTTGGCCATATGGCCGGGGTACCACTGCACATGCATCTCATGTCACCTGCTTATCTATAAATTTCGTTTGAAAATTAGCTCTGAATACGCAAAAAGGAGCGGTTTCCCGCTCCCATTTTTGCATTGAGAATTACAGCTTCTCCTTGACCTTAGCTGCCTTACCCACGCGATCGCGGAGATAGTACAGCTTGGCACGGCGGACCTGGCCACGACGGACGGTCTCAACCTTAACCACATTGGGGGAGTTGACGGGGAAAACCTTCTCCACGCCAACGCCGTAGGAAACACGACGGACAGTGAAGGTCTCGCCGACACCGCCATGCTTCATAGCAATGACAGTACCCTCGAAGATCTGGATACGCTCCTTGGAGCCTTCCTTGATCTTGATGTGCACACGGACGGTGCTACCAACTTCGATCTCGGGACGCTCGCTCTTGATGTTCTGTGCATTCAACACATCGATCAGATTGCTCATATGAGTATTCCTCCTGTTTTATAGGCGTTCGTGCGTCATAATCTAAAAAAGCGCAGAGGAACACCCTTTATTAACCGTGATATTTTACCATGCAATTTTACAAAAAGCAAGGGCTTTAGCGGAAAATTTCAAAATTTTCGTCCAGCACTTCTCTGCGTTCATAGGCAGCAAAATCAGGCTTAAAATCAGGACACTGAGCCACTGCGGTGGAAATCAGCAAATCGGGATTCAGGCCGGGGTTCTGAGCAGCCAAAACCGCATGAACCACAAGCTCATTTCCATCGGTTTCTGCCTCCAGCGAGTGGATCAGAGGAATCAAATCCAGTTCAGTATAGCCTTTCTTTGCTTTTTTCGAAGGCTTCTGGATCACCAGAGAATCCACTCGATACAGGTTCAGCAAGGCATCCGCAGCCCCCTCCGGGATGCCCCGGTCAAAGCTGAGCCGGCATTCCCACTGCAGATAACGAATGTTGCGGCAGGGATTTTCCGCCTCATAGCACTCCAGCACCTCGATCCCCTCCGGCAGCACCTTGTTCATGCGCTCCGGCACCTCGGCTAGGGGCATATCGTCCAGCAGCTCGAACTCCAAAATCTCACAGCGGCTGGAATAGCCCAGCGACAGCGGCAGCGCAATGGAAACAAAGGAATGCTGGTTAAAGCCTTCCGTCTGCTTCACATGAAGTCCGGCACGGAGAAAGGCTCTGGGGAAGGTCCGCATCAAATCCAGATGGGAAATATAACAGGCGCGGTCTGTCTTGGCAAAGAGCAGACGGTGTTTATGCATATGTGCCATAATTAACCCTCTCCCCTTTCTTCTTCTCGCTTGGTACGGGCCGGATCACAGCGGCTGCAATTGAGCAGCTTGTCCGCACCGCAGCCCATGCACTGGGTACGGCAGTCCGGCGTAATCACACTCTTATAGGCCTGCTCCCTCTCTCTCCAGAAGAACTGAGGACGCACGCCCACAGAAATATGGCTCCAAGGCAGTACCTCGTCCTTCGTGCGCTCCCGCAGAGCATAGAAATTCGGGTCCAGTCCACAGGTTTCAAACGCCTTCATCCAGCGGTCCAGATTAAAATACTCGCTCCAAGAGTCGAATTTGGCTCCGTTTCTCCAAGCTTCCTCGATGACTGCGCCCAGACGACGGTCACCACGGGCAAAAACAGCTTCCAGATAAGAGGTATCCGGGTCATGCCAGTTATAATTGATAGACTTATTCGTGATGGCGCTGCGCAGCAGATTCACACGACGCTGATATTCCTCCATGGTAATCTGAGGCTCCCACTGGAAGGGGGTGAAGGGCTTGGGCACAAAGAAGCTGGTGGAAACCGTGATTCGGATTCCACGGGCACGATTGGTGGCGTACTGCTTCCAAGTGTGGTACACCTTATTGGCAAGCTCGGCAATACCGACCACATCTTCGTCGGTTTCCGTGGGCAGGCCCAGCATAAAGTAGAGCTTGACCGCATTGCAGCCGCCCTCAAACACCGTGCGGCAGGAAGTCAGCAGATCCTCTTCGGTGACATTCTTATTGATGGCATCTCTCAGGCGCTGAGTGCCGGCTTCGGGAGCAAAGGTAATGCTGCTCTTACGGGCACGCTGCAGCTTCTGCATGATCGACATAGAAAAGCCGTCTGCACGCAGAGAGGGCAGGTTCAGGTTAATATTCCGCTCTTCGCAATAATCCAGCAAGCCGTCACACAGGCCCTCCAGCTGACGGTAATCACTGGAGGACAGCGAGGACAGGGTCATTTCCTGATAACCGGACTCCTTACAGGATTCGATGCCCTGCTGAATGAGCACATCCTTGCTCTTGGGGCGGACCGGACGATAGCAGAAACCGGCCTGGCAGAACCGGCAGCCACGGATGCAGCCACGGAACAGCTCCAGCATAACACGGTCATGGACGATCTCCGTAGAAGGAATAATCGTTTTCACCGGATAGTAGGCGCTGTCCATATCCTCGATGATGCGCTTGGTGATGGTGCTGGGCACACCCTCTTCCGGCGTGATGGCTTTCACAGTACCATCGGAATGGTAGGTCACATGGTAAAGAGACGGCACATAGAGACCGGGAATCTGGGCCGCATGGCGGAGATACTCCCGCTTGCTCCAGCCCTTCTTCTTGCCCTCACGGTACAGCTCCAGCATCTCCACCGTCACATCTTCGCCCTCACCCAGAGAGAAGATGTCGACAAAGTCGGCCAGAGGTTCACCGGCCAGCATGCAGGTTCCGCCGGCCAGGATGATTGGCATAGAATCGTCACGATCGGCGGCACGAACAGGGATTCCGGCCATATCCAGCATATTCAGCACATTGGTATAGGCCATCTCATATCCGATGGACATTCCAACAAAGTCAAAATCACGCAGGCTGTCGCCGCTTTCCAGTGCGTAAAGCGGAATATTGGCATTCCGCAGTTCCTGCTCCATATCCGGCCAAGGAGCAAAGCACCGCTCACACCAGACGCCGGGCATCTCATTCATCACGCCGTACAGAATCCGAACACCCAGATTGGACATACCAATCTCATAGTTATCCGGGAAGCAAAGCACAAAGCGAAGATCGACTTCATCCTTGTTCTTCTGCACTTCGTTATATTCGCCGCCGGTGTATCGTGCGGGTTTCTGCACCCGGGGCAAAATTCGTTTCAGACGAGGGTCCATAGTAAACCTCCAGTAATTCGCAATTCGGTATTTTCTCATTTTACCGAAAAATGGCGCAAATTACAAGAGTGCAGCGCACTGAATAGCAGCCAACTGCCGAGAATCAGCAAATTCGGATTTCCGCCCGGCCGAAAGGCAAGCAAGGCTCCCACCGCAGACAGAACCGCTGCCGTTGCGACAGACAGCACCTTCATCACCCGGCAGGATAAAAACGGGTCCCAGAGTCCGGACAGGAAGGAATATACCGCTCTGCCCCCATCCAAAGGCAACACCGGCAAGAGATTAAAGGCGCCCAAGAGCAAATGTGCCGCCAGAAACAGCGGATTCCAATGACACAGTACACTGAGGGTGACGAACAGAAAATTGACCGCCGGGCCGGACAGACACAAGAGAAGGTCCTGCATATAGGAGGTTGTTTTCCGACAAAACTCCAAATTCCCGCCGGAAAAATCCAGTGTCAGCCGCCGAATCGGAAGTCCCATGCTGGCTGCCGCCAGAAAATGACCGCCTTCGTGCAGTGCTGCTGCAAGCAAAAACCAGCACAGCACCACCGGGTTTCCAAAGTAGGCAGCAAAGCTGATGACCAAAAAGAAGCTGGGACGAATACAAAATTTATTTCGAATCATTTGCCCGTGAAATTGGATGGGTAGCAGGATGATAAGGCCCCTTCGGAATCAGGTTTGCGTGATATTCCCCGCAATGGATCAGATAGTCCTCCACCGAACCATGATCCGTTCCGGTTTGGGGCAGGAAGGTCTCCACACACCAATCCTGAACCGCAGTCTGCCAGGACTTCCCTTCTTCTACGGCCTGTCCCATGGCTTCCGTCGAGGTCAAAAGCGGATCATCTGAAGATATAATCTGATTGACGGACGAAAACAGATGAAACACCTGCTCCGGAATGAAGCCGCCGCCCACATAAATCAGCAGAAAAATCAGTGCCGAGGCAATCACCTGCCGAAACAGCACTTGGAGCCTGCGTTCCAGCTTTTGAATGTCGGTCCCCTGATCCTTTGCTGCGGATCGTTTAGTATAATTATGTTGTACCGGGTGCTTCATAATCTGCGCCCCCCTTTCATGCAAGCGTATGGTACAGATAGCAAAAAAAGAACCTAAGATGTATTGAAAGACAAATCATGGTGAGATATAATTCCTGTAAAATTGATTTCTGCGCAGAAATGGAGTGATTGCTATGCGGGATGATGAAATTGAGCTCTTTGTGGAGTATATGCTGGATATATGCAAAAAAATGGTCGAATGTGGTGCAGAAGCCCGTCGTGTAGAAAGCACCGCCGAATACATGACCAGTGCGTACGGGTTTGAGCTGCGCTGTGCCAACGCCATTAACGCTATGGTGGAAATTTCGATTAAGGCCCCCAACGGGCACCACTACACTCAGGCTTCCCGGGTCATGATGACCGGCACGGATCTGGGCAAGTTGGAGCGGCTGAATGATCTGGCCCGAAAAATCTGTGCCGAGCATCCGGATGTGCAGACCATTGGCTACTGGATCAACGAGGAAAAGAAATTTGTTTATCCCGCATGGATGGAACTTGTGGGATACCTCACCATGACATTTGGCTTCACCCTGTTCTTCGGTGGTTCCATCATGGACGGCATTGCTTCCGCTCTCATTTCCATCGTTGTCTTTGCGTTGAACCTCCTGCTGAACCACTTTATTCAGGCCAGCCAGAACAAGCTGTTCTACACCTTTTTCGCCTGCTTTCTCTCCGGCTGTCTGGCGATCCTGCTGGTCCGGATGGGGCTTGGAATGCACCCGGACAAAATCATGATCGGCGATGTAATGATTTTCATTCCCGGACTGAACATTGTAAACGGTGTACGAGAGCTGTTCTACCGGGACATTATCACCGGACTTTATCGCTTGATTGAAGCCCTGATGCTGGCTGTGGCCATTACCGCCGGCTTTGGTATCGCCATTCTCGCATTTGGAGGTGTTCTGGTATGACCGTTGCGATCATTCAAATGATTACGGGTGCAATTGGTTCTCTGGGCTTTGCCCTGATTGCCCACATTCGAGTCAAGCACCTTGCGGTGGCAACCTTGGGCGGTTTTCTCTGCTGGATGCTGTTCCTGCCCGGATACACCCTGACTCAAAGTGTCTTTTTGCCGAATCTCTTTGCCACCATGGCAGTTTACACATGGAGCGAAATTATGGCCCGAACCCAAAAGGCTCCGGTCACGGTGTTCCTCGTCCCCGGAATTCTGCCTCTGCTTCCCGGCAGCTTTCTCTACTACACCATGCAGGCACTGATGGCCGGAGAAATGGAGCTATTCGAGCATTTTGCCGTGACCACCGCTTCGGTCACCTTGGGCATTTCCTGCGGCATTGTGGGCGCCTCCGTAATTTTTTCCTATTTCATTAAGACGGTTGCCCGCATCCGCCTCATCAGATCAGCACTGAAAAAGCGGAATCCCCCCAAATAAGGTCATAGAAATAGACCCGTGCAATCGGATTTTCTGATTGCACGGGTTTTTATTTTTCATCCCCGATACATAAATTATTCACAAAAAAGCAACAGATGGTTTGTAAACATTCTCCAAAAGAGCGTATAATAATGAATTGTTCAAAATTAGACTATCTATAAATAGAGAAACGAGGAACGATGGAAGTATGACCATTTCAACTTTACTTTCCTTTAACGCCAAAATTGAGGCTGCGTACGCATCCCTATGTCAGCCCATTTTGGACGAATTCAGCATTTCAAAAACCGCCTTTGATATTCTGATGTTTTTATCCGAGCATCCGGATCGATTTACAGCCAAGGAAATCAGCGATACGAAGAACATCCGTGCCAATGTGATTTCCATTCATGTAGAAAAATTAGTCAACAGCGGCTACTTGCAGCGCCAAAGCGTAGTCGGTGATCGACGCAAGGTGCGGCTGATCTGCACGGAGCAGGCACAACCGATTCTCGAGCAGGGTCGGGCGCTGCATCAGCACTTCTTCCCTGCTCTGGTCGACGGTCTGACAGACGAAGAGATGGAAAACTTCAAGCACTGCTTCCAAGTGGTGGAAGCCAATGCAGATCGACTTCAGCGCAAGAAATCGGAGGGATGACAAATGCGAAAACTTCTCAAACGGATGCGGTCCAGAGAACTTATCATGTGTGTGCTGTGCTCTGTCCTGCTTCTGGGACAGATTTATTTTGACTTAAAATTGCCGGACTACATGAGCGCTTTGACGGTTTTGATTCAAACTCCCGGCAGCGCACTAAGCGAGGTATGGTTGACCGGAGGCAAAATGCTGCTGTGTACGCTATCCAGCGCCGTACTCTGCATTGCCTGTGGTTATCTGGCTGCCAAGGCTGCCTCCGGATTTACCTTCGGACTGCGTGAAGATCTGTTCACCCATGTGTCTGGTCTTGGGCAGCAGGAAATGCTGGGCTTCTCGGTCCCCAGCCTGATTACCCGAACCACCAACGACATCACCCAGATTCAGATGGTCATTGCTATGGGACTGCAAGCGCTGATCAAGTCGCCGGTCATGGCGGTATGGGCCATTTTGAAGATTCTGGGCAAGAGTTGGGAGCTGTCCCTCATTACCGCCGGATTTGTGGTTATCATCTGTGTATCCGTCACCCTGATTGTAGCCTCGGTACTGCCCCGTTTTCGCATTGTTCAGCGACTGACGGATCAGCTGAACCGGATTGCCCGTGAAAATCTGACCGGAATCAATGTAGTGCACGCATTCAACGCAGAAGAGTATCAAAACCAGAAATTTGACAAAGTCAACACCAAAATGAAGACCACCCAGCTAAAAAACCAGCGCACTTTCGCTGCATTGCAGCCAATGATGGGGCTGGGCATGAACGGGTTGTCACTCACGATTTTCTGGGTCGGCGCAGCTTTGCTGAGCGGTCTGCCCACCGGCGATCCTGCCGGACGGCTGACCATGTTCAGCAACATCATGGTATTCAGCACCTATGCCACCTATGTGGTCATGTCCTTTATGATGTTGGTCATGATTTTTATGCTTCTGCCTCCAGCCGAAGTTTCTGCTGAACGCATCAATCAGGTTCTGGAAACGAAACCTGCTATTTTAGAAGGCACAAAGGAACACGGCACCGAGGTCGGCACAGTCGAATTCAACCATGTTTCCTTCCGTTACCCCGAAGCTGCCGACGATGACCTGATTGATGTCAGCTTCAAGGTAAACAAGGGAGAAACGCTGGCGATTATCGGCGCCACCGGAAGCGGCAAATCCACTTTAGTTGGCCTGATTGCCCGTTTTTACGATGCCACACAAGGCGAAGTCCTTATCGACGGCATCAACATCAAGGAATACACCTTTGACGCCCTTTACAACAAGCTCGGTTATGTGACACAAAAAGCGGTTTTGTTCTCCGGTACCATTAAAGAGAATGTTGCCTTCGGTGAAAGCCAAAACGAAACCACAACCGAAGCGGTGGAGCGGGCCATTGCACTGGCACAGGCCTCTGAATTTGTCGGCAAAATGGAGTGCGGTTTGGACCATAGAATTTCCCAGGGCGGCAGAAATGTGTCCGGTGGGCAGAAGCAGCGGCTTTCCATCGCACGAGCTCTCGCCAGAAAGCCGGAGATTCTGGTATTTGACGACTCCTTCTCCGCACTGGATTACCGCACCGACGCAGCTCTCCGTGCCGGACTTATGAAGGAGCTTTCCGGCACGACCAAAGTTATTGTGGCTCAGCGCATCAGCACTATTCGCCACGCAGACCAGATTCTTGTTCTGGATGAAGGCCGGATCGTTGGCGACGGCACCCACGACGAGCTGATGCAGAACTGCCCGGTCTATCGTGAAATCGCCATGTCTCAGCTTTCCAGTGCAGAACTGGCAGACGAAAGGAAGTGATACCCGTGAAGAAAAAGAATGTATTTGCCTCACTCGGCAAAGCCTTCGGCTACATGAAATCCAAAATCCCGATGATCCTGTTTGCCATGGTTCTTGCCGTCTGCGGAGCGGTTTTGACCATTATTGGCCCCAGTCAAATCGGTGAGATCACGAACCGGATGCAAGAGGGACTATACGGCAACATGGATTTGAACGCCATCTGCAAAACGGGTATCTTCCTGATTGTCATTTATGCTGCAAGCGCCATGTTCACATTTACCCAGCACTTTATCATGGCGACCATCACGCTGGACACCTCCAAGCGCATGCGGGGCGATCTGATTCAGAAGATCAACCGCGTGCCCATGAGCTATTTCAACCGCACCTCTCAGGGCGATGTGCTCAGCCGAATTACCAACGATGTACAAACTCTTCAGCAGGGACTTTCCAACAGTATGCCGAATATAATCACTGCCGGCGCCCAGTTCTTTGGGTGTCTTGTGATGATGTTTGTCACGGAATGGCGGCTTGCTGTTTGTGTGCTTGCTGTCACCTTCTTCGGCATGGCTCTCCTGATGCAGGTGATGGGCCGGTCTCAGAAATATTTTATCGCTCAGCAGGAAAACATCGGCAATCTGAACGGTTATGTGGAAGAAATGTACTCCGGACATGAGGTGCTGCGCATTTCCCGTGCCGGCGAAAAAGTAAATCGCCGTTTCAAGGAGTTGAATCAGGCCGTATACGACTCCAACTGGAAATCCCAGTTCCTCTCCGGCGTCATGCAGCCCATGATGACAGTTATGGGCAACATCGGCTATGCAGTCGTGTGCGTAGTCGGCGCTATTTTAACGATGAACGGCACCATTCCCTTCGGCGTGATCATTTCCTTCATCCTGTATGTGCGTCTGTTTACGGCTCCTCTGACCCAAATTGCTCAGGGTATGACGAATTTGCAGGCAGCTGCTGCATCTGCAAACCGCATTTTCAAACTACTGGAAACCGACAAACTGTCCGACGAAACAGACAAAACCGCTGTACTTCCCACTGCTTCCGGTTCTGTCCAATTCGATCATGTCCATTTCAGCTACCCTGAATCACCGGACAAGGTCATTATCAAGGATTTTACCGCTCAAATTCATCCCGGCCAGAAGGTCGCCATTGTTGGCCCCACCGGAGCCGGTAAAACCACAATGGTTAACCTGCTGATGCGGTTTTTCGAACTCAACAGCGGCTCGATTTCCATTGACGGCGTACCTACTACGCAGCTGAAACGAGAGAACATCCACAACCTCTTCAGCATGGTTTTGCAGGACACTTGGCTCTTTGAAGGAACGGTTCGGGAGAATCTGGTTTACAACATGGAAGGCATCTCCGATGATGATTTGGAGCGGGTTTGCAAAGCCTGCGGACTGTCCCATTTTATCCATTCCCTGCCCGACGGATTTGACACGGAACTTTCGGACAGCACCACCATCTCCGCCGGTCAGAAACAGCTACTGACCATTGCCCGTGCAATGCTGCAAAACAGCCCCATGCTTATTTTGGACGAAGCGACCTCCTCGGTGGATACCCGCACGGAAATTGTGATTCAGAAAGCGATGGACGCCCTCACCGAGGGACGAACCAGCTTTGTCATTGCCCATCGCCTGTCCACCATTAAAAACGCAGATTTGATCCTTGTGATGAAGGACGGAGATGTAATTGAAAGCGGCAGCCACGATGAGCTGATGGCGCAGCATGGCTTCTACTGTGATCTCTACAACAGCCAGTTTGACCAAGCAGTGTAAGGGGGATGCCAGATGAAACTACGATATATCGCCATTGAACGGGAATTTGGAAGCGGCGGCACAAAGATTGCCGCAGAAGTATCTAAAAAATGCGGCATTCCCTGTTATGGTCATGAAATTTTGGAATCCGTAGCGAAAGAGCAGAATGTATCCGTCAAAACATTGGAAGATTACGAGGAAAGTATATCCGGGAGTTTTCTGTATTCCATGTTTGTCATGGCCCAATCTCAGACCGGCGATCCGGATTTACTCTCGCCGGAGGCCAAGCTCTACGTGGCCGAAACTCGGGTCATCCGTACTCTGGCGGAGCAGCAGCCTTGCATTTTCTTGGGGCACTGCGCTGCCAAGGCGTTAAAAGGAACAGAAGGCGTGCTTCGGGTATTCATCCGAGCCACCGAGGAAGAGAAAGTCAAACGGGCAATACGAGATTACGGCGTACCGGAAAAAGAGGTTACTGCCGTCTGTCGCAAAATGAACCGCCGCCGCGCAAATTACTACTCCTTCTGCACTAGAAGAAAATGGAATGATCTCAGTAATTATGATGTCATTCTGGACAGCACCGCTCTTGGGATTGAAATGTGCGCAGCAGCCTTGTCTGCCATGTATTTGTACGAATAACTACGAAAAGAGGGATTATTATTCTGGTGCAGCAATGCTTTTGCAAGGAGGCTAAACTTCTTAGAAGTCAGGACTGCCAGCTTAGCTGGTGGTCCTGACTTATTGTTTTTATGTCTAATATAAATAGTAGAAAAAATAACAACCATATAATATAATATGCTTATATTTATGAACGATTTTCTGTCAGTGTCCTGAGTGCCCTATGGGATCAAACTTAAGTCAGTCAAATTTAATCTATGGAGGTGTAAAATATGCCAAAGAAAAAGAACTGCCGAACAGCCATCTTTGCAATCATCTTAGCTTTACTCTGCACTGTTATTTTTTCAGCATGCGGATTGACAGAGGAAAGACAAAACGAATATGAAGAAGTGCTCGATCTCGCATTGGAGGAAGTTAATCCGGGGAATTGGGTAGCTACCGGTCAAACGATCGGATGGGGATATGAAACACCGAATTATCACGATCAATACTACTTTTATATTGATGAAGATGATTATGATGATTATAAATTTGATTGGCTGGAAGATTACCCGAAAGAAAACTATTATGACGGTTTAAATAAAGGTATGGGACAATACGGCGATTATATGCAGCATTGTATCAACATTTTAACGCTGCAATATGAAACAAACAGTGATTACGGCGGTGTTCCTCTTGAAAAAAATAAATTATATTATCTTGTATGTGTATATGACAAAGCAATTTACTACAAAACTGTAACAAAAGGCGGTGACGGGAACTTTTACGTCTCCACTAGTTCGAACGTTGATGATGAAAGTCTTTCTAGAAGGATTATATTTTATAAAAAGCATGGCTCCTGGGTTATGGAAACATTAACAGATTAACATTCAGAGAAAAAATTGAATATCTGTTCTCATTTCAGAAGAAAAATTGCACATAAGAACGATTTGTCTTGTTTTTATTTTCAAAAAGAGGGATGTCTTCTGGAGATAACTAATTATAACATAAAATATCGAACAGATGCTCTTAGGTCAGAACATATCCAATATGAAACTAAATAGTGTTAGGCCTATTCCCGACTTGTCTGGGAATAGGCCTTTTGTGGTTGAGAAAAAAGAAAAAGTTCCAAAATCCGAAGATTTTGGAACTTTCTTGGTGGAGATAAGCGGGATCGAACCGCTGACCTCTTGAATGCCATTCAAGCGCTCTCCCAGCTGAGCTATACCCCCA
>JAHHSJ010000018.1 GCA_020025295.1 Oscillospiraceae bacterium | reverse complement strand
AAGAAATTGCGTTTTTGTGCTTGCCGTTGAAAACAGCTTATCTATAATAGCAAAATCTTCCTTGCTTGTCAAGAAGTTTTTTCACTCGCAGAAATTCCATCGAAGTGATAAATACATCCCACAAGTTTGGAAGTTTATAATACACCATTCTTTTCCATTTTACAAGTCTTTCCTATCCTTTTCCCCTATTTTATTTCCTTCATCCCTTCTCCCCTCTTCTTGCTTTTCTCTCCGTTGTTCTATATAATATGTAGCAATATCGCATTCTCACAAGGAGGTTCTCCGCATGCCTATTCGTATTCCTGATTCTCTTCCCGCCAGAGCAACTCTGGAAGAAGAGAACATCTTTGTTATGACGGAGTATCGTGCATTACACCAGGATATTCGTCCTCTGAATCTTCTGATTCTGAATTTGATGCCCACTAAGATCATTACGGAAACCCAGTTTCTGCGGAAGCTCTCCAACACCCCTCTTCAGATTCGTGTGGAATTACTGAAAACTTCCAGCTATCAATCCACTCACACCGATCCTTCTCATCTGGACACCTTCTACACCACATTTAATCAGATTCGCAATAAAACCTACGACGGAATGATCATCACCGGTGCTCCGCTGGAATATGTAGACTGGGAGAATGTGGACTACTGGGACGAGCTGTGCGAGATCATGGACTGGAGTAGCACTCATGTTCACTCCACCATGCATGTCTGCTGGGGCGCTTACGCCGGACTTTATTACCACTACGGTGTTCCTAAGGTACTTCGAGACACCAAGTTGTTCGGTGTCTATCCTCACACTGCGATCAAGAAGCAATCTCCCCTGTTCCGTGGTCTGAACGACGTCTTTTACGCTCCCCACTCTCGGAACATGGAATTGAATGAGGCCGACATCTTGAAAATCCCTGATCTGGAACTCATGAGCGTATCCCCTCAGGCCGGTGTTTTTATCGTAAAGAGCCGGGACAACCGCCGTTTCTTCATCACCGGACACCCTGAATACGATGCGGACACGCTCGCCAAGGAATACTGGCGGGACAAGGAAAAAGGGCTGGACATTGCGCTGCCGGAGAACTACTTCCCCAATGATGACCCCACACTGGCTCCTCTGGTCACATGGCGCTCTACCGGCCAACTCATCTACAACAACTGGCTGAACTACTATGTGTATCAGACCACCCCTTATGATCTAACCAAGCTGAACAACAAATAAGTAAACGCCGCCCCTTGTCCGAGGGGCGGCGTTTTATGTTTGATTTAGTTCAGGAAATCCTTCAGCTTCTTGGAACGGCTGGGATGACGCAGCTTGCGCAGAGCCTTTGCCTCAATCTGACGGATACGCTCACGGGTGACATGGAACTCCTTGCCCACTTCTTCCAGCGTGCGGGTACGACCATCCTCAATGCCAAAGCGCAGCTTCAGCACTTTCTCCTCACGGGGAGTCAGGGTGGACAGCACCTCCACCAGCTGTTCCTTCAGCAGCGTGAAGGAAGCGGCCTCAGAAGGCTCGGATGCGTCCTCATCCGGGATGAAGTCGCCCAGATGGGAATCTTCCTCCTCACCGATGGGGGTTTCCAGACTGACCGGCTCCTGTGCGATCTTCAGGATCTCACGCACCTTCTCCTCGGGCATATTCATCTCCTTAGCAATTTCCTCGGGAGAAGGATCATGACCCAGCTCCTGCAGCAGCTGACGGGAGACACGGATAACCTTATTGATGGTTTCCACCATATGGACAGGAATACGGATGGTACGAGCCTGATCGGCGATGGCACGGGTGATGGCCTGACGGATCCACCAAGTGGCATAGGTAGAGAACTTATAGCCCTTGGTGAAGTCAAACTTCTCAACAGCCTTAATCAGGCCCAGATTACCTTCCTGAATCAAATCCAGGAACAGCATGCCACGGCCCACATAGCGCTTTGCAATGGAGACGACCAGACGCAGGTTTGCTTCCGCCAGACGCTGCTTGCAGCGCTCGCCCTCAGCAATTGCTTTCTTCAGTGCAACACGGACTTCCTCAGGAATCTCCTCGCCGGACTCTTCCAGTTCATCCATCTGTGCGCGTGCTTCATTGCCGGCAGCGATGCCCTGAGCCAGACGCACCTCTTCCTCAGGAGTCAGCAGGTTCACCTTACCGATTTCCTTCAGGTACATACGGACAGGATCGTCAATGCCGAACGAATCCACCAAGGTATTGGGGTCGACGATTTCCTCCTCAGGAATATCCTCCATCACATCGTCGGTGGGCTCCACCACGGCAGACAGATCCTCGTCGGTCACCAGCTCAATGCCCAGATTTGCGATAATGTCATAAAAGAGATCGGACTGTTCATTATCCAGATCCAGAGCATCCAGCTCCAGCATCTCTGCGGAAGTCAGCTTGTTTTTCTTTTTGGCTTTCTCCAGAATCTCATTCAGCCGCTCGCTGTGGGGACAGCTCTCAGGAAAACGCAGCAGACCTTCCTTCTTGGACTTTCCGGTTTCTTTCTTTTCGCTCATACTCAAGTTCCTCCATTGCTCTTTTTACTATATCTAAACTTCATCAGTGCTTCGTCGTTATCCGCCGTGCGCTGACGCTGGATTGCATGGATGTAATCCGCCATTGCCTGCCTGCCCTGACCAACGGATTCCGGCACTTCCCGAATCCGTGCCAGAAGGCTCATTTCTTCCGGAGTGAGGTACGCCGCAAGCGAAGCTCCGGTACAAGGTGTTCCCTGCTTCCAATGCTCCATCAGAAGAGAGAATATCTTTCCCCAAGTTGGGGAAGAAAACTCCTCCGGCTTCAGGCTTTGCGCCGGTTCGTAGAAATCTTCATCCAGCAGAAGCAGACGAATGACGCCCTCCTCCGCCTTGGCTGACGGCACATTATCATAGCGCAGGCTCCGGTCCTCCGGCTGGGATGCCTGTGCCGGGGACAGCGCCCGGCGCTCTTCCACCTTTCGCTGTTTCCAGCGGCTCTTGGACCTCAGCCGCTTCACTTCCTCCTGCATAGCCGCCGAAGAAAGCCCGGCAAGCTCCGCCACTCGGGTGCTGTACACTTCCCGCTCCACCGGGCTATCCAATCGAGCCACCACAGCAGCCGCTTCTTTTAAGTAGGAAATACGCTGATCGTCCGCCGTCAGGTCATATTTGCTCTTAACCTGATTCAGGCGATACTCCACATCGTTATCCGACTCTTCCAGCAGGTCCGCAAAGGCCGCCGGTCCGAACTTCTTGATGAATTCATCCGGGTCCTTGGCATTTTTCATCTTCAGCACCCGCACCTTCATCCCGGTCTTGCTCAAAAGCGAGATGGCACGCTGCGCCGCCTTGATGCCGGCCTGATCTCCGTCGTAGGAGATGACGACCTCGCTGGTGTAGTTGCTCAGCAGCTTCACATGGTCCTCTGTCAGCGAAGTACCCAGCGAAGCCACAGCGCAATCAAACCCAGCCTGATGCAATGCGATGGTGTCCATATAGCCCTCAGTCAGGATGATCCGGCCCAAGGAGGTCTTTTTCGCCATATTCAGCGCAAACAAGTTGCGGCTCTTATTGAACACCAGTGTATCCGGCGAGTTAAGGTATTTGGGGACACTGTCGTCCAAAACGCGCCCGCCAAAGCCGATCACATTCCCCCGAACATCAATGATTGGGAACATCACTCGATGCCGGAAGCGATCATAGATGCGGCCGTTGCTGTTTTTCACCGCAAGTCCGGCTTCCAACAGTTCCGCCTTCTCAAATCCCTTCTCAGCCATCGCTCGGATGAGATTATCCCAGCCCTCCAGCGCATAGCCCAGACCGAAACGGGTAATGGTTCTCGGGGATAGGGCACGGTTTCGGAAATAGGTCACGCCATCCCGTGCCTCCGGCAGGGAGAGATTGGCGTGGAACCAACGGGCCGCCTCCTTATTCAGGCTCAGCATCCGCTCCCGCTTTTTGCGGGTTGAGGAATCCCCCGGCGTCGTCTCCGGCATCTGAAGTCCGGCTCGTTTCGCCAGCACATCTACGGCATCCACAAAGCCCAGTCCCTCCAGCTCCATAACGAAGTTAATGGCACCGCCGCCCTTATGACAGCCGAAGCAATAATACATCTGCCGATCCGGGGACACAGAGAAGGATGCGGTTTTTTCACTGTGGAATGGGCACAAGCCCCAATACTTATTTCCTTTTTTCGTCAAAGCTACATAGCTGGACACCAAATCCACGATATCCGTCCGGCTATTCAATTCTTCCAGAAACGATTCCGGAATCGGCATACTTTCACCTCAGTTTCCAGCCTCTGTGCGTTCCGCACAAGAATTCACCATCTCATTTATTTTACCGTCCATGCCGCAGGCAGAAATAGCTCCGCATACTTCTCCACCGCATAGGAGTCCGTCATACCGGCAATGTAATCCGCCACTGCACGGGCAACGCCCTCTTCCTCACGAATGAACTGGAATTCGCCGGGGAGCTCGTCCGGGTTTTTATCATAGTACTCAAACAGCCGCAGAATCATATCCTGCGCCTTTCCCTCTTCCCCTTTCGCTTTGGGGTTGCGGTAGACCTGCTCAAACAGCAGTTCCCGAAGGTCGCTCATAGCAGCAGCGATGGCTTCGCTCTGGCAGATATGATCCTGCCCCTCGCTGGCTCGAATCACATCACAGGTCATGGTATTGATTCGCTCGGAATAGGTGTAGCCCAAGGTCTCCTTCAGGTACACCGGAATATCGATGGGATAAATGATCTCACCGCGGAGAGCATCGTCAATATCGGCATTGATGTACGCAATACGATCCGCCACACGAAGAATCTGACCTTCCAGCGTTTCCGGCAGTTCCTTTCCGGTATGGCACAAAATACCTCGACGCACTTCATAGGTGAGGTTCAGTCCGTCACCGTCCCGTTCCAGCTTGTCCACGACACGCAGAGACTGGACATTGTGATGGAATCCGCCGGGCAGGACCTGATCCAGGCTGCGCTCTCCGGCATGTCCAAAGGGGGTATGTCCCAAATCATGACCCAGAGCTGCCGCTTCCGTGAGATCCTCATTCAGAGCCAGCGCCCGGGCAATGGTGCGTGCAATTCGGGTCACCTCAAGGGTGTGGGTCATTCGTGTGCGATAGTGGTCCCCCTCCGGTCGGAGAAAGACCTGCGTCTTATGTTTCAGACGCCGGAAAGACTTGGAATGAATGATGCGGTCCACATCCCGCTGGAAGCAGGTGCGAAGCTCCTCCTCCTCTTCCGGACGCTGCCGCCCTAAGGACGAATCTGAATAGCAGGCGTGAGAGGACAAAATCAACCGTTCGTTGGCTTGCGTGCGTGTACGATGACTCATGACTGTCCCTCCTTGAAAAGCCCGATATTTTCCCTTGTATTATAGTTATACTCTTAAAATCCCAAAAACCCTTTTTTATTCGGGCTCTTTTTGAAAAATTTTTTGATTATTTTTCAAAAGTATGAAAAAAGGAATTGACAAGTGCCCGTTTTTGTATTAGAATATCGCTTGTACCTGTGGGTTGCACCGATTGGAGAGATGTCCGAGCGGTTTAAGGAGCCGGTCTTGAAAACCGGTGACTCCCAAAAGGAGCCGTGGGTTCGAATCCCACTCTCTCCGCCATTTCTTTCCGGATATAATTGAATGACCTTGACAGACACCTCGGCTGGAGAAGTACTCAAGTGGCCGAAGAGGCGCCCCTGCTAAGGGCGTAGGGCGGGTAACCGTCGCGAGGGTTCAAATCCCTCCTTCTCCGCCAAAAACAGCTTATCTTCGGATAAGCTGTTTTTCTTTTCCTTTTTACTGTTTTCACACACAAATTCAAGCATTTACGACATAAAAAAGCACCCGATGAACTTCATCGGGTGCTTTCGTCATTTCAACTTACTTGGTGCCGAAGATACGGTCGCCGGCATCGCCCAGACCGGGCAGGATGTAGCAATGATCGTTCAGCTTCTCATCCACAGCAGCGACATAAATCTCCACATCAGGATGCTCCTTCTCCAGACGAGCAATTCCCTCGGGAGCGGCAATAATGTTCATCATGATGATATTCTTGCCGCCACGGTCCTTGATGAACTGCAGGGCAGCGCTTGCACTGCCGCCGGTAGCCAGCATGGGGTCAACCACCATAATCACACGCTCTTCGATGTCAGCGGGCAGCTTGCAGTAGTATTCCACGGGGTTCAGGGTCTCAGGGTCACGATACAGGCCAATGTGTCCCACCTTAGCTGCGGGAATCATAGCCAGCACGCCGTCCACCATGCCCAGCCCGGCACGGAGAATGGGGACCAGGGCAATCTTCTTGCCGGCAATCTGCTTGCAATCGGCAATTGCCAGAGGAGTCTCCACCTTCACATCCTTGGTAGGAAGATCACGGGTGGCCTCATAGCACATCAGCATGGCGATTTCAGAGACAGCTGCACGGAAATCGCGGGTGCCGGTATTCTTGTCGCGAAGCACAGAAAGCTTATGCTCCAGCAGAGGATGGTTCAAAACATGTACACTCATTTAAGTAACCCCTTTCAGTTCTTGGTTGCTTTTTCTCGCTCCAATCGTTCCCGTTCCGCCTGGGACAGTCGGAGATAATTGGCAGTTAACGCTTCACCGGAAACCAGTGTTCCGGTCTTGATCCGCTCCACCGCGCCACGGGCTACGCCCCACGCACTCTGGTGCAGCAGATGCGGCGGTGCCTGTGTGACCGCAATGCCTCGCGCTTCACACTCCGCCGTGCATAGATGGGCGCCGTCGCCCACAGTGATCTTCGGTTCCTCAATCCGGCTCAGCTCGTCGCACAGTTCCTCCAAAGAGATGGCCCTGTCCTCCGTCAGCCGCTCCAGCGTGCCGTTATGGGCACGGAACAGCGCATTGTAGACCTGCTTGCGTCTGGCATCCATGCAGCAGACCAGAACTGCGTCCATGTGAGCCAAATCCCACGCCATGGCTTCCAGCGTAGACACGCCGGCGCAGGGCTTTTCCATACCCCACGCAAGTCCCTTCACCGTAGAAATACCAATGCGCAGACCGGTAAAGGAACCGGGTCCTTCCGCCACAGCAAAGCAGTCCACTTCGCTCAACGGCACGCCGCAATGCTCCAGCATGGCATCCGCCATGGGCATCAGCGTCGTGCTGTGGGTCAAACCACTGTTCTGAAAAGATTGGGCAATCAGGCGATCATCTTCGCACAAGGCCACACTGGCAGCCTTCGCTGTCGATTCAAAGGCCAAGATCTTCATAAATCCACCCCTGTAATACGGATGCTGCGGTGGTCGTCACCGCGCTCATTCTTGATGTCCACATAAATCACATCGCCCTCGATGACATCCGCCACGATCTCGCTCCACTCCACCGCACACACACCGTTGCGAGCAAGATAGTCCTCCCAGCCGATGTCATAGAGCTCGTCCGAAGAAGAAAGGCGATACATATCAAAATGGAACAGAGGCAATCTGCCGCTCTCGTATTCATTGACAATGGTAAAGGTAGGACTGGTCACCCGGTCCGTAATTCCAAGACCCTGCGCAACGCCCCGGGTAAATGCGGTTTTTCCCGCACCCAGATCGCCGGTATAGGCAATAATCTCGCCGCCGCGCAGCTTCTGCGCCAGACGATAGCCCAGCTGCTCGGTCTCCCGGGCATTTTCCGTGTTAAAGGTCATGGTATCCTCCCATTGTTTCAAAATTCGATTTTTTCTTTTCCAACTGTGTATTATAACACAGCAGGTTCCGAATTGCAAAGCAGTTTACATTCTTTTCTAACCATGCTAAACTGAATTATATCTGCTTTTCCGGAGGTTGCGTCATCATTCATGATACTGGATTCTGTCAAACATTTTTTCCGCCGGGTGGATTTGGTCCTGCTGGCACTCTGCCTTGCCGCCAGCGGCTTCGGCCTGATTCTCGTCTATTCAGCCACCCGCTTCAGTCCCACCTACCATTCCCTGCCCATGAAGCAGGCAATTTCCATTTTACTGGGTGTGGTGGTCTATTTTATCGTAAGTCACATTGATTTGGAGTTTTTCTCCATTCACTGGAAAGGGCTGTTTGTCTTCAGTTCCCTCTTCATCGCTTCCCTTGCCGTGCTTGGCACCGGCTATCAGGGCAACAAAAACTGGCTGGAATTCCCCGGTCTCCCCTTCAATATCATGCCGGCTGAACTCGTCAAGCTGTTTTTCGTACTGCTGCTGGCAAAGCAGCTGGTGTACCTCCAGCATCGAAGCCCGACCAATCTCAGCCGCATTTCTTCGGTGGCACAGCTGGTGGCCCATCTGGGCTGGTTCTGCGGACTGATTTTCGTGATTTCCGGTGACGCCGGCTCCGCTCTGGTCTATGCCGCCATCTTTGTCATCATGTGCTGGGTGGCTGGGCTCAAGCGGCGCTGGTTCCTGCTGGGCATTGGCGGCGCCGCTCTGGGCGGAATCGGTCTTTGGACGCTGCTGCCCCCGGACAACTACTGGATCATGCGCATTCGGGTGGTGCTGGACCACGATTTGGACCCCCTCTACCGTGGTTGGAACCAAAGTCGAAGCCTGCTTGCCATCCGCTCCGGCGGTTGGACCGGGCAGGGTTATATGCAGGGCGTACTGACCCAAAATCCCAGCAAGCATTTTCTCCCGGAACGGTACACCGACTTCATCTTCTCCACCTGCGCGGAAGAGCTGGGGCTGATCGGCTGCATGCTGCTGCTGGGGCTGCTGGCTGCCATCATTCTTCGCTGCATTTATGTGGGATTGTCAGCACGCAATGCCTTCTCCGCTCTGGTCGCCATGGGCTTTGCCGGAATGCTGTTCTTTCAGGTGCTGCTGAACACCGGCATGTGTCTTTTCGTGCTGCCGGTGGTGGGTATCACCCTCCCCTTTATCAGCTACGGCGGTTCCTCAATCATCACGCTGTTCGCCGCTATGGGACTGGTTTCCAGTGTGAAAATGCAATCGCTCCCCAGCTGGCTCAGCGACCGCACCGACATTCGCTGATTGTATCACAAAAAAGATAAGCGTCTGACTCCATTTGAGTCAGACGCTTTTTTGTTGTACTTACCGCTGCCGCAGGCGGTTGGCAAGCTCCGGGTCCGGCGTGACATACGCCGTGGAATACGTGGTATAAATCACTTTGCCGGGCTTAGCGCCGGAAGGCTTTTTCACATAGCGGACATAGGTATAGTCCACCGGGACATTCTTTCCGTCTTTACCTTGAGAGAACCAAGCCGCAAGCTGGGCCGCTTCGGTGATGCTCTGGGCGTCCGGCTCCGCTCCCTCCGTCCACAAAATCACATGAGAACCGTGGATTCCCTGCGTGTGGAGCCAAAGATCACTGCGGAAGGCCATCTTACAGGTCAACTGGTCGTTCTGGACATTGTTGCGTCCCACCGAAATCCGCAGGCCTGCGGTAGAACGGAACTCCAGCGGCTTGGATCGGGCACGCTTCATGCCCTTCTTGCCGGTTTTCTTGGCCCGAAGATAGCCGCCATCCTCCAGCTCCTGCCGGATTTCCGCCAAATCCCGTTCCTCCTCACTGCATCGAATACAGGTGAGGACACTATCCAGATAATCCAAGTCCGTTTCGCCCTTTTCAATCTGCTCCGTCAGCATTTTCTGGGCATTTTTCGCCTTGGTATAGCGTTTATAATAATTGGAAGCATTCTGCTGAGGCGTCATCAGAGGGTCCAACGGGATGGTAATGGTTCCACCCTCCGGGTCATAGTAATTCTGGCACTCCAGCACCGACATACCCTTGCTCATGGCGTACAGATTGGCGGTAATCAGCTCACCCCGAATACGGAGCAAATCGCGATCCTCCGCCTCTGCTAATTCCTTCCGCTGGTTTTCCAATTTTCTCGCCACACGGTTCCGCAGGTTGGTGACTGAGCGAATCAACTCCGAACCACGCTGACGGATGCGCTCCGCCGCTTCCCGCTGGGCATAAAAGTGATCCAGCATCCCGGAAAAACTCTGCTCCTGCTTCAGGGTCATTGCATCCCCGTACTGATAAATAGGGGCATAGGTGAAGTCCTTGGGATGCTCCTCCTTCAGCAGAAGAGTGGGCGTAAACTGACCGTTTCGGATGGACTCCATCCAATTCCAGAGATCGTCCGCTAATGCATCCGGTGCAGCAAGCTCAAACAGTCGGCCGTCCACATCTCCGGTGAGGGCGTACGCCATCTCCCGGCAAATCAGAGGGGAAAGTCCGGCAAAATGATCCAGCAGGACATCCACGATCTTCCGATCCTCCGGCTGGGCTTCCACCACTGCGTTCAACTCTTCTCTGGTCATCTCCAGAGGATTCTGTTTCTCCTGAGTTGGGGGCAGATGATAGAACATCCCGGGCAGCACCTGACGCTGCTCACTCATCTCCGCATCCACCCGGCGCAGGCAATCTACAATACGGCCGTCAGAATCCGTCAGAATGAGGTTGGCTCTCCGTCCCATCGCCTCCAAAATCAGGTGCTTGGAACTGCGGACGCCCAACTCGTCCAGCGCTTCAATTTCAATATCCACCACACGCTCCATGGGAGGCTGGGTGACACTGAGGATGCGGCCGCCGGAGAGGTGCTTGCGCAGCAGCATACAGAACATAGGCGGCGTGGACGGATTGTCCCGAAACACCTCGGTGAGCTGCATTCTGGGATGGGCAGGATTGGCGGTGAGCAGTAGCTTCGCCGCTCCCTCCCTGCCACGCAGAGCGAGGATGACCTCATCCCGCACCGGCTGATAGATCTTGTCCACTCTGGCTCCCACCAGCGCAGGCTGTAGTTCACGAACCAGAGCATTCAGGCATACAGCATCAAGTGGCATCCGAATCCCCCTCCATAATCGCATCAAACAGCTCATTCAGCCGCTCCCGGCGGCCATTCAGATAAAGATAGCCGAACAGCGCCTCCAAAGCGGTCGCGTGGGCGTATTCGCCCCGGCTGGCATTCTTGGGAATATTACCCACATGGGCGTTGCGTCCCCGATGCACCACTGCCAGCTCATCCTTCTCCAACAGGGACTCGATTCGCTTCAGTGCGGCGGCCTGATAAGGCGCACGCACACGGGACACAGTCTCCCGATGGAGGTTGTTTTTCTTGCTATACCCATTGGCGATCAGCCAAGAGCGCACCATCAATTCATATACACCGTCTCCCAGATGAGCCAGTCCCAGCGCACTGACCGAAAGCTGTTCCTCTCTGGTGAGATGCAGGTCAAAATAATCCATTTCTTTATCCCCTTTCCGGGTTTCTTCTACCGCTAAAGGTTTCGGAAAGCGTCGTTTTTTCAAAAAAAGGCACCCTTCCGCTCCTTCAGCAGGTCAGATAGCACAAATCTACGCTCCATTTTATCACAGCTTCGCCTTTTTTCCAAGTCATTCCGCAGTTATGTCGATTTACAATTTATTTTTATTGAATATCAATATATTTTTCTTGACATTTGGTTGGTGTGAGCATATAGTGGGGCTGACGAAAGGAGTAATTCTCATGAAAAAATATTGCAAAGCGCATCCGGCAGCCGGCTCGTTCTTTGTGACCTGCCTTGTGCTTCTGGTGTTTGCCGCACTCATGACAGCTGTACAAATCCTCGAGGGTGCTTATGTCGGCTCCTTTGGGCAGCTTCTGCTCTCCGTCCTCATGTATACCTTTCTCAGCTTCTGCGTGGTTTATCCCTTTGTCCTGACCGCAGCGGAGGCGGTTCTGCTCTTCACTAAGCCTTCCAAGCAGACGGCACTGGGGTTTGATGCGATCACGCTGATCTTGGGCTGTCTGCTCACGCCGCTATACGGTTCTATCATGGACATCATTTACACGGCGGATTTCGATCAGACCCTCTACAACACAGAGCTGCACACCCCCATCTTTAGCGAGGCTGTTCCCACGGTGATTGTCTTGCTGCTGTGCGGTCTCATCGGCTATCTCATTCTGTCCCTCATTGACGCCAACCATCTGCCGCCCCTTGTGATTGTGGGCGCCATTGCCGGAATGTATCTGGCCTGCGGCACGATGATTGTCTGGTGTATTCAGATGGCAGAGCATTTCAGCTTTTTTATGATTCTGCTGCCCCTGAATGTACTGATGATCGCCGCCCGCACGATTCGGGACACCATCCGGACTTGGAACGCCGCTTCTCACCCCACACCTGTCACCGGACATCCGGTACTGCTTTTGGTGCGCACGGTGCTGACCAAATCCGCTCTCTGGCCGGTTCTGGCACTGGTCGCCGCCCTTCCCCTGCTGGGCATTCTGCTCTGCATCCTTGTACTGTTCGGACAACAGCCCAACGACATGATTCGGGCATGGACGGAAACTGCAGACTGGACCCTCAGTCAGCAGATCCCCCCTCAGAACTTGGTTCGGGACGATCACTACCTCTGCACCGTGGCTGCCGGCGGTGATCCAAAGGTAGTGAAGCCCCTGCGGAAAGGCATTCGCAAGAATCACACCATCATTGTGAACCGTCAGCTCTGTATTGCGAACGCCTTTGAACAGATTCTGGAGGAGAAAACACCCCGGCTCCATCGCCATGTACGGCACTTTTACGACACCTACGGGTTCCCCATTGCTAAACTGATCCACACACCGGCGGCAGCTGATTTGGTGTACTTCATCATGAAGCCGCTGGAATGGGTATTTCTTGTGGTACTGTACCTCACCGACCTTCATCCGGAAGATCGGATTGCCTTGCAATACACCGGAAAAACTCTGAAGGATTTTCGCGCAACACAGGAGGGATAACCCATGAAAAAACTCGTTTCCCTGTTTCTATCTCTGCTCCTGCTGCTCAGTCTGACCGGCTGCGGCAATTCCGGTCCGGAGCTGCCCAAAATACGAGCGGTCACACAGAATCACTCCGAAGAAACGGAAGAACCGGACTACTGGCTCGTTCGTCCCGGCAAAAAGCCGAAGCACACAGAAGAATTCACCCCTGACAAGGCAGCGGTCTATCAGGTGGACTGCTCCCAAATCACCGCCTCTGTGGTGGACGGCAAGGTACAAAATCACATCGACCGTCTCCGTATCACCGACAGCCAAGGGGCTCAATTTGATGACAAAACTTTCGAAACTATGGCAGAAACGGTTATCAAAAGTATCGACCACGACATCATTCAGTTTACCATAATCGAGAATTCTGGATATTATTTTGCCTTTATTAAACTGAATGTAAACTGGTCCGACCCGTGCGATCTTTACCGATACGATTCGGAAACGAACACCCTTCACAAGCTGGCCCACTGGGACAATGTGGATCTGGTTGGCATTGCCGTGGACGACAAAACAGAACAGGCATAAAAAAGCTCGGATTTTCATCCGAGCTTTTTCTTACTTTTCGCAAGTGAGCAGTGCTTCAATGCGGCGCATGGCTTCCTTGGTGGCATCTGCATCACCGAAGGCGGTAATGCGGATATAACCTTCCCCGCTGGGACCGAAACCGGCACCCGGTGTGGTAATCACATTTCCCTGCTCCAGCAGCAGCGTGAAGAACTCCCAAGAACCCATACCGTCCGGGGTCTTGACCCAAATATAGGGGCTGTTCACCGCACCGTAGACCGTAAGGCCGCACTTAGTGAGGCTTTCGGCAATCACTCTGGCGTTGGCACGATAATAATTCAGCGTGGCGTTGATTTCCTTCTCGCCCTGCTCGGTATAGATGGCAGCGGCACCCTTCTGGATGATATAGGACGCACCGTTGAACTTGGTGGTCTGACGGCGGTTCCACATTGCGTTCAGGCTGGCACCGTCCCGGATCAGATCCTTCGGCACCACAGTATAGCCGCAGCGAGCACCGGTAAATCCAGCTGTTTTGGAGAAGGAGCGGAACTCGATGGCACAGGTCCGGGCGCCCTCCACCTCATAAATGGAGTGGGGCACATCATCCTCCACGATGAAACGCTCATAAGCGGCATCAAAGAGAATCACGGCATCATTGGCATTGGCATAGTCCACCCATGCCTTCAGCTGCTCATAGCTCAGCACGGTTCCGGTGGGGTTGTTGGGAGAGCAAAGGTAAATCAGGTCCACCTTTCCCTCGGGAATTGCGGGAGAGAATCCATTTTCTGCCGTGGTGGGCATATAATGGATTCGGGTCCACCCCTGCTTCTCCGCATCATAGTCACCGGCACGGCCGGCCATGGCATTGGTATCCACATAGACCGGATAGACCGGGTCACAGACGGCCACCACATTGTCCACACTGAAAATATCACCGATATTACCGCAGTCGCTCTTAGCACCGTCGGAAACAAAAATCTCATCCGCTGCAATATCCACGCCACGGGCTTCAAAGTCCCGACGCACGATGGCTTCCCGCAGGAAGGCATAGCCCTGCTCCGGTCCATAGCCATGGAAGGTCTCCTTATGGCTCATTTCCTCCACTGCCTCATGCATAGCACGGATGACTTCCGGAACCAAAGGCTGGGTCACATCGCCGATTCCCATTTTAATAAGCTTTGCGTCCGGGTGTTCGTTCGTATATGCCGCAGTGCGGCGAGCAATTTCAGAAAACAGGTAACTGCCGGGCAGCTTTTGATAATTGGGGTTGATCTTAGCCATTATGATTCCTCCTATACTGCGAACCGATTCGGTTCGGTCCGATCATAATCAAACACGAATTCTATTATAGTACACTCATCCTTCCTCTCCTGTCAACCAGATGTCCTCGGTTCTCTTCTGTTCTTCCCAAACTTCCTGCCGAACTCAGCGCTTCCCTCCGTACTTTTTCCCAAAGAAACTCCGCTTTTTTCCATTTGTTTTCGACACATATCCAAAAGTTCAGAATAACCTTGCAATGGCGAAATAATTGATGTATTCTTTTCTCGAATTGATATAAAAAGAGCCGCTCCTTCTGCGGTTTGACGCGGATTGAACAAAACAGTTCACGGAGACAGCGGAGCTTCCCTTTATGGGCTTCCATGTCTCTTTTTTCATCCCCCGGTAAGGGTAATTTTTATGAAAGGGCTGTACCACTATGAATATCACTCAGATCTTTGGTTCAAATGTATTTAATGAATCCGTCATGAGAGATCGTCTTCCCAGAGATGTTTTTAACGAGGTGATGGAGGTCAAAGAGCACGGCGGTCAGATTTCCATGCGCATCGCCGACATCGTGGCCACCGCAATGAAAGATTGGGCGGTCGAAAAAGGCGCCACCCACTACACCCACTGGTTCCAGCCCCTGACCGGCGCCACCGCAGAAAAGCACGACTCTTTTATCACCTATCCTGTGGAAGGCAAAACTCTGCTGCAGCTGACTGGAAAGCAGCTGATTATGGGTGAGTCTGACGCCTCCTCCTTCCCCTCCGGCGGTCTGCGTGCTACCTCCTATGCCCGAGGCTACACCGCATGGGACATGACTTCCCCCGCCTTTGTGAAGGAGATGTCCTGCGGCAACATCCTCTGCATTCCCACCATCTTCGTTTCCTACAATGGTGAGGCTCTGGACACCAAGACTCCTCTGCTTCACGCTATGGAGGCCCTCAGCGAACAAACCCTCCGCATTGTGCGTCTGTTCGGCAACACCAAGGCCACCAAAGCATCCGCCTTTGTCGGCGCTGAGCAGGAGTACTTCCTGGTGGACCGTGAAAAGTACCTGAAGCGCCGCGACCTCATCTACTGCGGCCGCACCTTGTTTGGCGCTCCCGCTCCCAAGGGGCAGGAACTGGAAGATCAGTACTTCGGCGTCATTCGTGAGCGTGTGGGCGCCTTCATGAAGGACCTCAACGAGGAACTCTGGAAACTGGGCATCACTGCCACCACGCAGCACAACGAGGCTGCTCCTGCTCAGCACGAAATGGCCCCCATCTACTGCGTCGCCAATGTGGCTGTGGATCAGAACCAGCTGGCTATGGAGACCATGAAGCGTGTGGCCACTCACCACGGTCTGGTCTGCCTGCTTCACGAGAAGCCCTTCGCCGGCGTTAACGGCTCCGGCAAGCACAACAACTGGTCCATCGGTGTGGACACCGGCGAGAACCTGCTGTCCCCCGGCAGCCATCCGGCTGACAACCTCCAGTTCCAGCTGGTGCTGTCCTGCATCCTGAAGGCTGTGGACACCCACGCCGGTCTGCTCCGTCAGAGCGCCTGCAATGTGGGCAACGATCTGCGTCTGGGCGCACAGGAAGCTCCTCCTGCAATTATTTCCGTCTTTTTGGGCGATGAGCTGGACGCCGTCATTGACAATATCGTAAACGGCACCTCCACCAGCGAGAACACCCGCATTCGTCTGGATTCCGGCGTTTCCACCGTCCCGGTGCTGACCAAGGACGGCTCCGATCGAAACCGCACCACCCCCTTTGCCTTCACCAGCAACAAGTTTGAGTTCCGTATGGTTGGCTCTTCCGACTCCATCGCTCCCGCCAACACCGTGCTGAACACCATTGTAGCTGAGGCATTCTGTGACGCCGCCGATCAGCTGGAACAGGCTGAGGACTTTGAAACCGCCTGCCGTGAGCTGATTCGCACCAACTTTGCGGAGCATCAGCGCATCATCTTCAACGGTGACGGCTACTCTGAGGAGTGGGTTCAGGAGGCTGCACGCCGTGGACTGCCCAACATCCCCTCCACCGTGGATGCCATCCCCATGCTCTGCACGCCCGAGTCCATCGCCCTCTTTGAGAAGTTCCACATCTTCACTGAGGCCGAACTGCACAGCCGCTGCGATGTGCTGTACGAGGGTTACTCCAAGGGCATCAACATCGAAGCCCAGACCATGCTCCACATGGCCTCCAAGCACTACATCCCCGCCGTCATCAACTATGTCACCGAGCTGGCAACCTCTCTCAATCAGGTGAAGGCCGCCTGCCCTGTCGCAGACACCTCCGTGCAGGAGCAGCTTCTGTGTCAGGTTTCCAGCCTGCTCACCGAAGCCAGCAACGCCCGTGCTCATCTGGAGCAGGTCACTGCCGAAACCAACGCTATGACCGATGTGGCTGCCATGGCTCACGCCTTCCGCAATCAGGTTGTCCCTGCCATGACCGCACTGCGCTCCCCCATCGATCAGCTGGAACTGCTGGTGAACAAGGATTACTGGCCGGTGCCGACTTACGGCGATCTGATGTTCGAGGTCTAAATCCACTTCTGAATCTTCCGTCCCCTGAAAGGCGCACTCCGCTCCTTTCAGGGGATTTTTCCGGCTATGCAGTTTTTCTTGTCAGATTCCGCCAGCTATGCTAAAATAAGATGCACTATGAGCACGAAAGGGGTCTATCCCATGAGCGAAACCTTACATTTACGCACCGCAGCCTTTGGCGGTTTTCACCGTCAGGATGTGGTGGATTATATTGAATCTACTTCCAAAGCCCACGCCGCCCAACTCAACGCCATGCGCAAGGATTTGGCGGAGGCGCAGGCGTCTGCTCAGTCTCTCGCCGGAGAAAAGGCTCGGGCCGATGCGCTCAATGAGCGCTGCGACGAGCTGACCGCTCGGGTGGACGAGTTAGAACCGCTGGCAGCCGAAGCAGAGGAGCTGCGCCGGGAAGTGGAACGGTACCGTCCTCAGGCGGAAACCTACGCCGAAATCAAGGACACTTTGGCCAACATTGAGCTGGATGCTCGGGCCAGAGCCGCCCAGATCATCAAAGAGGCAGAGGATGCTGCCGCCGCCAAGCGCACCGAAGCACAGGATCTGCTGGATCAGGTTTTGGGTGAATACAGCCGCACCGGTCTTTCTGCGGAAGCTACCATCGCTGAAGTGATTGATCGGCTCAACTCTATCCGCACTTCCCTCTCCAATCTACAGCAGTTGCAAACCAAGCTGACGGACGAGGAATAACAGCAAAACAAACAAAGCGTTCGGAACACGAAGTTCCGAACGCTTTTTCTGTTTCTCATTTGGATGTTTGCGCGAGGTAAATCTGCTTCATTTCCAGAGCATCTTCACTCTGAGTACCGGCAGACTCACAGATGAAGGTGGGGCTCCAGCCTCTTCTTGCCACCGCCTGTGCCAAGGGCGTAAAGTCCGGCCCCCACACTCCGTCACGGAAACACACATGGCGGTGCTCGCCCCCCTTGGGGGTATATTCGATATGGGAGAAATGGCTGTGGAATTGAGAGGCCCGCTCTCCACCCAGCACTTCCTCCACCCGGTTCAGCATTCGCTCGCAGGCTTCCTCTCCCTCCAGTTCTCCCAGAGAACGGGCGTAGAGGTGACCAAAGTCGATGCAGGAAATTAACCGCTCATCCAGCGTGCAAAGCTCCAGCACTTCGTCCAGATCTCCCAGCTGATTGATCTTGCCCATCGTTTCCGGGCATAGGTGGATATGACCGTAGCCCATATCATCACACCGGCAGAGAATTTCCTTCATAGAGCGCAGCGCAATATCCAGCGCCTCCCGGCGAGTGCGCTTCATCAGCGCTCCTGAGTGGACTACCACCCGTTCTGCTCCAAGCAAATCTGCCACATGACAGGCAGAAGTGATATATCCCACCGTCTTTTCCAGACTCTCCGGGTCAGGATTGGCCAGATTGATAAAATAAGGCGCGTGCAGAGACATGGAAATCCCAGCCTCCTGCGCATTTTTTCCGATTTGCAGTGCCGTGGCTTCTCCCACATGGACACCCTTGCCGCACTGATATTCATAGGCATCCAAGCCGATACTTTTCAGCCATGCAGGCGCCTTGGCAGAGGACTTACTCACGGTGGAGGTATAGGTATCGGAATTCCCCGCCACACCGAACCGCGCGCCCATTACCAGCTCCTCCGATCCCGGCACAGCATTCGCATGGGGGCTTCCAGTCCATGCCGGATGACACGGAAAATGGTATCATTCGCCACCGGACGCACCAGAATGGTATCAATCTCACAGCGATTTCCGCCCAGAATATCAGTAAAAATCTGATCTCCAACCATCACGGTCTGTTCCGGCGTCACGCCGTTTTGCTCCAAGGCTCGCAAAAAGCCCTTCTTCTTGGGCTTACCGGCATGCTTGATATAAGGAATCTCCGCCGCCTTGCAAAATTCATCTGCACGGGTGGATTTGCGGCTGTTTGACACCACAAAAAGGCGGATGCCGTGCTGCGCCAGCGCATCCTTCCAAGCCATCAGCTCTGCCGAGGGCTTTCGCTCGGAATAGCGGGCCAAGGTATTGTCCAGATCGGCAAACACCACACGGACGCCCTGCTGTTCCAAGGCGTTCACATCAATCGTATAAATACTCTGTTCCATATGACGAGGGATAAAAGAAAAAGGCATAGGTTCCTCCAAACAACCGGTTCTGTCCGGTCGGCAATATTCATATCTTGGATTATACATGATTCCGACACCAGGAACAAGGGGGTTACACCGTTATGCCGCAGCATTCCACGCCGATTTTGGCGGCCAATCCAAATCAAGAAAACCACATTCCTTCCGAACAGCATTCGGACATCGCCCACATCGCCTATCAGGTTGCACCCGGACCCAAACTGATGCGAGCCGGGAATCAGATGCCCGGACAGGGCGGATTTCTCTACATTTCGCCGGAGCCGTCCGTTCTGTGCGGAAACCACAGCTTTTTTCTCCAGCAAATTCTTCGTGAATGCCGTGCAAGGCACTACATCGGCGTCATTGCCGATCTGCCGCCCCACCAGAGCGGCCTTGCCGCCGACATGGACCGTCTGCTTCACGCCCAAGGACTTGCCCTCTATCTGCCGGACCGCTATGCGCCGTACGCCCCCAATGCCAAACTGATGTTTTCCACCGCCATCTCCGGAGGCAGTCTGCGTCACCGGCTCATGGACGCCATTCGCAGCTACGGACGGGAACGCGTCATCCCGGCTCTGGAACGGACAGCGGCGGATTTCTCCATCCCTTCTCTGTCCGGGGAAGGCACTTCCCTCTCCAACGAATCCCTCTCACTGCTCCGGACTCGGGTGCGGCCCGATCTCTACTGGTCCTCTGACCTCTGCACCCGCTACTTTACATACTCCGAGCAGGGACAACCTCACTTTGTCCTCTTCGATGACGGAGAAAGCCTGCGGGCTAAGCTCCGCCTTGCAGAGGAGCTTGGGCTGTGCCGCTGTTTAGTGGCTTGGGGCGATTTACAGGTCTAACAAAGGCAAAACTAAAAGCCCCCTGCATCAGCAGGGGGCTTTTATGATCAAATCGATCAATAGAACTTCTTGCGATTCTTACGGGCAGCCTCAGACTTCTTGCGACGCTTGACACTGGGGCTCTCGTAGTGCTCACGGCGGCGAACCTCAGCCAGAACACCGGACTTGGCGCAGCTGCGCTTGAAGCGCTTCAGGGCGCTGTCCAGAGACTCATTTTCTCTAACGCGGACTTCAGACATCTAATTTCCCTCCCTCCGAAATGCCCAGGGAGTTATATTTCAACAGGGCATGAACAGGCACTCATAGCCTTACCTGACTATTGTACGCTGTCCGTGTCTCTGTGTCAATAGAAATTTCACTCTACTCGCACTAAATTTTAGGCTTTGGGCTTCAAAATCAGGTTGACCAGACGGTTCTTCACCAGAATGACCTTGACAATCTCCATGCCCTCGGCATATTTGCCGATCTTGGGATCAGCCAGCGCAATCTTCACGACCTCATCCTGCTCTGCATCCGTGGGAACCTGAATGTTGCCACGCATCTTGCCGCCGATCTGGACGGCCAGATTGGTGGTTGCGGCCACGGTCTTGCTCTCGTCGTACTCGGGCCACTTCTGCTCGCAGACCATGCCCTCGCAGCCCAGATGGGACCAGATCTCCTCGCAGATATGAGGAGCCACAGGAGAGAGCATCAGAACCAGTGCCTTCAGATCGCCCTTGGACAGGCCATTGGCGTAGAAGCCGTTGACCAGACTCATCAGGGTGGCGATGGCGGTATTGAACTTCATGGCCTCGATATCATCATTGACCTTACGGATGGCCTTATGGATTTCAGCCACATTGGCCTCGGAATACTCCATGCTGTCCGTTGCCATATCCTGCAGGTTCCAGACACGGTCCAGGAAACGCTTGCAGCCGGCCACAGCCTTGGAGGACCATGCGGCAGCCTTGGCGAAGTCACCGATGAACATGATATAGGTACGCATGGTATCCGCACCGTACTCGGCAACAATATCGTTGGGGTTGACCACATTGCCTCTGGACTTGGACATCTTCTCGCCGCCCTCGCCCAGAATCATACCGTGGCTGGTGCGCTTATGATAAGGCTCCGCATTGGGCACGACGCCGATGTCATAGAGGAAGTGGTTCCAGAAACGGCTGTACAGCAGATGCAGGGTGGTATGCTCCATGCCGCCGTTATACCAGTCCACCTGTCCCCAATAATCGAGTGCTTCCTTGGAAGCCAGAGCATCGGGGTTCTTGGGGTCCATATAACGCAGGAAATACCAAGAGGAACCAGCCCACTGAGGCATGGTATCGGTCTCACGCTCGGCCTTGCCGCCGCAGCAGGGGCAGGTGGTCTCCACCCAGTCACGCATGGCGCTCAGGGGAGATTCGCCGTCATCGGTAGTTTCGTAGCTGTCCACCTCAGGCAGCACCAGAGGCAGCTGATCCTCTGGCACAGGCACATAGCCGCACTTGGGGCACTTCACAATGGGAATAGGCTCGCCCCAGTAACGCTGACGGGAGAACACCCAGTCACGCAGCTTGTAATTCACCTTGGCGTGACCGATGCCTTCCTTCTCCAGATGCTCGATCATGGCCTTTTGTGCATCCGCCACGGTCATGCCGGTCAGGAAGCCGGAATTCACCATCACACCAGTAGCGACATCGGTGAATGCGGCCTTTTCCACATCGACCTCTTCGCCTTCCTTCGCCACCACCTGAATGATGGGCAGGTTAAAGGCCTTGGCGAAGTCCCAGTCACGGGAGTCGTGGGCAGGCACAGCCATGATGGCACCGGTGCCGTAGGTGGCCAAGACATAGTCGGAAATAAAGATCGGAATTTCCTTACCATTGATGGGATTGATGGCACGGACGCCCTTCAGCTCCACGCCGGTCTTTTCCTTGGCAAGCTCGGTGCGCTCAAAGTCAGACTTTGCTGCGGCAGCACGGACATAGGCCTGGACCTCGTCCAGATTCTCCAGCTTATCGCTCCACTTCTCTACCACCTCATGCTCCGGGGCAATGACCATATAGGTTGCACCGAACAGAGTGTCGCAGCGAGTGGTATAGACCGTCAGCACATCGCCCTCGGTGGTGGTGAAGTTCACCTCAGCACCGGTGGAACGGCCGATCCAGTTCTTCTGCTGGGTGATGACACGGGGCAGGAAGTCCACCGTATCCAGACCGTCGATCAGCTTCTGGGCATACTCGGTGATCTTCAGCATCCACTGGCTCTTCTCCTTGCGGACCACAGGTGCGCCGCAGCGCTCGCAAACGCCGTTGACCACTTCTTCATTGGCCAGCACGCACTTGCAAGAGGTGCACCAGTTCACGGGCATGCTGGTCTTATAGGCCAAGCCCTTCTTGAACAGCTGCAGGAAGATCCACTGGGTCCACTTGTAGTAGTTGGGATCGGTGGTATCCAGCTCACGGTCCCAGTCAAAGGAATAACCCAGCATTTCCAGCTGAGCGCGGAAATTGGCGATGTTATCCGCAGTCACCTTGGAGGGGTGGATATGCATCTTAATGGCGTAGTTCTCCGTAGGCAGGCCAAAGGCGTCGTAGCCAATGGGGAACAGCACATTATAACCATCCATACGCTTCTTGCGGGCGATCACATCCATTGCGGTATAAGGGCGGGCGTGTCCCACATGCAGACCCTGTCCGGAGGGATAGGGGAATTCCACCAGACCAAACCACTTGGGACGGGTGGTATCACCGGTCACGGCATGGAAGGAATCGCTCTCCTTCCACCGCTTCTGCCACTTTTTCTCTATCGCAGTAAAATCGTACTTCAACTTAACTCACGCTTTCTATCAAATTTCAGAGCTTAATCCTCGCTCAGATACTCAGAGATATCAACCTCTTCTGCATCGGACCAAAGGCGCTCCAAATCGTAAAAATCACGCTCTTCGTCCAAGAATACATGAACCACAACATCGGAGAAGTCCAGCAGGACCCATCCGCCGTCACGGAATCCCTCTCTGTGGTGCAGCTCGCCGCCGGCCTTCTCCACCTCTTCCTCGCAGATGTCGCACAGTGCCTTCACCTGCGTCGTGGAACCGGCGGTGCACAGCACAAAGTAATCCGCCAGAGTGGTCAGTTCTCCGGTGTGCAGCACACGAATATTCTTACCTTTCTTCTGATCCAGCGCCTTAACGGCGGCCTCCATGGTGACAATGGATTCAACAGCCATTGTTTTTCTCCTTTCTGAGGAAGTCTCTTGCTTCCCAGGTGTTTTTATGCACCGGATTACCCCGGCGTTCCAGATCCGCCACGCTCATCTCAAGTCCCAGCAAACACGCTGCGTCAAGGTCCGTATAGACCAGCGCACGCAGCTTTTCTACCCCGCTGAACTTGCGGTTGGGCTCCATATAGTCGGCGATATAGAGGATCTTTTCCAGTGTAGTCATATTCACCTTACCCGTGGTGTGCCAGAAAATCGCTTTGCACACCTCGTCAGGCATACCGAAAACCTCATGCGCAATGCAGGCTCCGGTTTTGGAATGGAGTAATTTTACAGCAGATTGTTCCAAATCGTCAAGCGCAATCCCGCACTTTTCGCACAGCGCCTTATGCTCCTCCAGACTCCAATACTTGGTGCAGTCATGCAAAATTGCAGCCGCCCGAGCCAGATTTTCGTCCACACCCCAGATGCGGGCAAGGCGCACTGCCTCTTCCTCACAACCCCGGACATGGGGGATTCGTTTGGCACGAATCATAGAGTAGGAGCAGGCACGCAGGTCTTCCCAATTGAGGTGCTTCAAATCCTTATGGGTTCCATAGAGGCCGAAACGGAGAATATAGCCGTAGATGGACTCATCCAGCGTCTCGGGGCGTTTGCCTTCGGCAAGTGCTGCCCGGATCTCCGTAGAGGACACCTCCACCAGCTCCGGAAGGTTCAGGATGACCACCTTCGCTCCGTAGGTTTCCTCCAGATACTGCTTCTGTGCGGAGAACTGGGTGTCCACATCCTCCGGCTTACGACCGAAGGCACAGACACCGGCAATCGACAGGATCTCTTCCGGACGATACCACTGGTGCAGCGTGAGGAACATATCCGTTCCCATCAGCAGCCACAGCTCGTCCTCGGGATATTGCTCTCTTAGTGTGCGCAGGGTGTCACAGGTATAACTCTTGCCCTCACGGCAAAGCTCTATGTCAAGTACATCGACGGGAATCGAAAGTCCCAGTCGGTCCGCCGCCAATCTGGTCATTTCCAGACGGTGCGTCCCTTCCGCACTGGCATTGGAAAGCGCCTTGTGGGGAGGCACACCGGCGGGAATCAGCAGCAAGCGGTCCAGCGCAAGCCGGTCTGCCGCAGCCTTTGCCGCAGCCATATGACCCCGGTGGATGGGGTCAAAGGTTCCACCGTAAATTCCAATCCGCATAGGTCACACATCACTTTCTGACCAAAACGATCTTGTCTTTCTTATCTTTTCTATGAGACTGACGATACAGCACAAATTTGGAGCCGATCACCTGCACCTGCTCGCTGCGGGTCAGCTTGCTCAGCTGGTCGCAGATCTCTCTGGGGGTGTATTCACAGGTCTCCAGCACCTTGCCCTTCACCAGTTCACGGCTCTCCAGAGCGTCGTTCACCTGAGTGACAAGGTTGTCGCCGACACCGTCTTTACCTACAATCACAATCGTGTCAATGCCATTGGCAAGACTTCTGAGCTGTGCTCTCTGCTTGCTGGTCAATTCCATTCAATGCCCTCCTCTTTCTTCTGATTCTTGTATGCTTCCAGCTTCCCTGCCAGCGAACGGATGGCAGCTGCTCGGTGAGAACAGCTCTGCCGCTCCTTCATGGTCATCTGAGCCAGAGTTTTACGCATATTCGTTACGATAAATACCGGGTCATAGCCGAAGCCGCCGGTTCCGATGGGGTTATAGCCAATGGCTCCGTGCAGCTCGCCACGGGCGGAAACGATGTCCGCATTGGGGAACACGCAGGTGACCACACTCACGAACTTGGCGTTCCGGTTGCTCTCCCCCTTCATATTCTCCAGCAGCAGCTCATACCGGCCCTTATCATCCAGCCCCTCGCCGCCGTACCGGGCGGTACGGATACCGGGTTCTCCGTTGAGTGCCTCCACGCAGAGGCCGGAATCATCGGCAATGGCCAGCATCTTGGTGGCTCGGGCCACGGTGGCTGCCTTCAGCAGAGAATTCTCCTCAAAGGTACGGCCGATCTCCTCTACCTCGATATTGATGCCAAGATCGCTCTCCAGCACCAGCTCGATGCCCAAAGGCTCCAGCCAGAGCTGCATTTCCTTCAGTTTGCCCGGATTATGGCTTGCCAGAACCGCTTTCACTGCAAATCACCTACCACTTCCTGCTGGAGGACATTCAATTCCCGGATGCCCTTGCTGCACAGGCGAATCAGCTCCGCCTGCTCGTCCAGAGTGAAGGAACGGCCTTCTCCGGTACCCTGAATTTCAATCAGTTCTCCCGATTCGGTCATGACGCAGTTGAAGTCCACCTGTGCGGCGGAATCCTCATAATACTGCAGATCCAGCATGGGCTCATCATGCACAATACCGGCAGAAATCGCCGCCACGGTGTGGATGATGGGGTTCTCCTGCAGTTCACCCTCTCGCATCAGCTTCTTCACCGCCAATGCCAGCGCAACAAAGCCGCCGGTAATGGATGCGGTACGGGTACCGCCGTCGGCCTGCAGCACATCGCAGTCAATGGTAATCATATGGGGCCCCAGCTTCTTCATATCTACCGCCGCACGAAGGGAGCGGCCGATCAGCCGCTGAATCTCCGCACTGCGGCCATTCAACTTCAGCTTGGAGATGTCCCGGCGGGAGCGGGTGCGATTGGCACGGGGCAGCATATTATATTCTGCCGTGATCCAGCCCTGTCCCTCCGGGACATGGGGCGGCACGCAGTCCTCCACCGAGGCGGTGACCATCACCTGTGTCTGACCGCATTTAATCAGTACACTGCCCTCGGCAAAACCATTTACATCGGGAGTAATTACGACCGGGCGCAGCTCATCGTTGGCGCGGCCATCCATTCTTGCCATAAGTACATCCTCCTTGCATTTCAAATCAAAGCGTCTGCAAATGCAGCCGGATCAAACGGCTTCAAATCATCAATGCCTTCGCCCACACCGGCAAACTTCACCGGCACGCCCAGCTCCTGAGCGATGGCGATGGCAATACCGCCCTTGGCGGTTCCATCCAGCTTGGTAAGGGCAATGCCGGTAATGCCGGCGGCCTCCTTGAACTGCTTGGCCTGAATCAGGCCATTCTGTCCGGTGGTGGCGTCCAGCACCAGCAAGGTCTCCCGGCTGGAGTCGGGGCAGACCTGATCCACGACACGGCTGATCTTATTCAGCTCGTTCATCAGATTTGCCTTATTGTGCAGGCGGCCTGCGGTATCAATCAGCACCACATCCGCCTTGCGGGCCTTGGCAGCCGTCAGAGAATCGTAGACCACAGCGGCAGGGTCAGCACCCTCGCCCTGCTTGACGATTTCCACGCCGCAGCGGTCCGCCCAAATGGCCAGCTGCTCCGCAGCGGCGGCACGGAAGGTATCAGCAGCGGCAAAAATCACTTTCTGTCCCTGCTCCTTCAGGTCATGACCGATCTTACCGATGGTCGTGGTCTTACCCACGCCGTTGACGCCGATGAACAGCACCACAGCCGGCTTGCCGGACAGATCCAAGGACAGATCGCCCACCTGAAGCATCTCCGCAAGGATCTCCTTCATGCACTCTCTGCCGCCCTCCACATCCTTGATGTGGTTTGCCTTGGTGCGGCGGCGCAGCTCTTCGACCGCCTTCATGGTGGTTTCCATGCCCATATCCGCAAGAATCAGGGACTCCTCCAGCTCGTCAAAGAACTCGTCGGTCAGCTTGGTAAAGCCGCTGAAAATCGCAAGCTTTTTAATTTTATCAAAAAAACCCATGTTGTTTACCCCTTACTTAATATGAAGTTCACGCTCAACATCGTTGAGGTTGATGGTCAGCATACGGGAAATACCCTGCTCCTGCATCGTGACACCGTAGAGCACATCCGCTTCTTCCATGGTACCGCGGCGGTGCGTAATCACGATGAACTGGGTGTGATCGGTCAGATTCCGCATATACCGGGCAAAGCGCGTGACATTGGCGTCATCCAATGCGGCCTCGATCTCGTCCATCACCACAAAGGGAGTGGGACGGACCTTGAGAATTGCAAAATACAGGGCGATTGCCACGAACGCCTTTTCACCGCCGGACAGCAGCGAGATGATTTTCAGGCTCTTTCCGGGCGGCTGAACCTTGATTTCAATGCCGCAGCCCAGAATATCGTTCTTATCCTCCAGCTCCAGCGACGCTTTGCCGCCCCGGAACAGCTCCTGGAAGGTTTCGGAGAAGGATTTGGCAATCAGCTCGAACTGAACCGCAAAAATCTGCTTCATCTCCTCAGTGATGGATTCGATGATGTCCTCCAACTCGGATTTGGCCTTTTCCACATCGGCGCGCTGCTCAGACAGGTAGGTATAGCGTTCATTGACTCGCTCATACTCCTCGATAGCGCCCACATTGACCGCACCCAGACTACTGATGGCTCGCTTCAGCTCCGCTATGCGGCGAATTGCCTTTTGCAGGCTTTCCAGCTCCTTGCGCTGCTTTTCTGCCTCGGAATGGGACAACTCATAGTTATCCCACAGCTTATCCAGAATGGTCTTTTCCTCCATCTCGGCGGAGACCTTTTTCTGCTCCAACCGGGCGCAGTCACGCTCCAAGGCCATCAGAGTCTCGTTCTTATCACGGGCATCCCGGTCGGCCTGAGTCCGCTGACCCTCCAGCTGCAGCCGCTCATCCGTAAGGGCGTGGATGCGTGCTTCCAGACCACGCTTCTGCTCCCGCAGGGCGGCAAGCTTCTCCTGCTGACTCCGAATCTGGGCGTTCAGCTGCTGCTCCTTTTCACCGCAGGCACGGATCATATCCCGGCGCAGGTCCTGATCGGTAGCCAGACCGCTCTGCAGCGAGAGCAGCTCTTCCATCGCCTGCCGCACAGCACCGGACTCGGCGTCCAGCGAGGCAAGTTCCAAATTCAGCTCTGCCACCGTATCGGTAATGCTCCGGCTCTTTTCCTGCAAGGCGGCCTCACCGGCTGCCTTGCCCTCGGCCTGAACCCGGATGGCGGCACTCTCGCCCTCCAATTCGGAAATGCGGAGTTTTGCAGCCTCGGTGTCCGCTTCTGTCTGGCGCAAGCGGTCTTTCAAGCCGCTGCGCTCTGCATGATAGCTGTCCATGCTCTGGTGCAAGCTCTTGAGCAGAATATCGAACTGGCCCTGCTCGCCCTGCAGGCGCAGGACCGTGCGGTCCCACTCCCGTTTCTGGTTCTGAGCCACTTCCAGCTCATAGCTGGCTTCCGTCAGTTCCCGCTGGGCTTCGGACAAATTGCGCTTGCCCTCGGCCAGATTGCGGCGGACGCCGTCGATCTGCTTTTGCAGCCGCTCCAACTCATTGCTGCGGCTCAGGATACCGGCACTGCGGCTGACGCTGCCGCCGGTCATGGAACCGCCGGCATTCAGCACCTGACCGTCCAGCGTCACGATGCGGTAACGGTGATGATAGGCACGGGCGATAGAGATTGCGGCGTCCATATCCTCCGCGACGATCACACGGCCCAAAAGGTTTGCAAACACATTTTTATACTGGGGGTCAAACTCGATCAGCTCGTTAGCCACGCCCACCACGCCGCTGCGGCGGCGCAGGTCCTGCTCCTGAATGGAGTTCGGGCGAACGGCGTCCATAGGCAGGAAGGTGGCTCGTCCGCTGTCACGGCGTTTCAGGTAGGAGATGGCAGCCTTGCCGTCCTCTTCCCGCTCCACCACGATATTCTGCATGGCGCCGCCCAGGGCAATCTCAATGGCCACCGTATAAGCGTCCGGCACCTTCAAAAGCCCGGCCACCGGGCCTCGGACTCCCTTGAGCTGACCACGGTCGGCACACTGCATCACGGTTTTGACCGCTTTGGAATAGCCCTCATAGAGCTTTTCCATCTCACTGAGCATATGTATCCGGGATGCGGCGGCATGCTCATCCATGGTAAGTTTTACCACCTGATCGTTGACCGTATCCACCTTTTTCTGACGGGACTGGCGGCGAAGCTCATAGCCGGAGATCACATTGCCCACGCTGTCCCGCTCTTCCACGGCATGATCCAGCTCCCGGCGCTTCTCCTTGGCCCGCTTCTCCGCATCTTCCAGCCGGGCTGCAGCCTCCTGAATAGCGGATTGAAGAGTGGTCTCCCGATCCAGCAGTTCCTGCTGGGCCGCCGTCAACGCCGACAGCAGCGCTCTCGCGTCACCGGCAGAGGCCTCCTGAATTTTCTCCAGTCGGCGCAGCTCTTCCAGTTCTCCGGCCAGTGTTCCGGCTGAAGAGCGCATTTCCTCTGCCTGCTTCTGCTGCTCCGCCAGCTGGCGGCACAGCTCATTGCGGCGCAGGGTCATATCCTCCAGACGCTGCTTTCGCTCCGCAATCTGGTCTGCCACACTCTGGGCACGACCTCCATGCTGATCCATCTCCCGGCGGAGCCGATCCGCATTTTCCAGATTGTTGCGTGCTTCGGTTTTCAGCACGGCGATGTCTGCTTCCAACTCTCCGGCGGTTTCCTCCAGCTGGGATGCCTCCGTACGGACCAGCTCGACGGCTCGTTCCCGCTCCTGCATCTCCTCTGCCAGCGCTTCCGCACGGCGGTACAGCTCTTCCCGTGCCTGAGACGCCGCATCCCGGTCGGACACGGCGGTTTCATAGTCACTCATCAGCTTCCGGTTGCTTTCCTTCAGCCGATCCAGCTGCTCCATCCAAACGGAGATTTCCAGACCACGCAGTTCCTCCCGGCACACCAGAAACTTCTTTGCCTTTTCCGACTGGACCCGAAGCGGCTCCACCTGAAGCTCCAGCTCCTCGATCTTATCAGAAATGCGCACCAGATTGTCCGCCGTATGGTCCAGCTTTCGCTCCGCCTCTTCCTTGCGGTGGCGGTAACGGGAAATGCCGGCTGCCTCTTCAAACACCTCACGGCGATCGGCGCTCTTGACGGACAGGATGGCGTCGACCTTGCCCTGTCCGATGATGGAATAGCCCTCACGGCCAAGGCCGGTGTCCATGAACATCTCGTTGATGTCACGCAGACGGCAGGATGCCTTATTGATGAAGTACTCACTCTCGCCGCTGCGGTAATAACGACGGGTCACCATGACCTCCGCCTCCGGGCGGTCAAAGATGTGGTTGGAGTTATCCAGAATGAGCGATACCTCCGCAAAGCCCATCTGCTTGCGCTTCAGGGTTCCGCCGAAAATGACATCTTCCATCTTTCCGCCACGCAGCGCACGGGAGGACTGTTCTCCCATAACCCACAGAATAGCGTCGGAAATATTCGATTTTCCGCTCCCGTTAGGGCCCACGATGGCGGTGATATCCTCGCCAAAGGTGAGAACTGTCTTATCCGGGAAGGACTTAAATCCCTGTATTTCTAATGCTTTTAAATACAACGCTTGCACCTCGCCTGTCCGTCGGTTTGAAAAAACTGCGCAATATTGCAATTTAACGGTTTATTATAACAATTCAAACCGTTAATTGCAAGGAAAGCGCTCCATTTTAGGGTATATTTTATGCGCCGCAGAGTCTTTTCCCTCTGCGGCGCAGTTTCATTCCTTATTTTGACGCAACCGCCTCGGCCACACGGACTCCGTCCACAGCCGCAGACACGATGCCGCCGGCATAGCCACAGCCCTCGCCGCAGGGATAGACTCCCCGCAGGGCAGACTGGCATCCCTCGTCCCGGAGCACACGCACCGGAGAGGACGAACGGGTTTCCACGCCGGTAAGCACGGCATCCTCGTGAGCAAACCCATGCACCTTGCGATCAAACACAGGCAAGGCAAGGCGCAACGATTCCGTCACATAGTCCGGCAGGCACAGTCCCACATCCGTCCATGTCACCCCCGGAGCATAGGTGGGCTTCACCGCTCCGCAGGACGCAGAGGGGCGTTCTTTCAGAAAATCCCCCACCAGCTGAGCCGGGGCACGGTATCCGCCGCCGCCCACCTGATAGGCAAGGGACTCCCACTTGCGCTGAAATTCCACGCCGGCCAGCGGGTCTGTTCCCCCAAAATCTTTAGGCGAAACCCCGACCAAAAAGCCGCCGTTGATGTTCTCCCCGTCACGGGCACGACAGCTCATGCCATTGGTCACCAGCCGTCCTTCCTCCGAGGCGGACGCCACCACCTGTCCGCCGGGACAAACGCAGAAGGTATACGCACTGCGCCCGTTGGGCAAATGGCAGGAAAGCTTGTAATCACTGGGCGGCAGCAGGTTCCATACTTCTCCGTACTGGGCCTCACTGATGGCACTCTGGTGCTGTTCAATGCGCACGCCCACGGCAAAGGGCTTCTGCTCCATCGGCAGCTGCTCCCGGCGGAGCAGCTCAAAGGTGTCTCGGGCGGAATGACCGATGGCCAGCACCACTGCATCGGTATCCAGCCAATATTCGCCCTCGGGGGACTTCACCTGAACTCCGGTCAGTTGATCGCCGTTCCGGCGCAAACCAACCAGCTGATGCTGAAAACGAACATCGCAGCCCAGAGAAATAAGCTCTTCCCGGACACGGCGCACCACTTCCCGGAGAATGTCCGTGCCGATATGGGGTTTATGCGAATACAGCACATCCTCGGGAGCGCCGGCAGCCACCAAGGACTCCAAAACCGTGGTAATGCGGGCATCGTGGGTTCCGGTGGTCAGCTTACCGTCGGAAAAGGTACCTGCTCCGCCCTCACCAAACTGGACATTGGAGGAAGGGTTCAGCACGCCGGTATTCCAGAACTGCTCCACATCCTGCGCCCGCTCTTCCACCGGCTTGCCCCGCTCCAGCACCACACAAGGGATGCCGTTTCGGGCAAGGTACAGTGCGCAGAACAATCCGGCCGGGCCCATGCCCACGATCACCGGAGGGGCGTCCTGACGGGTGCGCTTCGGTTCCGGAAAAACATACTGCTTTCGCTCCACCTGCTTCACCTGAGCCGGCGCCCGGCGCAGGACCGCTTCCTCTCGAGGCACTTCTACCCGAACGGTACAGACCATATGGATACGGTCTTTTTTTCGGGCGTCGATGGACTGCTTCACCATCCGCAGTTTGCCCAACTCGGACACCGGAACACACAGCCGTTTCGCCGCTGCCTTCCGAAGAGCATCTTCGTCCGCCCCCACTTTTATATTCAAATTACTGATTTGCAGCATAATAATCACCAAATTCATTTTATCATAGCCCGTCCCCCCTGCCAATCCATATTTTCTCCACAATTTTCATATACTTTCCATGGAGGGATGTTCATGTATGCTTATTTTGTGCCCGGTTCTCACTATCGTGCCCGGTTTTTGCAACAATCTGTACTGGGGATGCCCTTGCTTCGGGCTGAACTCCCCTTGCACAGCACCAGCCGAAAGCAGCGCAGAATTGCGAAAAAACTCACCGGATTGGGGGTTCACCGTTTGCTTTCTGCACCGCAGGATTTTGACTTCGCTTTGCTGCCTCCCCTGAATGAGACCCGTTTTCTCTGGAAACTTCATGCAGCAGCTGTGGCACTGGCTCTCTTAGAGCAAAATCAGCATGCCCCGCATCGGAGCATTGTAGAGCTGGTGGACAGCCGCTTTACACCGGGTTTGCAGCCGCTGGCGCAGGAACTTCTGCCTCTGGTGGGGCATCTTTCCTTTTCCATGCCGGTTCCGGAGGATTTTTCCTGGGCGCTCCAGCGGGAATTCGGTGTGGCACCTCTTTCCTGTCCCGGTCATGTATCCATTTGCTTTGTTCCGGCCGAACGCAAACTTGCACTTCCTCTTTGGATGGAGCGCCCTGCCGTACCCGGACTGACCCTCTCTTTGCCGGGTCTTCCAACCCCCAACGGCTGCCCGGAGCTCCCCCTCCTCGCCGCCCTGGCTCAACAGGGGCGTATTGACCCAAAACAGCTGCAAATCTCACCGGATTCCACTTGACATACAATATTATAACAACTATAATGTTTTAGATAATGTAGCATTATGCCCTTTTCTTTTCAAAATCGGTTTCTTTCTATCGGTTTCGGTCAGAAAAGGAGTAAATTTTTCAACATTTTGGAAGGTTGTGTGTTGTTATGGCAAAGGTTTACAAACTCACTGCTGCTCGCCTGAAGGAACTGCAGGACGAAATGGTATGGATGAAGACGGTTCGTGAGAAAGAAGTGGCTGACCTGATTAAGGAAGCCCGCTCCTTCGGCGACCTGTCCGAAAACAGCGAGTACGATGAGGCCAAAAACGAGCAGGGCAAGCTCTACTCCCGCATGGCTGAGGTGGAGGACATCCTGTCCAACTACGAGATCCTCGACGAGTCCGAGTTCGACGCCGCTACCATCCATCCCGGCTGCTTCGTCAAGGTTGTGGCTCTGGACATGGGCAACAAGGAGCTGGAGTACAAGATCGTCGGCTCTCAGGAAGCAGACCCCATGAACGGCTGCATCTCTGAGGAGTCCCCCTTTGGCCGTGCTCTCATGGGCAAGCGTGTCAACGACAGCGTCATGGTGGAAGCTCCCGCCGGCGCTATGCACTACACCATCATCTCTATTCGGTAATTGACTTCCAAATAGACCGTTTTATAGAAAGAAGGATTCCGTTCCATGGCTGAAAATCGTAACAGCAATCAGAAGGTCTCCGAGCAGCAGGTTCGTTTGGACAAGCTGCATTCTCTCGTCGAGGCCGGACGCAACCCCTTTGAACAGACCCGTTTCGTGGCTTCCCATCACACGGTGGATGTCACTGAGCATTTTGAAGCACTGGAAGGCCAGTCCGTTTCTCTCGCCGGCCGTCTGATGAGCAAGCGCGGCATGGGCAAAGTCTCTTTCTGCGATTTGCAGGATAAGCTGGGCCGCGTGCAGCTCTATGTCCGCAAGGACCTCATCGGCGAGGAGGAATACAGCTGGTTCAAGAAGTACGACACCGGCGATCTGGTCGGCGTTGTCGGCGAAGTGTTCCGCACCGAAAAGGGCGAGATTTCCGTCCGTGCCAGCTCCGTCACCCTGCTGAGCAAGTCTCTGCAGCCCCTGCCCGAGAAGTTCCACGGTCTTACCGACAAGGAGGCTCGCTATCGTCAGCGCTATGTGGACCTGATCGTCAACCCCGAGGTCAAGCGCACCTTTGAGCTGCGTTCCAAGTTCATCTCCTATCTGCGCACCTTCCTGGACGGCCGCGGCTACATGGAAGTGGAAACCCCCGTGCTGAACACCATCTCCGGTGGCGCTACCGCTCGTCCCTTCGTCACGCATCACAACTCTCTGGACATTGATATGTACATGCGTATCGCCACCGAGCTGCATCTGAAGCGTCTGGTGGTGGGCGGTCTGGAGCGTGTCTATGAAATCGGCCGTATCTTCCGCAACGAGGGCATGGACACCAAGCACAACCCCGAGTTCACCTCCGTGGAGCTGTATCAGGCTTACGCCGACTACAACGACATGATGGACCTCTTTGAGGAGTTCCTCTCCTCTGCCGCTATGAAGCTGCTGGGCACCTACGAGGTGGACTGGCAGGGCGAGCACATCAATCTAGCTCCCGGCTGGGAGCGTCTGAGCATGGCTCAGGCCGTCAAGAAGTACACCGGCATTGACTTTGATGCCATTCAGGACGACGCTGAGGCTGTGGCTGCTGCCAAGAGCATCGGCGTGGAACTGGACAAGGCCAAGGACCCCACCTGGGGTAACGCTCTGGCCGAGGTCTTTGACGCTAAGGTTGAGGATCAGCTGATTCAGCCCACCTTCATCACCATGCACCCCGTGGATATCTCTCCTCTGGCTAAGAAGTCTCCCACCAACCCTCGCGTCACCGAGCGTTTTGAGCTGTATGTCTGCCGCAGCGAGCTGGGCAATGCGTTCTCCGAGCTGAACGACCCCATCGATCAGAAGGAGCGCTTCCAGAAGCAGGTTGAGATGCGTGACCGCGGCGACGCTGAGGCCGGCATGATGGATCTGGATTACCTGAACGCTCTGGAGTACGGTCTGCCTCCCACGGGCGGTCTGGGCATCGGCATCGACCGCTGCGTTATGCTGCTGACCGGCAGCGATTCCATCCGCGATGTAATCCTCTTCCCCACAATGAAACCCCTGGATGATGTAAAGAAGAAAAATGGTGTAAGCAATTCCGCTTCTGAAGCAGTTAGCGAAAATGAAGATGGTACACCGGCAGCAGTTGTTTCTTCCATTGTTCCTCCGAAAAACGCAGAGGCTTCCTTTGATCTCTCCAAGGTAAAGGTTGAGCCTTTGTTTGAGGATATGGTGGACTTTGAAACCTTCCAGAAATCCGACTTCCGTGCTGTAAAGTGCAAAGAATGCGAGGCTGTGAAGAAGTCCAAAAAGCTCTTAAAGTTCGTTTTGGACGATGGAAGTGGCGTAGATCGTGTTATTTTAAGCGGTATTCACGACTATTATGAGCCAGAGGATCTGGTTGGCAAGACTCTGCTTGCTATCACCAACCTGCCTCCTCGCAAGATGATGGGCATTGATAGCTGTGGTATGTTGATTTCTGCTATCCACGAAGTAGACGGTCAGGAAGGCTTGAATCTGATTCAGCTGGACGAGCATATCCCTGCTGGTGCAAAGATGTATTGATGTACCGTTTCCCTCAAAAAGAGAGATGTACTTCATTTTGAAAATTGGATAAAAATTTACATCATACACCAAAGTTACACCAAATGGTGCCGAAAATGATGCAGATGCAAAAAGATCGCATATTTTAGTATTTAATGAAACTCCTGAGAAGTTGTTGCTTTTCAGGAGTTTCTTTCTTTTGTCATAGTTTTGTGGGAATCGCAAACTTCAAAGCAAGCCGCTTCTTTCTTATACTAAAGGCACAGGAAGGAGTGGA
>JAHHSJ010000017.1 GCA_020025295.1 Oscillospiraceae bacterium | reverse complement strand
TTTGCACACACCAGATAAGGATGTATTTCCGAAAAAGGTCTTAGGAGTGCGCTCCTAACGATTGTACCATTTTGCTTCCAAAGGAGTAAAAAAGGTATGCTCGTTAAGATGATGCAGATATGCTAAGCCAACAGTTATATGTTAAATTTTAAGAGGTTTTGAATGGACAGAACAGAAATTGTAACCCTCACAAATATGTGTATGATTTATCAAGACAACCAAGTTTTGGTGCAAAATAAGGTTAATAGCGACTGGAATGGTATTACATTTCCTGGTGGTCATGTTGAAAAGAATGAATCTTTTGCTGATGCTGTCATTCGTGAGGTATATGAAGAAACCGGACTTACTATCCAATCACCGCAGTTGTGTGGTATCAAGAATTGGACAAAAGCTGACGGCTCCAGATACATGGTTTTCTTTTATAAGACTGATAAATTCAAGGGTGAATTGAAATCTTCTGATGAAGGAGAGGTTTTTTGGGTTCCATGGGACAAATTGTTAACTTCGGATCTTTCTCTTGATATGAGAGATATGCTGAAAGTGTTTTTGGATGATAATCTTAGTGAGTTTTATTATTATCTCAAAAACGGTGAGTGGACTTACGAGTTAAAATAATTTGGATGTTTCTAATAGATTATAAAGAAAGTGGGGTGTGTCAGATTTGACACACTCCACTTTTGTTTTTTGAGTATTTCAGGAAAACTTCCTTATAGGGCGTACCTCTTGGATACACGCTGTTTTTTTGTGCTTATTGGAAGGTGAACAGGTATTCTCCAAGCTGCATGACCAGAGTGGGGACGGAATCCTCCGAGGCGTAGCGGGTGTAGGACACCATGGCGGTGCCGGTTTGCCCGTCGATGGTGAGGGTGTAGCCGGTGCCGGAGGAGGAGTGATTCAGCACCTGATAGGAACCCTGCCAACGGGTGCCGTGGATCTGATCGGTGAGGGTGAAGGTACCCTGCCCGGCAAAGCAGGTCAGCTGGGGAACACCGTCGGCGTCATCGCCGGGGTAAAGCTCGGTTATTTCGTCTTCTGCTGTGATGCGGCTGAGCTGACTAAGCGTCCAGTCCTGTGCGTCGAGTTCCATGGATGTTCCACAGCCGGAGCACAGGGTCAGCAGAGCAAACAGCACCGCAAGGGCAGAAATGGCATGGGTTTTCATGAAATACCTCACTTTCGGTAGGTGCGGCGCAGTCCAATCAGCCCCACCGCCAGCAGAACCAAAGGCGGCACGCAGAGCAGCAGGTCGGGGACAAGGCTGGTCACATAGATTTGAGTGGCGGCGTCGCCGCCGCCGATGATGGGTGCGGCGGTCTGTTGGAGCAGGTGCAGTTCACGACCGGCCAGCCCAAGCAGAACAAGGGAACCCACCGACAGCAGCAGAGCGACGAGGGTCAGCACCTGAAAGCCCCTTCTGCGGCGCAGGACAGCCTCACGGCGAAGCTGGGCTTGCAGCTGTTCTACTTGTGCCTGAATGGAGGAAGGGTCTGCCGGAGTGTCCAGCTCCAGCAGCTCAGGCACGGAGGTGTGAAGCACCTCTGCCAGCCGGGGAAGGGTGGTGGCATCGGGAACGGAGCGGCCCTGCTCCCACTTGGACACCGTTTGCCGCACCACATGGAGCTGCTCCGCCAGCGCCTGCTGGGACAGCCCCTGCCGGGTTCGGAGGGTGTGAAGCTGTTCGCTGAGCATGAAATCATCGTCCTTTCGCACACGATTCTAGCGGAAGTGTGGAAAAAAAGCAAGCAACGGATGTTAACAACGAAAACCGCCGGACTTCAAGCACCTTGAAGTCCGGCGGTTTGGTTTTGTTAAGCGGTAAAGACGGCCTCAAATTCCTCACGGGACATGGTTTCGTTCTCCAGCAGGAAGTTGGCCACCTTCTCCAGTTCGACCCGGTGGGTCTCCAGACGGCGGCGGCAGTCCGCCATGGCCTTATCCAGAATGGAGCGAACCTCCTGATCCACGGCGGCACTGAGTGCCTCGGAATAGGAACGGGAATGGCCCATGCTGCGTCCGATGAACACCTCGTCATCGTCGCTGAGCACCATCAGGCCCAGCTTGTCGCTCATGCCGTAGCGAGTGACCATGTTGCGGGCAATGGAGGTGGCACGCTGCAGGTCGTTGGATGCGCCGGTGGAAATATCACCCAGCGCCAGCGCCTCGGCACAGCGTCCGCCCAGCAGACCCACAATGTCCTCATAGAGGGCGGTGCGGGACAGGAAGGGGGTGTCCTCCTCGGGGAGGGAGATGGTCATGCCGCCGGCCTGACCACGGGGAACAATGGTGATCTGATGCACCGGATCGTGGGTGGGCAGGGTGTGAATCACAACAGCGTGACCGGCTTCGTGCCATGCGGTCAGCTTCCGGGCGTCCGGATTGACGGCAAGGCTCTTCTTGGCCGGGCCTGCAATCACCTTGATGATGGACTCATGAAGATCGTCCATACGAATGGCACGGCGATGGTCACGGGCGGCACGGAGTGCGCCCTCGTTCATCAGGTTTTCCAGGTCGGCGCCGGTAAAACCGCCGGTGGCTTTGGCAAGGGTGTGCAAATCCACATCGTCGGCAAGCGGCTTGCGGCGGGAGTGAACCTTCAGCACGGCCTCACGGCCCCGAACATCGGGGGGAGCCACATAGATCTGCCGGTCAAAGCGTCCGGGACGGAGCAGAGCCGGGTCCAAAATGTCCTGACGGTTGGTGGCTGCCATGACGATGACGCCGGAGTTTCCGGCAAAGCCGTCCATTTCCACCAGAAGCTGGTTCAGGGTCTGCTCACGCTCGTCGTGACCGCCGCCCAGACCGGTGCCTCTCTGACGGCCCACGGCGTCGATCTCGTCGATAAAGACGATGGACGAGGCGGCCTTTTTGGCCTGATCGAACAGGTCACGGACACGGCTTGCGCCCACGCCCACATACATTTCCACAAAGTCGGAGCCGGAGATGGACAGGAACTCCACACCGGCTTCACCGGCAACGGCTTTCGCCAGCAGGGTCTTACCGGTACCCGGAGGGCCCACCAGCAGCACGCCTTTGGGGATGCGTGCGCCCAAGGCGTTATACCGGCCGGGGTCTCGGAGAAAATCGACGATCTCCGCCAGCTCTTCCTTCTCCTCCTCGGCACCGGCCACATCGGCAAAGGTGACGGGGTGATTCTTGTCATAGGGAGTGGAGGTGTGGGCCTTACCGAAGTTATTGAGCCCATTCTGACCGCCGCCGGCCTGACGCAGGAACAGCAGGTAGAGGGCCAGCAGCACCACGCCGCTGGTCAGCAGACTGGGGCCCCAGATGGAAAACCAGCTGGGGGGAGAGTCGGGGGCGTAGTGGTAGGAGGAGATGACCCCTCGGGACCACTGATCGTGGACCAGATCGCCCAGATCATCCCGAAACAGCGTGACATCGGCGATGGGGCATCGGGCGGAGGTGTCATTGGCCAGCTCCAGCCGGACGACATCGTCCTTGATGGAGAAGGTCTTGACCTGCTCTTCTTCAAACAGCTGCACCATCTCGCTGTAAGACACCTGCGGTGCGCTGCCGTCCTCGGAGATATACCGGAGGCCCACCAAAAAGACCACCAGCAGCAGGGCGTAGAAGAGGAAGGAACGAACAGAACTATTCTTCATGGATCAAGTTACCTCGTGTGATAAGATTGCCTGAACAGGCGGAAAAGAAGCTCAATCAGCGTAGACTTCTTCCTTCAGAACCCCGATATAGGGGAGATTGCGGTACTTTTCCGCATAATCCAGACCGTAGCCCACGATAAAGGCGTTGGGAACGGTGAAGCCCACATACTTGGCATAGATGGGCTTTTCCCGGCGCTCCGGCTTATCCAGCAGGGTGCAGAGGGAGATGGAGGCAGGATGACGGGCGGACAGCACATTCATGAGGTAGCTCAGCGTCGTACCGCTGTCCAGAATGTCCTCTACCACGATGACATGGACGCCCTCGATAGGGTCGCTCAGGTCCTTCTTGATTTCCACCTGACCGCTGGTCTTGGTGCCGGCGCCGTAGGAGGAAACGCTCATGAAGTCGATCTGGACGGGGCGATCGATGGCACGGCTCAGGTCGGCCATGAAGATGTAGGAGCCACGCAGAACGCTGACCAGAACCACAGGCTCGGTCTTGTCGGCGTAGTCACGGGTAATCTGGGCGCCCAGCTGTGCCACACGCTCCTGAAGCTGTTCTTCGGTGAACAGAATCTCTTTCACATCATCGTGCATACTCATTGGGAAACATTCCTCTCTTTTTCTTGAATAGTGATGGTGACGCAGGGCTCGCCCGGCATCGGCAGAACATCACGATGGGTACCCAGCCCGTAGACTCCGGCACAGGCGTCGTTCTGTTCCAGAACCGGAACCAGATCCCGCCTTGCCTCGGGTACACGAAGCTCGATGAGCCATTTTTTCAGGGATTTGGTGCCCTCCCGATGGGGGAGCGCCAAGGTGTCCCCGGTTTTGCGGGGACGAAGCAGGATGGGACTGCCCTTCTTCAGATAGAAGTGGCTCTCATCCAGTGCCGTGTGCGGAGGACAAACGCCCTCTTCCACCGTAACCAGCCAGGGGCCGATTTCCCGGGTGCCCTCAAAGTCGAGGGGGGTGGGAGGCAGAATCTCCACCTTGCCGGGGTAGTGGAACACCAGCATGGAGTAGACCCGCTGGGCCACCATGCCGCCGGGCAGGTCCAAATGCCCGGAGGGATTGGGGCGGTAGCAGAGATCCAGCACCGCACGGCGCTGCTGGGCGGTGAGCACCACTTCTCCGCTGAGCTTGTCGGCGGCCATCTGCACCACCCGTGCGCCGATGGCGGCAGGGGAGTCCGTAATGCAGGTGATGGGAAGCATCACGCTGCCGGCAGCCATGGAAATCTCCTGCGCCGCCGCATCCGCTTTAGCGGTGAGGTAGGCGCTGTCCTGCCGCAGGGAGGTGGCAGAGGAGATGAGGGTGTCGGTGAGGTTGGGGTTGATGCTCCGCAGCAGGGGCAGCACCTCATGCCGGAGCAGATTGCGGGGGGTGTAGTTGGGGTCGGCATTGGTGACATCCTCCACATGGGGGATGTGCTTCTCCTCCAGATACTCGGTAATGAGTGCCCGGGGCACATGGAGCAGAGGGCGCACCAGCGCACCACGGCGGGGCGGAATTCCACCCAGACCGCTGAGTCCTGCCCCACGAACCAGATGGAGCAGCATGGTTTCCGCATTGTCGTCGGCATTGTGGGCGGTGGCGATGACGCAGTTGTCCCACTGCCGGGCCAGTTCCTCAAACCACCGATACCGCACATTGCGTCCGGCTTCTTCGGTGCCCATCTGGTGTTCCTTGGCCCACTGGGGGACATCCACCCGGCAGGTATCCAACGGAACGCCCAGTGCTTCGCACTGCTGAGCCACAAACTGGGCGTCGGCGGCGGAATTGGGCTGGGTCACATGGTCCATGTGACAGGCACGGAGGGTAAAACCCCAATGAGGGGCAAAATTGTGGAGAAAATGGAGCAGGCACATGGAGTCTGCGCCGCCGCTGACGCAGCACAGGACCGTACCGCCCTGTGGGAACATGCCATACTCCTCCGCCAGCGGAGCAACCCGGGCGAGAATCTGCTTTTCGGCGCTCATTGGGGCGGCTCCTGATGCTTCCAGTCCACACTGGAGAAGGTGGTAAATTCGGGCAGCCACTGCAGCGGCACAGTGGACAGCTCGCCGTGACGGTTCTTTGCCACGATACATTCCGCCAGATTATGGTTCTCGGTATCCTGATCGTAGTAGTCCTCACGGTAAATGAACATGACGATGTCGGCGTCCTGTTCGATAGCACCGGATTCACGCAGGTCACTCAGACGGGGGCGCTTATCCGGACGGTTTTCGTTGGCTCGGGACAGCTGAGACAGGCAGATGACCGGCACATTCAGCTCCTTTGCCATGATTTTCAGGGCACGGGAGATGTCGGACACCACCTGCTGACGGCTCTCACCGGAATAATTCTGTTTGCCGCCGGCACTGGTCATCAACTGCAGGTAGTCGATGACGACCAGACCGAGGTTCTCCACCCGTCGGCACTTTGCGTTCATGTCGGCAACGGACAGAGAGGGGTTATCGTCGATGAGGATGTTGGAGTGGTTCAGCGCAGCCGTGGCTAGCGCCACCTTCTCCCAATCGTCATCCGACAGGCGGCCGGTGGTGAGTTTTTTGTTGTCCACAAAGGACTCGTTGCTCAAAAGGCGCATGGCAAGCTGCTCACGGCTCATTTCCAACGAGAAGAACACGCAGGCCTTGCCGGAGTGCTTGCCGGCATGGAGCAGAATGTTCAGCGCCAGTGAGGTCTTACCCATACCGGGTCGGGCGGCCAGAAGGATCAGGTCGCTCTTGTTCAGACCGGAAATGACGGCGTCCACATCGGGCAGGCCGGTGGAGATGCCGGGAATGGCACTGTCGCTGGCGGCAAGCTCCGCAAGGCGCTCATACACCTCGTGCATGACGGAGGTGATGTGGTGCAGACCCTGTGCGGATTTGCCCTGACGGATGGCGTAGATGCGCTGCTCCGCCACCTCCAGCACCTCGGCAGAGGTGCCGTGGTTTTCCATCACCATATTGATGAGGGATGTTGCGGTGTCACCGATCTGCCGCAGGGTGGACATATCCTTCACAATGCCCACATAATCCATCACATTGGTGGTGGTGGGGGTCACATCCATCAGCTGGAAAAAGTATTCTCTTGTCACGCCCTCCTGATAGGTTCCGTCCAGACGCATCTGTTCCAGCACGGTGACTGGGTCGATCTTTTTGGACAGGGAGAACATGGTGTAAATGGTCTGATAGACCTCCCGATTCTGACGGAGGTAGAAATCGTCCGCCTTCAGCTGCTCCACCACCTTGGGCAGACATTCGCTGTCGATGAGGATGGAGCCAAGCACCGCCTGTTCGGCGCTGGTGCTGTGGGGAAGCTGACGGGACATCAGTTCGTCTTCCATTGCAGGCATAGGTTCACCGCCTTTGTACTAGAAAATGGAGAAGGCTCAAATCAGCCCTCGGTCACCATGACGGTGACGATGCCGCTGATCTCGTAGCCCATCTTGCACTTGACCTGGAAGGTGCCGAAGCTCTTGATGGGGTCGCAGTGCAGGCGCTTGCTGTCGATCTGATAGCCGTACTGCTCCTTCAGAGCGGCGGAGATCTCCTTGGTGGTGACGCTGCCGAACAGCTTGCCGCCGGCACCGGACTTGGCGGTGATCTTCACGGGGCACTCTTTCAGCTTGGCTACCAGAGCCATAGCCTCTTCCTTCTCCTTGGCCTCACGCTCACGGCGGGCCTGATCCTGAAGCTTCATGGTGTTCACATTATCCGTGGTAGCGGCGACCGCCAGCTTGCGGGGGAAGAGGAAATTGCGGGCGTAGCCGTCGGAAACCTCGACCATCTGACCCTTCTTGCCCTGACCGCGGACATCCTGCTGCAAAATAACTTTCATAACTATAATCCTCCTTGAAGATGGGAAATAACAATGGTGAATGGGAACTTACTCTCCGTCGGCAAAGTACTGATCCACGGCGCGGAGCAGCTGCTGGAGCACCTGTTCCGGATCGGAAGAGGGAATCTGTGCCGCAGCGGATGCGGCATTGCCGCCGCCGCCCAGCATCTCCAGAATGACCTGCACATTGACATCGCCAATGCTTCGGCCGGAGATGATGACATGGCCCTTATCGTCGGGGAACAGCACAAAGCTGGCCATAGTGCCGGCTACATTGAGCAGCTCGTCGGCGGCCTGTGCCGCAATGACACGGCCCACGGGATGGGGCATTGCGGAGATGACCACGCCGTTTTTGAAGGGGCGGGCCTTGGAGATAATGCCGAATTTGGCGATGGTGTCGTCCAGATTGGTCTGGAACAGCCGCTTCACATCGACCGTATCCGCACCGCAGCGGCGCAGGAAGGCAGCGGCTTCAAAGGTGCGTCCGCCGGTGCGGAGGGTGAAGCTCTTGGTGTCCAGCACGATGCCGGCAAGCAGCGCTTCTGCCTCGCCACGCATCAGATCGGCGGTGTCCAGCAGATAGGGCAGCAGTTCGCTGACCAGCTCGCAGGCGGAAGAGGCGTAAGGCTCATGATAATTGAGGGCCGCATCCTCGATATACTTGGCGGCACGGCGATGGTGGTCGATGACCGCCACCTTGTTGCAGCTGAGCAGCAGCTCGGGAGCCACCACCTGATCGGGACGGTTGGTGTCCACCACCACCAGCAGGGAGCGGTTGTCCGCCTCCAGCATGGCCGTTTCCGGGGAAACGAACACATCGGAATATTCCGACAGCTGCTTGAGCCGCTCCACCATAATGGTGGAGGGGTTGGCAGTGGGTTCGATCACGATGCGGGCGGGGATGGAGTGCTTTCGGGCGATCGCCACCACGCCGGCGCAGGCGCCCATGGAGTCCAGATCGGTGAACTTGTGGCCCATCACATACACGGAAGAGGCGCTGGACACCAGACTGCCCAGAGCGCTTGCCATAACACGGCTTTTGACCTTGGTGCGCCGCTCGGTCTCGGTGGCACGGCCGCCGTAGAACTCAAAGGTGAAGCGGTTTTTGATGACCGCCTGATCGCCGCCTCGGCTGAGGGCCATTTCCGTGGCCAGAGAGGCGTACTGGAACAATTCGTCATAGTTGGTGTCCATGCCGATGCCGATGGACATGGTGGCAGCCAGCCCGTTGGGGGAAACCACCTTATGCACCGCATCCAGCAGGGAGAACTTGCCCTCCTGCATGGGGGAGAGGTACTGCTCCTCAAAGACGAAGAGGTAGCGGTCACGGTCGTAGCGCAGCACCAGACCCTGCGTGGAAGAGGTCCAGCGGTCAATCTCCTGATCGATGGCGGAGCGCAGGGCGCTTCGGGCGTTGTCGTTCAGGTTGCGGACCAGATCGTCGTAGTTGTCGATGGTGAGGATGCTGACCACGGGACGGCTGCCGTAGTAGGCGTCCTTGATGGAGGCCTCCTCCGTCACATCCAGCCAGTAGGTGGTGGCAATGACGCCGCCGCTGCGGCCCTTGGCCTTGGCCATGTGTCCGAACACCGCAAATTTGCGGTTGTTGATCATCATGGTGGAGGGACACTCGGTCTTGCCCTCCATCAGCCACCGGGACTCAAACCCCGGCACGGAGGAGGACAGCTTGGTGTCGAACAAATGCTCCCGCTCCCCGGTAATCCGGAGAAACAGATCGTTGGACCAGATGATCTCGTCCGTGTCAGGACGGAAAATCACCATGGGGAAGGGGGCGTTGAGCATAAAATCGTTGCCGGCGGTGCCGATGTCCGCACCTGCGGCGGCAATATAGCGGGCAATCTCACGCTGGCGGTGACGGGCGGAAAAACGGTAGAACACGAACAGAAGCACAATGGCTCCGATTTCAACCAGACCCAGAATCAGATGGAAGAAACAGGTCAAAGCAGCAAAAATCAGCAGAAACAGAAAATAAATCCACTGTCTGGGCTCCAGGGCCTGAGCAAGCCGGGACTCCCGTTTTGTTTCTTGTTTGCTCACGGTGGGACACCTCCACATTATACTGGAAATAGCCGATAATACACCTTATTATACAATTCTCTATTATAGCAAAGGGAGGTGGGAAAAACAAGCGTGATTTCCCCCGGAAAACAGGTACAAAAACCGGGAGAACGGGCTGAAAACCTTGACAATAGTGGGGAAGATAGGTAAAATGTGCTATACATCGGAGTATGCACATTCCAAGTGAATGCTCAATGATAGGAGAGAAGCAGATCATGGCAAAAGACAAGAAGAAAGTAGAAGCCATCACCTCCATGGAGGAGGATTTTACCAAGTGGTATACCGACATCTGCCTGAAGGCGGAGTTGGTGGAATATTCCAGCGTGAAGGGTTTCCTCATTCTGCGTCCCTATGGCTACGCCATCTGGGAGAATATGTCCCGTATTCTGGACGGCATGTTCAAGGCGACCGGACATGAGAATGTGGCAATGCCCATGCTGATGCCCGAGAGCCTGCTGAAGAAGGAAGGCGAGCTGGTCAACGGCTTCGCTCCCGAGGTGGCTTGGGTCACTTCCGGCGGCAGCGAGCCTCTGGAGGAGCGTCTGGCCGTCCGTCCCACCAGCGAGACTCTGTTCTGCGACCATTGGTCCCATGTGCTCCAGACCCATCGTCAGCTGCCCATGAAGTACAACCAGTGGTGCTCCGTGGTCCGCTGGGAGAAGAGCACCCGTCCCTTCCTGCGCTCCCGTGAGTTCTGGTGGAACGAGGGTCACACCATCCACGAGACTGCCGAGGAGGCCAAGGCCGAGACCGAGCTGATGCTCAACACCTACGCCGATTTCTGCCGGGACTCTCTGGCGATCCCCGTGCTGAAGGGCCGCAAGACCGACAAGGAGAAGTTTGCCGGTGCTGAGGCCACCTACACCATCGAGGCCATGATGAAGGACGGCAAGGCGCTGCAGTCCGGCACCAGCCATTACTTCGGCGACAAGTTCTCCAGAGCTTACGATGTCACCTTCACCGGTCGTGACAACACCTTGCAGTATCCCTTCCAGACCTCTTGGGGTGCATCCACCCGTCTGGTGGGCGCTGTCATCATGACTCACTCCGATGACAACGGTCTGGTGCTGCCCCCTGCCATCGCCCCCATTCAGGTGGTGGTCATTCCCGTGGCACAGCACAAGGAGGGCGTTCTGGACGCCGCTTACGGTCTGGCTGACCGCATCAAGGCTCTGGGCCTGCGGGTCAAGACCGACGACTCCGACCAGTCCAACGGCTGGAAGTACGCCGAGTACGAGATGAAGGGCGTGCCTCTGCGTGTGGAGATCGGCCCCAAGGATATGGAGAAGGAGCAGTGCGTCATTGCCCGTCGTGACACCGGCGAGAAGTACTTTGTGCCGCTGGCAGAGCTGGAGACCAAGGTGCAGGAGCTGCTGAAGGCAGTTCATGACGACCTGTACGACGCCGCTGCCAAGCGTCTGGAAGAGCGCACCCACACCTGCGAGACCATGGAGGAAGCCAAGGCCATGGTGGAGGAAAAGGGCGGCTTCGTCGAGACCATGTGGTGCGGCGATCTGGAGTGCGAAATGGCAATGAAGGAGAAGGCCGGCCTGACCTCTCGCTGCATGCCCTTCCACCAGAAGAAGATCGGCCCCTGCAAGTGCGCCGTCTGCGGCAAACCTGCCGACAAGATGGTGGTCTGGGGCGTGGCTTACTAATCCACAGTATACAACAACACAAACAGCATCCGCAGGTTCTGCGGATGCTGTTTTTTGCACGCTTTCACCGGAAATTTAAGAAAAAAGCCGCTATGTTTGCCCGTTTTCCTGTGCTACAATGGCAAAACAGAGAGGAGGGCAGCCCATGGAAGAGAACAGCAAGCGAAACACGGTGCTTGTCACCGTGGCGGCCTGTGTTCTGGCACAGGCCGTTTTGTACGGAGTGACTGCCTTCGCTGATGCGAGAAACTGGATGGCAGTGTCACTGGAACAGATCACTTGGGGCAAGTTTGGACTCTATTTTCTGGTGAATGCCCTTGCACTGCTTCTGCCGCCGGTGGTATTCCTGCTGATCACCCGAACCAGACCGAACGAGGCCGGAGTTACGGCGCAAAACCGGGGACTTGTCCTCGCTCTGGGGCTGGCCTTCGGAGGGTTGGTGGTGCTGGACGGGAATTGGTCTGCCGGGGGTGTCTATTACTGGCTGCACATCCTCATCAACATTGCACTTGGGGAAGAGCTGATGTACCGGGGCTTTGTGTATTCCCGGTTGAAACGGGTCAGCCCGTGGCTTGCCCTGCTGGTCAGCGGCTTTTTCTGGGGCGCAGGCCACGCTATTTATGCCGGAGTGGTTGCAGGACGGTCTGTCCCGCAGATTTTGCTCACTATGGTGGTGGGCGGAGCAGAGGTGCCGGTGAATGCGTTCGGCGGAATCCTTGCCGGCATTGGCTTTGCGGCGCTGTATGAGTGGAGCGGCACTTTGTTCGTCCCGATTCTGCTCCACGCCATTTTGGATTTCAGCGGACACAGCCCTGCCGGTCAGTGGCTGGGATTTGCGGTGACCATCGGAGCGGTGGTGTTCCTCGGAGTGAAGCGAACCCGGGTGGAGCGCAAACCGCTGGCTTTCTGGAAACCGGAATAAAATCCACAAATAGCATCGCCCCGGCTCGGAATATCCGAGCCGGGGCGATGCTATTTGTGGATCAAATCAGTTCATCAGGGAGCAGACCAGATCGGTATAGGCGCTGGGGTCCTCCAGAGGCAGCTCGGCGATGAGCAGAGCCTGACAATAGAGCAGCTCCACATACTTCTTGGCCTTTTCGGGGTCGGCAGCCATGGCGGAACGGATGGTTTCAAACACGGGAGCGTCGGCATTGACCTCCAAAACACGCTCGGCCTTGAAGCCGCCCATGTCGGCGTTCTGGCGCTTGAGGTACTTCTCCATCTCGATGGACATGGGGCCGTCGGACACCATGCAGACGGGGTGGGTCTTCAGGATGCGGGAGATGCGGACATCCTTTACCTTCTCGCCCAGCGTTTCCTTCATGAAGTCCAGCACTTCCTTGCCGGACTCTGCCTTCTCCTCGGCGGCCTTCTTCTCCTCGTCGGTTTCGGGGAGTGCGTCGTCGGCGTTGATGCTTTTGAGCTGCTTGCCGTCATACTCGCCCAGCACCTGCATGCAGAACTCGTCCACTTCCTCGGTGAGGAACAGAATTTCGTAGCCGGCATCCAGAATGCGCTCGGCCTGAGGCAGCTTGCCCAGCTTGGCAGCGTCCTCGCCGCAGGCGTAGTAGATATACTTCTGGGACTCGGGCATACGCTCCTTGTACTCCTTGAGGGTGGTGCCCTTCTCGGAGGCGGAGGACAGGAACATCAGCAGGTCCTTCAGGTTGTCCTTGTCCATGCCGTAGTTGGACACAACACCGTACTTCAGCTGAGTGCCGAAGGCCTTCCAGAAGGTTTCGTACTTCTCACGGTCGTCCTTGAGCATCTTAGCCAGAGAACCACGAATCTTCTTGTCCAGATTCTTGGCGATGACCTTCAGCTCACGGGTCTGCTGGAGCATCTCACGGCTGATGTTCAGGCTCACATCGGGGGTGTCCACCACGCCCTTGACAAAGCGCAGGTAGTCCGGCAGCAGGTCGGCGCAGGTTTCCATGATGAGCACGCCGGAGGAGTAGAGCTGCAGGCCCTTCTCGTACTCACGGGTGTAGAAATCGTAGGGAGTTTTCGAGGGGACAAACAGCAGGGCGTCATAGCTGACGGCGCCCTCGGCAGACACCTTGATGGTGTCCAGAGGTGCTTCAAAGTCACCGAACTTGTCCTGATAGAAGTTGTTGTACTCCTCCTGAGTCACATCGTCCTTCTTCTTCTGCCACACGGGAACCATGGAGTTCATGGTGGACCACTCGGTGTAGTCCTCCCACTCGGGCTTGTAGTCGTCGCCGGCGTCCTCGGGACGGGGCTTCTGACGGGACTTGTGCAGCAGCATCTGGATGGGGTAGCGGATGTAGTCGCTGTACTTCTTCACCAGCTCCTGAATGCGGTACTCTTCCAGATACAGTTCGTACTTTTCGTCCTCGGTGTCGGGCTTGATGTGCAGAATGACATCGGTACCCACGCCGGTCTTGTCGCACTCGGTGATGGTGTAGCCGTCCAAACCGGTGGAGGTCCACTTGTAGCCGGTGTCGCTGCCGTAGGCCTTGGTGATGACGGTGACTTCATCGGCCACCATGAAGGCGGAGTAGAAGCCCACGCCGAACTGGCCGATCACATCAATGTCCTCAGCCTTCACCTCGTCGTTGGCCAGATCCTCCTTGAACTTGAGGGAGCCGGACTTGCAGATGGTGCCAAGGTTGCCGTCCAGCTCTTCCTTGGTCATGCCGATGCCGTTGTCGCTGATGGTCAGGGTGCGGGCCAGCTTGTCGGGGGTGATAATTACTTTAAAGTCGCCCCGGTTCAGTCCCACGCTGTCATCGGTCAGGGCACGATAGGCCAGCTTGTCCTCTGCGTCGCTGGCGTTGGACAGGATCTCACGCAGGAAAATCTCCTTGTTGGTGTAGATGGAGTTGATCATCAGGTCCAGCAGACGCTTGCTTTCTGCCTTGAACTGCTTCTTTGCCATAGTATTTGGCCTCCTATATGAATAATTATGATTTACAAATGTTTAGCACTCAATCTATCTGAGTGCTAATACTATTATAGCCATCTTCACGGGAAATGCAAGGGGGTTCATAAAAATGTTACAGAATCGGAGTTGCCCTTAACTTGCGGAGAGAGAAGGTGTATGATGATATAAATAAAGCTTACGAGTGCAGGGAGGTCATCGATATGCCCGCAGAACTGGGAAACCCAATGCAGGAGGAAGCACTTCTGCTAGAGCAAATTCGAGAGAATAAAGTCCAGAGTTGCGAGATACCGGAAGAGTATAGGATGAATCCAAAGGTGATTGCACTCCAACGGGAAAAAGGCCTGAGACGAACAGGACAACGGGGATATGATATTATCTTAGGTTGCTTTTTTGCAGAAGATATCATTTGTGAAACGGATGGAACGAAAGAGCAGAGTATGTTCCGTGCGTTTTCAGCTTTTGACGAATATTACCGTTTTCTAGAAGGCGATATCTATGAGAGTGCGTGCTACTACCAGTATGCTTTTTCTGATGAGGAAATCGAACGATATAAAGTTGATATCCGCAGAGTAAACACCGATTGTTTGACGCGGCGAAGAATTCAACAATACACACTTGCCCCAACGGCGGAGGAATTGGAGCAGTATAAGCAGGCGGAACAGACTAAGAAAAACATGAAAGGGTGGATAAAAAAGGTCAGTGCCTGCAACACCTATGAGGAATTTGCAAGCATTTGCAAAAGGCTTTGTAAATCATCGGTTCAGAACCTGCGTGGTGAAATTATTTCTGATTTTATTGCAGACAATAAAGAAAAAGCCTTCGGTTTTGTGATGGAGGGCATTGCAAAGGATGATTTATGGTTAGATTATCACATCGTGTATGCATTATGCTGTATGTATGATCCGGAGCAAGTTATGGAAGCGTTTTGCTCCGGCTGCAAGGGTATACCTTCATTTGGCAACAACAAGGGGAAGATTAAACAGTTTATTTCCAGACTAAAAGCGGGAGAAGTCCGATTTGAAGTAGTTCACTGTTTTGATCAAGAAACCCACTTGTACTGTGAGAGAGTTCGGGGATATTTGGATAGTGCAGTTCCCTGTATGGAAATAATCCGGTATTTCGAAACATTCGATGCATTTGTCGAGTATCTGCACGGAGATTTATCCGGCTGCGATTTCTCAAAGCTCCTATTTTCTGACATCGATTTTTCCATGTACAAGACGGATTGCACAACCCTTCTTCCGGTGAAAGAAGGGGAAGAATTAGACTACCGGATTGAAAAGGGCTTTGACCGGCATTCATGGAACTTCTATGTGAATCAGCACTGGCGGGACAGAAATGGGAATGAGGTCAAAAGTTATAAAAATTGTTTCTCGTTTTTCTTCGATTTCCAAGGGTTCTTAGGTGGGGATTTGTCTGGAGCAGATTTGCTGTCCTGCGATGGATTTGAACATATTGCAGATGTTTCAAATCTGAATTTGACGGATGTAAAGTTGAGAAGCTGGGTTCTAAAACAGTATAGTCTCCCCTTCGATCGATGCGAGGAGTTTCTCTGTAATGTTCTTTCCAATCAATGCAGACCCGAGATGGAGGAAACGATTGCCCCAATGAGGGAAAGCAATCCGCTGGATCAAGAGGAAATCAAGGTGAGCCAAAGGGTGCGCTACATTTCTGATTTGCACATCATGCACAGAATACAGAATGCCGGATGCTGCTCGTATGAGGATATCCTCTATGTGATTCGCAAAGTAGTAGACAATCTGACTGGGCAATTGGCTCGTTTACGGGAACCAGATGACGGGTCAGACCTCTCAAAATGGATATGGAAAGAGAAAAATGGGTGGTTAAAAAAGAAAGAAGCCCTGTTGATTGGAGGCGATGTTACATCCAGTTTTCAGGTGTTTCAGCTATTTGTATCAGTGTTGCGGCAAACACTGCCGCCAGCGTATCCTGTTATCTTTGTCTTGGGTAACCATGAGTTATGGGATTTTCTAGGGAGGCCATTCGAGCAAATTGTTTCCGTGTATCGCAAAGTTTTGCAGAAAAATGGAATGTATTTACTGCAAAATGAGCTTTTGCTCAAAAACGATGACGAAGAGCACACGATACAGAGTATTTCAAACGAGGAACTGGAAGCTCTGCCGAAATCGAAGCTGCGGGAAAAGGTGCGAAATGCTCGTTTGATCCTGTATGGAGGACTTGGATTTGCCGGTTACAATGACTGCTTCAATGCAAATAATGGGATTTATCGGGATACGATCGACCGAAACGAAGAGATAAGACAAACGAAGATCTTTGAGCAGGGGTATCATGTGGTATGTGATGCGTTGTCGGATCGACCGGTTGTCATTTTTACACATATGCCACTAAAGGATTGGTGCGCCAAAGGAAAGAGGCAAAAGGGTTTTGTCTATGTAAGCGGCCATACGCATCAAAATATGTTTTATGATGATGGGGAAGATAGGCTGTATGCAGACAATCAAATGGGTTATTTGCAGGAAACTGCGTATGCAAAGTTCTTCTATGTAGATGATGAGTATGATACCTTTGCTGACTATGACAGCGGAATCTATCAGATCAGTGCTGAACAGTACACCGAGTTTTACAGAGGGAAGAATATCTCCATGACCTGCAACAGACATGATGGAACCATCTATATGCTAAAAAGAAAACAGCACTATTGCTTCCTGTACCAAACACCGAAAGGACGGCTCCAAATGATGCTGGGTGGTGCAGTAAAGCACTTGGAGGTACAAAATGTTGCATATTACTTTGATCGAATGGAGGATGTCATAAGGTGTATAAAACCACCACTGGATCGGTATACAGCCTTGCAAAAACAAATTTCTGCGAAAGTTCAAGCTATTGGCGGAAGCGGTCATATTCACGGATGTATCATTGATATTGATTTCTTTAATCATATATATCTCAATCCGTTTGATCAGACCGTGGCAGGCTATTGGGCACTTAATATGATCGACAAGGAGGTTTATCCAAGTATTTCAATGCTGCTGGAGGAGAAGTGCCCGGAGTTATATGGAAAGTATGTCAAATTATTGGGCCAGGAAGGGAACGCTCCATTTGGAAAAGAAATCAGTACAGAAGAAGGAACAACTGGTCAGCCGGAGTTGTACCTTGACACAGACATATACAGGTATTCCAGAGAAATCAAAAAGATGCAGCGATTGGATTCTAACATACTTTGTCTATGGTGTGAGCCAGAGAATACAATGATCGAAGAATAAGAAGAAAATTAAAGCAAAGCCCAAACGGGACACTCCTTGGAGTGTCCCGTTTGGGCTTTACAGGGTGTTCTGACAAACGAAAGGCTGAAACTGAAAAAACACAGGACCCTCCGGAGAGGGTCCTGTGGAAAAAAGTGCTTGGTTTAGAAATCAGCGTTGCCGACAGTACGGGGATGGGGCAGCACATCACGGATATTGGACACACCGGTGAGGTACATGACCATACGCTCGAAGCCCAGACCGAAGCCTGCGTGACGGCAGCCGCCGTAACGGCGCAGGTCGCAGTAGTACTTGTAATCGTCGGCTTCCATGCCCAGCTCCTTGATGCGCTCTTCCAGCAGGTCGAGGCGCTCTTCACGCTGGCTGCCGCCGATGATCTCGCCGATGCCGGGGACCAGGCAGTCTGCGGCAGCGACGGTCTTGCCGTCGTCGTTCAGACGCATATAGAAGGCCTTGATCTCCTTGGGATAGTCGGTGACAAACACGGGCTTCTTGAAATACTGCTCCGTGAGGAAACGCTCGTGCTCGGTCTGCAGGTCGCAGCCCCAAGACACGGGGTAATCGAACTCGTGACCGGACTTGATCAGGATGTCGATGGCGTCGGTATAGGAAACACGGCCGAAGTCAGAGGAAGCCACGTGCTTCAGACGCTCCTTGAGACCCTTATCCACGAAGGAGTTGAAGAAGTTCATCTCATCGGGGCAGGTGTCCATGACATAGCGGATGATGAACTTAATCATATCCTCAGCCAAGTTCATGTCGTCGTTCAGGTCGGCAAAGGCAATCTCCGGCTCAATCATCCAGAACTCAGCGGCGTGGCGCTGGGTGTTGGAGTTCTCGGCACGGAAGGTGGGGCCGAAGGTATACACATCGCCGAAGGCCATGGCAAAGTTCTCGGCGTTCAGCTGACCGGACACGGTCAGGTTGGCGCTCTTACCGAAGAAGTCCTGAGAGAAATCGACGCTGCCGTCCTCCTTGCGGGGAGGATCGTTCACATCCAGCGTGGTGACACGGAACATCTCACCGGCACCCTCGCAGTCGGAGGCGGTGATGATGGGGGTGTGGACATAGACAAAGCCACGCTCCTGGAAGAACTTGTGGATGGCGTAAGCGGCAACGCTGCGGACCCGGAAGGTAGCGGAGAACAGGTTGGTGCGGGGACGCAGATGCTGCTGGGTGCGGAGATACTCCACGGTGTGGCGCTTCTTCTGAAGGGGATAATCAGGAGCGGAAGTGCCCTCCACCTCGATCTCGTGCGCCTTCAGCTCAAAAGGCTGCTTGGCATCGGGGGTGAGCACCAGCTCGCCGTGGATGATGAGAGCGGCACCCACATTCTGGTGGGCGATTTCGTCATAATTGGACAGTGCATTGCGGTCCATGACCACCTGCAGGTTATTGAAGCAGCTGCCGTCATTCAGGGTGATGAAGCCAAAGGTCTTCATGTCACGCAGAGAGCGCACCCAACCGGCCACGGTCAGCGTCTGACCGCCCATCGCCTGAGAGTTGGCGTAGATGGAAGCAATCTTAGTACGATTCAAAGGAAATTCCTCCTTATAGGGTTAAATAAACCAAATATGAGGTCATTATACTTCCCTTGTGAAAAATTTGCAATACATTCCACGGTTTTCCGAGGAAAAGAGGGGCAGAATCGGTGGAAAAGTGGTTCAAAAAGGAAAAGGGCGGGCAAGGGTGGAACAAACGCCCGCAGGGAAGGGGCGGTTTACCGGGACGCAACTTGAGCCGGGAAGCAGTGGCGATGCGGAACAAGCGCAAATTACAAAGCAAAACGCTGCGAAAAGCTCCGGGGAGCTTTTCGCAGCGCTCTGATTTTTTTTGCATTCGGGACTTCCAATGATGCGGCGTTTGGAAGCGTCAGTCGTTATCGCTGTCCTCCTCGTGGTCCGACGCCTCGTCTTCGTCGGCCTCGGACTCATCCGCATCATCCTCATCGACCTCGTCCGACGCATCCTCGTCCGCATCGGGACCCTTGTCATCGTCCTGAGCGTCCTTGTCCGCCGGCTCTGAAAGAGCCTCCTGCTGCTCCTCCATCCGATCCTGTTCCTCTTCCAACTTGTCGAACAGGACTTCCCGGAAGGCTTCGCTCTGCATGAGGGACGGGTTTTGCTTCAGAGCGTCCAGCATAGCGGTCAAAGTCATCTGTGCATAGGTGCGTTCGGCATCGTCCTCATCCGGGGTGTCGGGGGTGTCCTGCCGGTCGTAGTAATCTTCCAGCAAATCCATAGATTCCTCGTTGATGAGCAGACTCAGCATATACCGGGGCAGGGTCTGGGACTGCGCCTGTGCGCTCTGCACATCCTGCCGATTACAGGAGAAGTAGACCGAAGTTTCGTTGGCAAACAGCCCCCGGATTTCCGCTTCTGCCTGCTCGTTTACGGTGTCCTTTTCGGGTGCGTAGGCAATCAGGAAGGGGCCGCCGCCCAGCAGCTCCCGCAGCTCGGGCGTCAGCTCGGTGAGCGATTTTCCTCGCAGCTGACGCAGCACCGACTCGGGAATCGTGCCGTTCGGGGACGCCGCATCCAGCACCGTGTTGCTTTCGTCCACAGTCAGCTGTACGCTCTGCTGTGCGTCAATGGAAACGACAGCATAGGCATCCATGGAAAGCTGGGGTGCTACCAGTGCCAGCACCAGCGCCAGCATGGCGGCAATGGCGGTAAGTCTGCGCCAGTGGTTGGTGCGCTTCTCCCGTTTATCGGCTGCACCCACGGCATAAATGCCGCCGGTCTGTCCTTCCTCTTGATACAGGTCCTCGGGAAGAATGTAGATTTCATCGCCGATGTCCATTGTTCCTTTTCGGCGGATGCGGATTACTTCACCGCCCTCTTTCATGGCGAGGGCGTAGTTGTCGTTCAGTTCCAGAAGTACGACTTTTTCAACCATGGTTCCACCTCGTTTCCTGAATCCAGCCGGTCAGCCCGGTGAACCGGCACACAAACACCAGCATGGTGCCCAGAATAAAGACCTTGCTGGAGCGGATGACCTTTTCCGATACCTGACACAGCGCCGCCACCGGGCGGATGGGCAGCTTCTTTTTGCGGTAGGTCTGGGCGACGATTTCTTCGTCCCGGCTGGCACGCTCCGCCGCCTCCACGGCCCGGGTTTGGGTGTCCCGATGCTTGGGGGCGTTGCGGGCCAAATCCTCCATAGAAAGACCGAATTTCTTGAGTTCTTCCTGATATTCCAGAATTTCGTCCCGGAGTGCCGGGTTCCCGTGGTGGGTGTCCGGTACATCCAGTCCGTTTTCCTGCATCTCCTCCAGCGAGACCTGATTGCGGCCGTGTCGGGACTCCTGCTCATGGTAGGTGGCAAGCCGGCTGCGGATCACCAGACCGGCGTAGCCGAGAAAATTGCCCCGTTCCCCGTCGAAGCGATCCACCGCCTCGGCAAAGGCGCTGAGGGCGATGCTGAATTCATCGTCATGCTCAATTTGCACATAGCGCCCGGTGACCTTGCTGACGGTGCGGATGATGAACGGCATATGCTGTTTGATTAGTTCGTCCAGATGTTCCAGATTGATTTCGGATTCTGATGCCATTTCATGCACCCCCTTTTTCCTGAAAGTCTATCAAACCGGGCATTCCCTGTCAAACCGGGGACGCAATTATGCCGCATCGGTTTCTGCCAGCAGGTTGACGCTGTCGACGCCGCCCAGCTCAAAAATACGGCGGATGAGGGTGTCACTTTTGGACACCGGGAGCCGAACCTCATATACCAGCTCGAAGGAGTCGGCCATCACATTTTTCGCCTTCACTTCATGCCGGTCGCAGCTGCTGGCCAAAAGACAGCCCACGGCGTTCAGGTCTGTGTCACTGCCCCGGACCACCAGCATCATGTCGTTGGGTCTGGTGCTGTTTTTTCCGGTGAGCATCAGAAACAGCCCGATGACCAGACTGCCCACCAGTCCCAGCAAATAGCTGCCGGTAGAGGCGGCAAGGCCGATGGCCATGCTCCAGAAGATAAAGCCGATGTCTCTGGGGTCCCGGATGTTGGTGCGAAAGCGCACGATGGAGAGGGAGCCCAGCATACCCAGAGAAAGCGCCAGATTGGACTGGATGAGATCCATCAGAATGGTGGAAATCAGTGCCAGCGACACCAGCGTGGCGGCAAACTGCGGGCGGTAGGTGGCTTCGCTGTTGGCAAGGCGGTAGCAGATCCACAGCCAGACGGTGAAGCCCATCGCCACCAGCAAGGTGATCAAAATTTGCGTGCTGCTGGGTCTGGATGAGATCAGAGCCAGCAATTCTGTGATTTTTTCATTTAATTGGTCCATAGTATTCTCCCCACGCCCAAGGCGTTGTTCCGTTGGTCATGGGTCAGCGTTCCGCTTCGTCCACAGCCAGAAGATTCATGTTTTTGTCATAGAGAAGGGCGGTGTCGCCCTGTTTTTTCCACACCGAGTCCTGCGTCCAGATCAGGTCCCCGGGTTTGGCACTGTCCTGACACACCACGGTGAGGGTCTCGCCTGCATCCAGAACGGCGTCTGCCGGGAAGTGGTAGATTTCGTCCCCACGCTGGGAAATCAGTGTACAGCCCTCCAGGGCAGCCGGAGTGTCGCCGTCATTTTGGAGGGTGACGGCCTGCTCGGCTCGGTCGACCTGAGCAAAGGACAGGTTCAGGGTCTGGGGCAGCGGCGCATCCGGTACGGCGGTCACGGTCAGGGAACGGCCGTCGGAGCAAAGGTCCAGACTGTCCCCTTCGGAGTAGTAGGCCCTGATGCTGCGCTGGGTCAGAGCGGCGGTGATTTTAGGCTCGATGGATTCGGGATTTTCCGCTTCGTTGCCGGTAATCAGGCCGATGGAGGGTTTCACCCGATCCAAAAAGGCCGGTGAGGTGGCATCGTCCTCGCCGTGATGCCCCAGCTTCAGCACATCCGCCTGCAAGGGGAAGTCGGAGGCCATCAGCGCCGCTTCCTCTTCCAGCTCGGCATCGCCCATCATCAGGAAGGCGCAATCCCCGTGGGTGAGCCGCATGACGACGGAATTATTGTTGGCGTTTTGCGGGTCCACGGTGTTCGGAATCCAAATTTCAGCGGTGACTCCCTCCAAATTCAGCACCTCACCGCCGGTTAACTCCACCAGCTCGCCGCCCTGTGCCGGGACGATTTCCCGGGGCAGGATTTCCGTATAGGAAACGGCGTCACGGGCGGAAATATAGACCCGGTCGGTGGGGAAGGCCTTCATCAGCGCTTCCAGACAGCCGGCGTGATCCTTGTGCCCGTGGGAGAGGAAGATGCCCTCCAGATGGTCGACGCCTTTCTGTCGGAGCAGACGGGCAATCTGTGGATAATCCTGCGCCTTTCCCGTGTCCACCAGATAGTGGGTTTGTTCCGGTGTGGTCAGCAGGAACGCATCGCCCTTGCCGATGGTGAGAAAGGTCAGGGTACATTCCCCCGCCGCCTCCGGGGCTTGGGGCTGTGTGGGTGTGCAGCCGCAGAGCAGGACTGCCGTGAGCACAAGCAATAACAGCCGCTTCATCATGCCACCTGCGTTTCCGGTGCCAGCACATTGACTCCGTCAATGCCGTCCATGCGGTTAAAGAGCAGCAGCAGCCGTTCTTCCTCGTTCTGAGGCACTTGGAGCTGATAGACCAGCTCAAAGGAGTCGGAAAACACATTTTTGGACTGGATGGTGCTGCCCGGAGTTTTGCTGAACACCGCCTGCACCTGAGCGATCTGCTCCTTGCGTCCACGCACCACCATGGTGAGTGCGTCCCGTTTGGGATGGGTTCTGCCGATGACCAGCATGACAAGGCTCAGCACCACCGTCCCGGCCAGGCCGATTGCGTAAGCGCCCAGCGCGGAGGAGATGCCGATGGTCAGGCTCCAAAACACAAAGCCCAGATCTCGGGGGTCCCGGGTGTTGGTGCGGATGCGGCAGATGGACAGGGCGCCCAGTGCGCCCAGCGAGAACATGGGGTTGTTCTGAATCAGGGTCAGGAGCAGGGTGGATGCCAGCGAGAGCATCATCAGCGTCACATTAAACTTGCGGTTATAGGTCAGACTGTCGTGGCAGAGCCGGTAGACCCCCATCATAATGGCGGCCAAAAGCACCGTCACCAGCAGGCAGAGAGCCAGATCAAGCCCGGTCTGAACCATGGGCTCACCGGTCACAGGCGGAACCCCCAGCATTCTCATCAGTTTACTCATGGATACCTCTTCTTTCTTCAATTATAGCAATAGTTCAGAATGGACCGGGACGAGCCGAACTTGCTGGGCGGCTTCCGGGTCAGATCGCATTGGGCCAGCACCTCTTGAATCTGACGGAAGAGAAAGCGGTCGTACTTGATCTCCAAAATGGTCTGATCCTTCGGCAGTGCGGACTGAAAGTTCAGCCGTTCCCGGAACAGATCATGACAGAAGGGACAATAGCGCAGGTTGTTGTCCATGGTCACTCTGGTGTTGAAATTGGGGTGGGTATAGGCCCGCCGGTCGTATTCGATGAGGGACACCGGGCGATAAAGCCGGGTGGTCATCAGGTCATAGCCGTAACGGGCGGTGGGATGGTCGTAATGGAGCAGCACCCGATAATCCCCTTGCAGCAGCGCTTGGGCGTCTGCCCGGCTGATGACGACGCTCTCCTTCAATTCCCGTCCGAAGCTCTTTCGTTTCAGCTCAAACTTGGCTTTTTCATCCTCTGGGTGATAGATTCGCAGACGAATTCGTTTTTTCTCGTCGGCGTGGTGTTTTTTATCCCAGTAATCTTCGTTGGTGATGCTGTCAAAATACACACTGCGCACCGTATATCCGTTATAGCCGCCGTAGGCGTCCGGAGTCAGAAGCTGATCCAGCGCTCCCAACAGAAACAGCCGATCCGGCAGAGAGAGCAGATATTTCACTTCTCTGCGGGAGACTGCCAGCACATCTGCCGTACTCATTTGAATCTCTCCTTTCCTTCTTACTATAAGATACAAGGGGGCGATTCGGTTTCGGGCAGGTTTTTGAAAAAATCTGCAAACTATTTGACGGAGCGGTTCGGTTGTTCGGAGAAAGCAGGTGTGCTATAATCAGCTTTACCCCGGATTGGGGAAAAGGAGAAGGAATATGGAGTACCATTTGCGCTATCTGCCCCCGGAGGAACTGGGGCGCATTTATCCCAAGCTGCAGCGGGATTTTCCCCCGGAGGAGCGGAAATCGGAGCAGCGGCTGCGCTGCCAGATGGAGAAAGGACTGGAAACCGGCTGGCTCCTCCTAGCGGACGGAACCGAGGTCGGCTATGCCTTTGTGCTGCGGCACCCGGCGGTGGGTCCGGCGTTGCTGGACTACCTTGCGGTGGAGCCTCACGGAGAAGGCCACGGCACGGCGCTGGTGACCCTGCTCCAGAACGAGTACATGGAGGGCGGTCTGCTGGCAGAGGTGGAGTCTGTGCTGCCGGAGCTTAGCGAAGAAGAGCAGCTGCGCCGGCAGCGGTGTCAGAAGTTTTACCGCAAGGCAGGCTTTCAGCCCACGGAGGTGGAAAACTCTATTTACACCGTGCCCTATCGGATTTTTCTGTGGAGCATGAACCCCATCGAGCATCCCACTGCCTTGGCGGCACAGGCGCTGGACACCCTGTATGCCCTCCAGCTGCCCTATGAGGAATACTGCGCTCATGTGCGCATTGAAGTGCCGGAAACGAAAAAATAAAATAAAAAGGAGCCAGAATCTAAGGATTCTGGCTCCTTTTTTGCGTTTTGTTACACCGACGGGGCGTAGTTGTCGACGATGAGCATATTCAGCTTCTGCCACCGACGGACCTCGTTGGCGGTGAAGAGCAGGTGCTGCTTGAGGGCGTCATCCGGCTCCTGAGGGGTCAGGGTGACCAGACACTTGAAGGCGCAGGGCATCAGGTCGGCACTGGAAATGCCGCAGAGCAGACCCTCGGTATAATCCCGCAGCTCCAGCGGATTGAAGATGTAGAGCAGGTCCTCCTCCAGAGAGTTGTACTGGTTGACAAACGAGAACCGGATGAGCATATCACTGTAAACCACCTTGCCGGAGTAGCGCACCTCGCTGCTGCGTCCGGTGGAGGACACGGAGGTGATGGTGAGAAAGGCTTCGCAGCTGCCGGAGGGGTCCTCGGTTTTCTGAATGTGGATGACCCCATCCTTCAGCCGCTGGAAACGACCGTCATAGTAGTAGAAATACAGCCGACTGGCCTCATAGAAGGGGCTGTGGCGGCTGTGAGTCATATGCACCGGGGGAGCGGACTCCTGCACCGGCGGACGGTAGTCCATCAGCTGGCAAGGCTCCACGCCCAGAGCGGCACTGATGTCGTAGAGGGTTTCCACATCCAGCGTAATCTCTCCGGTTTCGTATTTGCTCACGCTGGCCCGGCTCTTGCGGATTCGGTCTGCCAGCTGCTGCAAGGTGAGCTTGCGCTCCTTTCGATAGCTGCGGATGCGGCTGCCGATGTGCTGTGACAACTCGTTCATAGGGGACACGCTCCTGTTTCGTAGGAATATACATTTTCTCCCGGCACAGAGAGAAAACAGTCAATTTGCCGAAAATGTATGCCGATATTCTATCATGAAGAAATATATGATGTCAAACTTCTATTGTGATGAAACTTTTCTCAATTTGCATTTTGGAGGGCGGCTCCCTATAATGTGGACATTGTTCGAAAAGAGAGAGGTAACAGTTATGGAACACAAGAAAAAATCTAGTTTTTCCGGCTCATTGGGCTTTGTGCTCGCAGCTGCCGGAAGTGCGGTCGGCGTAGGCAACATCTGGCGCTTCCCCTATCTGGCAGCCAAGGATGGCGGCGGTCTGTTCATTCTGGTTTATCTGGTTTTGGTGCTGACCTTCGGCTTTACACTGCTGACTACGGACATTGCCATCGGCCGGCGCACCAAGCAGAATGCGCTGCAAGCCTTCGGTACGATGCATCCTAAGTGGAACTTTCTCGGTAAGCTCACCTTTTTGGTGCCTGCCATCATTATGACTTATTACACCGTCATCGGCGGCTGGGTCAGCAAATATGTGCTGGTCTACCTCACCGCACACGGCCCTGCGGCAGCGCAAGACGGATACTTCCTCAACTTTATTACGGCCCCGGTGGCCCCCATCGTCTTTATGCTGCTGTTTTTGGCAGCCACCGCAGTTGTGGTGTATTTCGGCGTGGAAAAGGGCATTGAGCGGTTCTCCAAGATCGTCATGCCGGGCCTGTTGCTGCTGGTCATCGGCATTGTGATTTTCGGACTCACCTTGAAGCACACGGCCCCCGACGGCACGGTGCGTACCGGCTTGCAGGGACTTGCAGTCTACTTCGTCCCCAATTTTGACGGCCTCACGGTGCGTCATTTCCTCCACATCCTGATGGACGCCATGAGTCAGCTCTTCTTCTCCCTCAGCGTGTCCATGGGCATTATGATTACCTACGGCTCCTATGTGAAGGATGATGTCAATTTGGGCCGTTCCATTCGTCAGATCGAGTTCTTCGACACCGGCGTGGCCCTGCTGGCCGGCGCCATGATCGTGCCTGCGGTCTTTATGTTCTCCGGCACGGAGGGCATGGCCTCCGGCCCCAGCCTGATGTTCGAGGCACTTCCCAAGGTGTTCACTGCCATGGGCCCCGTGGGTCATGTGGTTGGCTTGGCGTTCTTTGTGATGCTTGGCTTTGCTGCACTCACCTCCAGCGTGTCCATTCTGGAAACTCTGGTGGCCAACTGCAAGGCTCTGTTCCACATCCCCCGCAAGAAAATGTGCATCATCCTGACGGTGGTGTCCGCCGGTGCGGCTGTGCTGATCTGCTTGGGCTACAATGTGCTCTTCTTCAGCCTGCCCCTCCCCAACGGCACCAATGGTCAGCTGCTGGATGTGATGGACTACATCAGCAACAGCTTCCTCATGCCTCTGATTTCCTTCCTGACCAGCATCTTCATCGGCTGGGTCATGAAGCCCAAGTGGATCGAGGAAGAGATGATTTCCAGCGGTCATGCGTTCCATGGCAAGAAGATGTATTCCTTCATGATCCGCTTTGTGGTGCCGGTCATTATGGCGGTGCTGTTCTTCCAGTCCACCGGTATTATGAAGTAAGCGAACACAAGAAATTGCGGTTCCAAGTTCCCGGTGAGACCCCTTGTATCCGGTAAAAACGGTTCCTCTGATGGGCGGCTGTGCTTTGGCACAGCCGCCTTTTTGAATTCGCTGCAAAACGGACCGCTGACGCAGGAATGCGTCAGCGGTCCGTTTGTACAGAACGCATAGCACAAAGAGCGCAAAAAACCCAGCCCCCGGTCGTAATACGACCGGGGGCTTTCTGCTTAGTTCAGGATGTAATCGTAAATCGCCTTTGCCACGCCGTTCTCCTCATTCGAAGTAGTGGTGACCTTTGCCACACGGAACACGCAGTCCTCACTGTTGGCCATTGCCACGGAAAGACCGGCGGCACGGAGCATCTCCACATCGTTTTCCGAGTCGCCGCAGGCCATGGTCTGCTCCTGCGGAATGCCCAGCTGCTCCGCTAGCGCCAGCAGGGCGTGGCCCTTGGAGGCGGTAGGGGCGGTGATTTCCAGATTGTCGGTACCGCCGGAGACAATGGTCAGGTCAGGGTAGTCGGCAAGGATGGCTCTCAGGGGAGCTTCATCCACCCAGTGATCCTCCTCGTCGTGGAGAAAGTTCAGAGTGAATTTTTCCACATGACCGTGGGTGCGGATAAAGTCCACCGGGTCCTCCAATACGGTGCGGGAATTGCGGAGGTACTCACGCACCGGCTCAGAGATGGAGAGCTTGGGCAGGAGGTCCAGCTGGTTGGCGGTGGCATAGCCCTTACCGGAGGCAAAGAAGGTAGCCACCAGGTTCCGGTCCAGCAGCCGATGCATCAGCTCGGCAGCCAGCTGGGTATCCAGATAATCGGTATAAATCGGTGCGCCGTCGGACAGGCGGTAGACCGCCGCACCGTTGGAGGTCAGCGCGTAGTTGACGCCGGGAAGCTCCAGAAACTCCGGAGTGATGCCGCTGAGCGGACGACCGGAGGCAGGCAGAACAGTGACGCCGGCGGCAATGGCGTTCTCCAGCGCCTGTTTTGTCACCGAAGAGATGTGTTTTTCGTTGTTGAGGACGGTCCCGTCCAAATCGAGAGCCAGCAGACGAATGGTAGGTTTCATGAACGAACTTCCTTTCTATCAAAGCGCACGGATCAGGGACATGGCTCTGCCCAGCAGAGTCATGTCCTCCGTTCGGGGGTGGGGAGGGTACTCCGGATTGGCGGCTTGGAGCAGGCTGCCCTGCACCTGACGCACCAGAAGCGCCCCCTGCTGGATAAACACGGCAATGGCGCCGTCGGGGATGGTTCGGGTCCGCTTGACCAGCAGGCGATCCCCCTCCAACAGCCGGGGATACATGGAAAAGCCCTGCATTTGCAGCACGAAGCAGTCCTCGGCTGATTTCCCCTCCAGCTGCGACCGAGGCACCAGCAGGGTGTCCGGTCCGGGCAGCAGGGTGCCGTCTTTGGCCAGCCCGACCATGACTGGAAAGGAGAGAGCGGTCTCCGTGGGAGTGGATTCCACGCCGCTGAGCCATTCCGGCGACACGGACAGGGCAGAGGCCAGCCGCATCAGCTTGTCCGCCTTGGGACAGTAGCGACCGCTGAGGTAAAGACTGATGCTGCCCCGGTCGATGCCGGAGGCACGGGCCAGCTCGGCTTGGGTGAGACCGCTGGCGGCAAATGCCTGCTCCAGGCGTTCCCGGGTGAGATCGGACTGCATAGAAGCCCCTCCTTTCTGTGCGTTGTTTGTATGTTCCCATACAGAATACGAAAAAAAGAGGAAGAAATCAACGATAGAACCAACATTTTTCTTTTTTTGTATATCGGAACTAGAACAAGTGTTCTATTATAGCGTCAGGAAATCCACCGGATGTCAGGCGCACCCAGCCAAAGGGAAACGAGAGAGGGCAGGCCGAGGGATGGGTTTCCGGGGAAGAAAAAGGAGGGATGATGTGGATTTCACACGGGGGAAGCTGCCCGGAGACGCAGAGGCCAACGCTCTGGTGGAGCGGGCGCTGTTTCTGGCAGCGACCGGGTACTGGTACACGGAAGAAAAACGGGAGACCTCGGAGAAGGGCGGCGAGAAGGTCACCCGGACGAGAAAGCAGGCCGCCCCCAATGTGTCAGCCATTGCCCTGTGGCTCAGCCACCGTGTTCCGGAGCGTTGGGGGGACGAGACGGAACCGCCTTCGGAGAACAATCTCTTCGCCATGCTGCGAGAAGAGTGGGAAGGGGGTGAAGGCGACGAAGTTTCAGCAATTCAGTCCCAAACAAAAGCTGGCCATGACTTGGTGGAAACAGAAGGAATACCGCAAGCTGGACGGGATTCTGTGTGACGGCGCAGTGCGAAGCGGCAAGACGGTGTGTCTGACGGTGGGCTTTCTGCTCTGGAGCATGACGGCCTACGAAAATTGCACCTTTGCGATCTGCGGCAAGACCATCGAGAGTTTGCGGCGCAATGTCATCAACCTGCTGCCCCAGTGGGTGGAGGGCATCTTCCGGGTGGAGGAAAAACGCAGCGAAAACCGCATCACGGTGTACAGCGGCACCCGGAAAAACGACTACTACCTCTTCGGCGGCAGGGACGAAAGCAGCTTTGCGCTCATTCAGGGCATCACGCTGGCCGGAGTGCTGCTGGACGAGGTGGCGCTGATGCCCCGTTCCTTTGTGGAGCAGGCCATCGCCCGATGCAGCGTCAAGGGCAGCAAGTTCTGGTTCAACTGCAACCCGGAAGGGCGAAGCCACTGGTTTTTTCGGGAGTGGGTGGAAAAAGTGAGGAGCGCCGGGTGCTCCACCTCCACTTCACCATGGAGGACAACCCATCGCTGGATGAAGGGGTGCGCCGCCGCTATGAGCGGCTGTACACCGGGGCGTTCTATGACCGCTATATCCGTGGCCTTTGGCGGTCGGCAGAGGGTACGGTCTACGATATGTTCCACGAGGAACGCCACATGACCGACACACTTCCGCCCCTGACCGGGGAAATCTATGTGTCAGTGGACTACGGTACCCTGAACCCCACGGTGTTCCTCAAATGGCAGAGGGGCAGCGACGGGGTGTGGTACTGCACCGGGGAGTATTACTGGTCCGGACGGGAAAGCCAGCGGCAAAAGACCGACGGCGAGTACGCCGACGCACTGGAGCACTTCCTTGCCGGGGTGTCGCCCCGGGCGGTGATTGTGGACCCGTCGGCTGCCAGCTTTATTACCGAGCTGCGCCGCCGGGGTTACCGGGTGCAGCGGGCGGATAACCGGGTCAGCGACGGCATCCGGGCGGTGGGCGAGCTGCTGCGGCAGGACAAAATCCGCTTTCACCGCAGCTGCATCCATACGGAGGAGGAGTTTTGCAGCTATGTCTGGGACGAAACCTCCGTCCAGCGAGGCGAGGATCGCCCGGTCAAGGAGCATGACCACTGCATGGATGCCATGCGGTATTTCGTGATGACGGTGCTTTATCGAGGCTCCGCCCGGGTGTCCAGACGCCCGAGAGGGCTTTGAAGCGGGAAACAAGGAGGAAAGAAAAGGAAATGATTTTATATTTGGATCGTTCGGAAGTGCCGGATGTGGAGCGAGTGCCGTCCGAGGTGCTCCGCAGCCTCATCCGCAAGGGGGAGCAGGCCGCCGGACGCTACGACAAGCTGTGGCGCTACTATCTGGGCCAGCACACCTTGCCGACGCCTGCCGGACGAGATGAGGTGCAGGTGGTGGTGAACTACGCCAAGTATGTGGTGGACATTGCCTTGGGCTACTACCTGAGCCACCCGGTGAAGTATGACGCCAACCAGACGGATGCGCTGGGCCGCAAGATCGATTTGACGCCGCTCATCCACTGCTACGATCAGGCACAGGTGCAGGAGGCGGACCTCACCATCGGCAAGACCATGGGCGTCATGGGCGACTGTCTGGAGCTGTGCTATTCCACCGCCGGGGAGCATCCCGGCCCGGCCTCTGCGGTGATCGACCCCAGAAGCGGCATTTTGGTGAAGGACAACACGGTGGAGCACGCCAAGCTGTTCGGCCTGATCTGAGAGAAGCGCAGAAAGCTCTCCGGTGAGCTTTCTTACTTCGTCACTGTCTACACCGACCGCACCGCAAAGGACTATATCTGCTCCGATTTGAACGGCGGCCAGTTTGTCCCGGTGGGCGAGGTGCGCTATCACTGGTTCGGGGCCGTTCCCATGATCGACTACGCCAACAACGACGAGCGACAGGGCGATTTTGAGCAGATTCTCTCTCTCATTGACGCCTACGACGCGCTGATGAGCGCCCGCCTGACGGACAAGAAGAAGTTCGTGGACGCCTTGCTGGTGTTCTTCGGCATGACGCTGGCGGAGGACGATGAACGCCGTCTGGCGGTGGAAAAGTTCATCGACGGCGCACCGCTGGACGCCCGTGCGGAGTACATCCAGAAAACATTCAACGAGTCGGAGGTGCAGGTGCTGGCGGATGCGCTGGTGCGGGAAATCCATAAGATGACCCTCACGGTAGATATGTCCGACGAGCAGTTTTCCGGCAATTCCTCCGGTCAGGCGCTGAAGCTGAAGATGCTGGCGATGGATCAGCTGGTGGGCCGCAAGATGCGCCGCATGGAGCGTGGCCTCCGGGAGCGTATGGCGCTTTATAACCACGAACTGGTGGTACGGGGTGTGATGCCTGTGGTGGATCACACTCAGGTGGACGTCATTTTCACCCCCAACCTGCCCATCAACGAGGGCGAGCGTGTGGATCTGGTGTGCAAGCTGCAGGGGATCGTGGACGATCAGACCCTGCTGAGCCAGCTGTGGTTCATCAGCGACCCGGCAGAAGCGGCTGAGATCATGCGCCGCCGCAAGGAAGGACAGGCGGAAGAATAATTCGGTATAGATCGCCCCGGACCAAAGGACGGGGCGGGATAGAAAGGAGAAAGACCATGGAAGAAGAACTGGTAGAGCAGGAAGAGGTCACCTTGGATGACCTGCTGCGGGAAAACCGAAGCTATCAGTCCGCCTTCGACAAGAAGGTGGACAAGGCGCTGCAGACGGCCCGGGCCAACTGGGAACGGGAGCAGGCGGCAGCGCTGGAGGAACATCGGCAGACCGTGGAAACGGAGGCTCGTCAGGCGCTGGAGGAAGAAAAGCGTGCGCTGGAGACGAGAGAGGCGGATTATGAGCGCCGTATGCGTCAGGTGGAGGTGGCAGATCAGCTGGTTGAGCTGGGACTGCTGGCTCGCTTCGCAGGCTGGCTCACCGGGAACACCAGGGAAGAGAGCATGGAGCGGGTCGGTCAGTTTGAATCGGCATTTCGTGAGGCGGTCAGCGATACCGTGACCGCACGCATGGGCAATCCCGTCCCCACCCAGCCTGCCGCCGGACCTGCCATGGATCTGGACACCATCCGGGGTATGAGCCCCCGGGAGATCAACGCCCATTGGGCGGAAATTCAGAACACACTGAAAGGATGAATGAAAAATGGCATTTGCAAACTTTATTCCTGAGGTCTGGTCCGCCAGACTGCTGGAGCATCTGGACAAGGCCCATGTCTACGCCGCACTGATGAACCGTGACTACGAGGGCGACATTCGTGCCTATGGTGACACGGTGCATATCAACCAGATCGGCGACATCCAGATCAAGGACTACACCGGCGTGGAAATCGCCGCCCCTGAGGAGCTGGACAGCACCCGAATGGACCTGAAGATCGATCAGGCCAAGTATTTCAACTTCCAGATCAAGGACATCGACAACGCCCAGTCCAACCCCAAGGTGGTGGACGCTGCCATGCAGCGAGCCAGCTATGGCATCAACGATGTGGTGGACTGCTATCTGGCCAATCTGCTGCTCACCGGTGCCAAGGCGGAGAACACCATCACCGCCGATGCCCTGACCGCCGAGAACGCCTATGACTATCTGGTGGATCTGGGCGTGCGCCTGAACGAGAACAATGTGCCCATGATGGGCCGCTGGGTGGTCATTCCCCCTTGGTTCCACGGCCTGCTGCTGAAGGACCCCCGCTTTGTGGGCAACGGCACCGGCTACAATCAGGCCATTTTGCAGGGCGGCTGGGTCGGCGACGCCGCCGGCTTCCGCATCCACCTGAGCAACAATGTGCCTTCCAGTGCCGGCACCTACTCCGTCATTGCCGGTACCAACGCCGCCGGCTCCTATGCCGAGCAGCTGGTGGAGCTGGAGGCATACCGTCTGGAGAAGAACTTTGCCGACGCGGTGAAGGGTCTGCATGTGTACGGCGCAAAGGTCACTCAGCCTGCGGCTCTGGCTGTGCTGAAGTGCACCAAGCCCGGTGCCTGAGAATGACGGCGGAGCAGTACGCCGCCGCCCTGCCCAGACTCCGCCGGAGTCTGGGCGTGGGGCAGGAGGAAGAAGAGCGTCTGCGGGATGTGCTGGAAGCGGCAGAAGAGGAAATTCTCCGCTATCTGGGGGAAACCGTCCTGCCGGAGTACGCCCTCTGCCTGCTGGTGGAGCTGGCAGGACTGAAGTACCTGCAAACGGGCGGCGGCAAGAAGAGCCAGAGCTACACCGAGGGCCAGCTTTCCCAGAGCGAGAGCTACTACACGCCGGAGGAATTCCGGGAGGGGACCGAGGCGCTGCTGCGCAGCCTTGCCCGACACCGCAAGGTGCAGATTCGGGGGGCGAATCAGCGATGAAGTTCCGAGAACCCCCAAAACTCTGGCAGCAGACGGCCCTGATTTACCGTCGGCGCACGGAACAGGACAGCCTGGGCAACGAGAAGGCGGTCTACGACATGACCCACTCTGACGGGGCGGCGGTGGGGAGCTTTCAGTTCCCACGGGGCTGGAATCCTACCGGACAGGTGGGCAGCTCCGGTTTTCGCACCGAGCTTTCCGGTGAAGAGGGCGGCGGCGTGCTGGAGGGCTTTGTCCGGGGCGATGTGGAGCTGGCCCCCTTTGACCGGCTGAAGCTGGGGGATGAGGTATGGGAGGTGCGAGCCATCCACCCATGGCCCCAGCACCGCAGACTCCTGCTCGGACGGATTCAGTGAGGTGAACGGGAATGAAACCATGTGAAACTATGCTCTGCGATGTTTCCCCTGCAATCAAGCAGGCGTTGGAGCGCATTGACTGCGGCGTACCCTTCACCCTGCGTCGGGGCTTTGCCAGAGGGAGCTTTTCCGCCCCTCTGGTGGTCTGGCGGGAGTGGAGCAATGTCAGCACCGACTGTCCGGTGGTGGACGCCTTCTCCTTTGAGGTGACGGTGCTGGCAGAGGATATGGATCAGCTGCAAACCCTGTGTCAGGGAGTCAATGAGGCCCTCATTGCACTGGGTCTGCGCCGCAGCTACGCCTCGCCCGACAAATTTGACGGACAGAACTACACCAAAACCTTCCGATTCGGAAGAAAAATCGACAAGCGCTTTCTGCGCCTTGTGGATGAATGAAAGGATGATTGAATATGGCAACTCAGGGTATTTCCACCATCGGACTGGATGTGAAGGTGGGGGACTTCTCCCTTAACTATGTCACCGACATCGGCGACATCGGCGCCTCTCCCTCCGAGCTGGACGCCACCTGCATGAAGGACACCATGAAGAAGAGCGTCCCCGGCGTACAGGAGACCAAGGCCTTTGAGGTGACCTTCCTCTTTGATAATTCCACCCCCGACAGCGACTACCGCCGCCTGAAAAAGCTTCAGGATGCCGGCAGTCCCGTGGCACTGGAGGTTACCTTCCCCGACAAGACCAAGTTTGCCACCACCGGCTATGTTTCCGTGATGGTCAGCGGCGCCAAGGTGGACGAACTGATCTCCGCTAAGCTGAATCTGAGTCTCCAGAGTGACTGGACGGTCACCGATCCTGTCTGAGAGGTGCGGCAAAGATGAAAAAGCATGTGTACACCCTCCGAGTGGGAGGGGAGGAGGTGCAGCTGCGGCTCACCATGGCCGGTCAGCGTGCCCTCCGCAAGGAGTGGGACGAGGAAATTATGCCCTTTCTGGTTTCGGCTGCGGCAGACAGCGAGCGCTTTTGCAGCCTGCTGACCCAGTGCCTGAACTGGGAGGGCAACGAAAACTCCGTCACCGACGGCGCAGAGCTGTACGACCTGCTGGTGGATGAGGGCTGGCAGGGTCAGGCGGTCTTTACGGCGCTGACCTTTGATCTGGCGGCAGAATCCGGTCTGCTGACCAGAGAACAGGCGGACACCCTCACGGAAACCGTGCTGCACGCCTACGATACCGCCTTCGCATCGCTGGAGGAGGCGTGACCGAGGAGGAATTGCTGCTGGAAGCGGCAGCACTGGGCGAGGAAGAGGGAGAGCAGCTCACCTTCGGGGAGCTGCAGGAGCGGATGACCCGGGCGGAGCTGCGGCAGCGGAGATGGCTGCAGCAGCTTTCCCTCATCGCCTACCGTCATGCGGTGCTTACGGCGCAGGCACTGTCCGGACAGAGCCTGCCTGCGGTGGAGGAAGCCTTCCCCTTTTGGAGCGAGGAAGAGCTGCACGAACTGCGGCTGAGCCGCTATCGGAGCATGATGGAGCGCCTTGCGGCGCAGAACCGGGGAAAGGAGAGAGAACATGAAGACACAGAGCAGCATCAGCCCGGAACGGGCGAAGGAAATCATCAACAGCGTCCATAAGGCGGCCGGAGGCGTGGAGCGCCGCCTGTTTTCCGTGGCGGCGGTGAACAAAAGCGCCACCCGGGCTGTGCGGCAGGCCACCAAGGTGACCAAACAGCTGGCCACCCTGATGCGATTCGACGAAATCAATCGGCTGAAGGAGAAAACCGTCAGTACCGGCCGAGGTCACAGCAGTCGCCACAAGGTGAAAACCGGACCCACGGAGCTGTACGACATCAAACGCCGCTTTCATCTGCCGGATCGCAGTATATTCAAGGATGTCTGGGCGGATCTGACGGTGGGTGTGGCGCAGTTCAAGGACAGTGGCCTTCGCTGCGGCGGCGGCTGGTGGGAAAGCTTTACCCAGTCGCTGAAAACCGCTATGGGCAATGTGGGAGACTGGGTGCGTGAGCATCTCTGGAACCCCATCTTCGGCGCATGGAGCGGTATGGGCGGTCTGGTGCTGGGTATCGGCGCCACGCTGCTGGATTCCCCCATAGGGCTTTGGAATGCGTTTCGTACGGGCTGGCTCTCCAGCGACAAGATCGTGGGCATCGGCAATGTGCTGCTGTCCGCTGCCTCCACTCTGTGGGGACGCTTCAGTGCCGGCTGGGGCAGCCGTG
>JAHHSJ010000016.1 GCA_020025295.1 Oscillospiraceae bacterium | reverse complement strand
GCATTCGGAGCATCTATGGGTGCAGTAGTTTTAATGGAGCTGCTGCATGATCCTACGATTCAGATCAATCGGCTCTTTTTTGAAGGGGCTAGTATGTACACCAACGCCGGTTTTGTGAATTTTATGATGAGGCGTATTATGCTTGCAAAACATCGTAAAGCGCAGGTAAAACCAGAAATCGCTGTACAGAAGATGGCCCAGCTTTACGGCGAACAGGTCAAGCAAATCATGGCAAGTCAGATGATTGGAATATCCGAAAACAGTCTTGTAAATGTTGTCCATGACTGTGCCTATGTCAATCTCCCGACACTCAGCCCAGAGCAACAGAAAAACACGATCTTTGCCTATGGAGAAAAGGATGCCGATCTGAAGCTTGCGAAGAAGATTTGCCCTAGCCAATTCCCACAAGCCAAACTCATGGTATGGCCGGGCAAAGGCCACTGTACTTATATTACAGAAGCCCCTGCTCAGTATGCAGCTATGCTCAAGGCGTATATGAGTGGAGAAAAAATTTAATCATAGTTTGAGCTTAATCTGTTTGTCACTTACAAGGAAAACAGGCACCGCCAAGATTTTTATCTTGGTGGTGCCTGTTCCTTTTTAACTTAACCAACCCTGTCAGACAGATGCCAAACATAAGAAATTTTCGTGGATTACTTTTTGTGAACACCCATCTAAGGACAGAGGGATGTTTTTGCGGTTTCTCAGGTGCGCAGCCGGAAGGTCTTGGGGGCGAAGCGGTAGACCAGAAGGCAGGCCACCACGGAGTACAGAATGGTGAATCCGATGTACGCCAGACCAAAGCCCAGCACCGGCAGCCGCAGATTCATCATAAAGTAGCAGATCAGGTAAGTGGCAGCCAGAATGATCTGATAGGTGGCACTTTTCATCTCTGTGCCGGCGTTGTAGGGCTGAAGAAGATAGTAGATGGTGAGATAGTGAATGGAGAAAAACACACTCATGCAGAGGGTGGACACGATCATCACCGCATAGTTGAGCGGGGTATCTGTGCCGCCGGAGGCGTATAGCAGCAGTGCCAGACCAACTCCAATGACTGCGGCAGGCAGGAGATTGATTTTAATGATTTCACGCAGACGGATCTGAAACAGCTTCAGGATAAACTTGGGCTGCTTGTAGAAGGAGTAGGTCAGCAGGCTGTGGTCGCAGTTCATAAACAGCACCCGGGTAAATCCGGTGCCCCGGTTGATCAGGTAGAGGATAAAGGTGAAGTAGGGCAGCCAAGTAAGAAGCATACCGTTGATTTCCGGTCGAATTTCCGGCAGAAAATACAGTGCCGCCAAACTGCCTGCCACCAGCAACAGACAGATGCACGCGATGCGAATGGCGGACCGCCAGAGGATTTTCCTGTGCCGCTTGATAAACAGCTCGTTGAGGTATTCAAAGCCCTTACGGCTGCTGGAAATCGAGGCGTCGGCGGAAATGGTTTTCTCTGCGGCGTCCTTGAAGGCGTTTTGTACCGTGTCCATCTGCTGATGCACTTCCGCCAGCAGCTCCTGATTGATTTCCCGATAGTGTCGGAAGGTAAGAATCTTCCATGCACTGAGTCCGCCGATGGGGAGAAAGACCAGCATCAAAGCCGTAGATGCCCAAAGGGGCAGCGCCAAGCCAAATGCAGGCAGACCATAGGTCACGGCGAGCAACCCGGCGTTGCAAGCCCAAACGAGCTTAGGCAGCTGGTTTTCGTTATAAGCGGTGCCCGTTCGCTCATAATCCCACAGGGTGAAGGCGGAAATCATCAGCTTCATACCGACAATGCAGAAGGGAAGCAGCAGACAAAGCCAGAGGGGGACACCATGGGTCAGGCCGAAGAACAGGGTACAGGGCAGAAAACCCACAATGACCTTCCCCAGCAGATAGCCGTAGTTGACCAGAGTGTATTCCTTGGCGTTCATCCGCAGCAGGATCATGGCGTAGTACTTGTCCCGAGAGGGGTTGAATATCCCGGTGTTGCTGTAAGAGCCAATCAGACTGAGAAAGAGCAGGATGTGCAGAAACACCTGCGCTTCCGGTGTGTTCTGATAGAGAAAGCCCACGCCGCAGACCATCGTCAGGAAGTACGCCAGCTTGCCGACAAAGATCGTGGCGATTTCCCAGAGAACGGAGAGCACATTGGCGAATACCTTCAGTCCATATACCTGATACAGCGTTTCCGGCAGAATCTTTTTCAGCAGCGGCACCTGCTTGAGGGAATAGAGAATGCTGTTGACCCGGTAGGTGTTCTTGAGGGAAAAGGATTGGCGTAAGGTCTTATACATGCTCGTCCTCCCGCAGTGCAGCGATGATCTTGTCCTTGAAGGTCTGGTTGTCCAGATTGGACTTTTCCACCACCTCCAGTTCACCGTGGCTGAGCAGCACGATCTCGTCGCACAGGTCCAGTGCCAGATCCATGATGTGAGTGGAGAAAATCGTGATGCGTCCGGTTTTCAGAGAGCGGAGCAGCTGCTTCATTTCCTCGGCCACCACCACATCCAGCGAGGTCAGCGGCTCGTCCAGCAGCAGAACGTTGGGCTGGGCGATGATGTTAATGAGCATCTGCATCTTGTTCTTCATACCGTGGGAGTAGTTTTTCATCAGCTTGTCCCGATCCTCCGGAGCAATGCTGATGTCATCAAAATACTCGTCCAGCGACTTGCGTACAGGAATCGAATCCTCGTTGATGTCAATGAAGAACTTCAAAAATTCCCGCCCGGTCAGAAATTCCGGTACCGTGGGGGTGGAAAGCACATAGCCGATGTCCTCTGCCTGTACCTCCCGGCGCACACCGTCGGTTTCCAGAAAGAAGCTGCCGCTGTCCGACTTGATGTCCCGGTTGATGCAGTTGAACAGGGTGGTCTTGCCGGCGCCGTTTCGCCCCAGCAAACCATAAATCTTGCCGTCCTCAAAGGTGAAATCAATGTCCCGAAGCACTTCTTTCGTTTCAAAGCGCTTGGAGAGATGTTCAATGGTAAACTTCATAAAGCCTCCTTGTTGTTGTGTGTTGATAGGCTTGTCGTAATGTCCGAAAACGGTCAAATAGGTGCATAAATGCAGTTTTTTTAAGTATATCATTCGGATATGATCTGTCAAGAAACCTACGGCCCGGCAATGTTTATAATTTTCTAAAGGCGGAGTAAACTAACTGTTTTTTCCAAAAAAGAACAGGCTCAGATCGTCGATCTGAGCCTGTTTGCAGCTTGATTCAGTTTTCCTGAGCAGCCAGTGCTTTTTCTTCCTCTTCCTTTTCCAGAATCGTGAAGGCGACCTTGCCAACCAGAGTCTTGGGAAGCTCCGTCCGGAACTCCATTTCACGGGGAAGTGCGTACTTGGGCAGGCGCATGGAGCAGTGCTTCAAAATGTCAGCCTTCAAGGCGTCCGAAGGCTCGATGCCGGGCTTGAGGACGATAAATGCCTTGACCAGCTGCATTTTGTGGCTGTCCTTGACGCCAATGACCGTGCTCATCAGCACATCTTCGTGAGCGTCAATGATGTTTTCCACCTGAGAGGGGTAGACATTGTAGCCGCTGGTAATAATCATGCGCTTCAGCCGCTGCTTGAAGTAGACAAAGCCATCTTCGTCCATGGTGCCCAAATCGCCGGTGTGGAGCCAAATCTGACCATCCTCGTGAAGCTGGAGCGCCTGCGCTGTTTCCTTGGGATTGTTCATATAGCCCTGCATGACGGTGGGACCGCAAATGCAGATTTCACCAATGGTTCCGTAGGGGACCTCATCGTGAGAGGCAGGAGTGCAGATTTTGAAGTAAGTGTCAGGGAAGGGCAGACCGATGCTGCCTTCCTTGTAGGTGAATCGGGGGGTCAGGCAGCAGGCGGCAACGCTTTCAGTCATACCGAAGCCTTCCCGGACCTGTTCCGGCGAACCGTGCTCGTGAAGGAAATTGTCCACTTTGCTTTTCAGCTCTATGCTCAGAGAGTCTCCGCCGGAGAAAATGCCCTTGAGCTGGCTCAAATCCAGCTTCTGCGCATCTTCCATACGCAAAAGCGCATCAAAGAGGGTCGGGACGCCGGCAATATAGTTGGGGTGGAACTGATCCAGCATTTTGCAGTAGCTTTTCGGGTTGAACTGAGGGACCAGAATGGTGGTAATGCCCCAGTAGAGCATCGTGTGGATGCAAACGCCCAGACCGAAGCCGTGGAAAATCGGCATGATCGACAGGCAGCTGTCGCCGGGAGTGATGCAGTTGCCGGCCGTGCCGGTCTGCAATGCAAGGGCGTTAAAGTTCAGGTTGGAGAGCAAAATGCCCTTGTTTGTTCCCGTTGTGCCGCCGGAATAGAGAATCACGGCGATGTCAGAACCCTTGGTGGGATGGATGTACTCGCCCTCAAATCCTTTGCCGGACTTAATGAAGTCCTTCCAGAGCAGCACATCCGCATCCTTGGGGAGCTTTGCCACATTCTTGCGCGTCAGGGGGAAGAGCAGCTTCTTCACACCGGACAGACCGTCGGTGATGTCACAAATCAGCAGGCGTGTGTGGTTCAGACGATCCCGAATGTTTGCAAATTTAGGATAGAACTGGAGCAGCGTCAGGCACATCACACTCTCGGAGTCATTGATGTAGTGGACCAGCTCCTCTTCACCGGAGAGGGGGTGGATCATGTTGGCGACCGCACCCATGCGATTGATTGCATAGAAGAGAATGATTGCCTGAGGCGTGTTGGGCATGCAAATCGTGACACGATCTCCCGGTTTAATCCCCTGAGCGCACAGAGCCTTGGCGGCGTCGTGAATCTGATGGATAAACTCAGCAAAGGAAACCTTGTTGCCGTAAAAGTTGTAGGCGCAGATGTTGGGGCGAGCCTTGGCGGTAGCTTCGATGGTTTCCACCATGGAGCCGTTGTAATAGTTCAGATTGACCGGAATTTCACCGGCAGAAGAGAACCAAGGGGTGTGTACATGTTCGGGAATTGGGAAGGAAACGCTGTCCTCAGTTACAGGGTGAAAGAGATCATCAAACAAATTCATATTCGCTGTCCTCCTCAAGGGGCCGATCCAAAAGTTCCGGATGGCTGCAGATATGCTGGATCAACTTTATGGAGCGGGCAAAGTAGAAGCCGTCGGCAATACGCTCATCCAGCGTGGCACCGATGTCAACCATATCCCGAATCTGCACCGTGCCGTCAGGCATCAGCACAGACTTCTTGGTGATGGTGCCAATCGTAATCATGATAGAAGTGGTGCCGTAGTTGTTCAGATGATGATAAACCGAGGGGCACTTGATGCTGCCCAAGTTGCTGAGCAGAACAGAAGCGTAGTTCGAGTCGCCATCAGAAAGCGCCTTGGGGACACGACCCCAGAAATCCAGCCAGCGGACAATGCGGATCATCAGCATCAGCAGGAGACGGGGCAGCTTTGCAAGCTTGTCGATGGTGTTGTTGATACCGGTGGCGTGCTTTTCGCCGCGCATCTCGTGGACTTCGCCCACAATAAAGCGGCTGACATCAGCCAGCGTGTCGCTGCCCTTGGCCACATACTGGAGCATTGCCTCTTCGCTGTGGTCAGTGAAGCGGCGCTTTGCCATAAAACTGATGGAAATCTGGTCACGCTGATAGACACGGCGTCCCTGAATAAAACGGTTCAGATACGGACGCTCATTCAAAATGCGAGCCACCATCGTGACGAAGCAATGGAAGAAGGTGGTTTTCAAAGGTGCGTCAGGACCGTTTTTAGCGTCGATGAACTTTACCAGTTCGGTTACATCAATTTCCTGCTGAAAAAAGACTTCACAGTCCGTTCGATTGGGGAACAGGGAAGCCATAATCACATTCAATCCGGGGGCGTCTTTGACCCAAACGGCGTCCCGGCGATCACCCCATTTTCGGGGCTGCTTTTCTATAAAACTCACAAACTCTCTCCTCACAATTGCAAAAGTGCAATAAAACAATACCATACGGATAAACAGTGTATCATAAATATTCGATAAAAGAAATAGACTGCGGAAATTTAACGAATTTCGCCGGATTTTGCACTATAGGCAGGGAACATTCCATCCGAAAAAGGTGAGAAGCTGTATTGGCCCATTGAACCGCCCAAAGGGGCATGATATAATGATATGCCTTGTCAAAAGAAACCTTTTTCGTTGGAAAGAAGAGTTCAAATGAAGAAAATGAGTTTGATTTGTCTTGCGTTGCTGCTTTTGCTGGCAGGATGCGGACAAAGTGCGGAAGAGAATACAGAGCAGGAGGGCGTCAGCCAGACGGCAGCAGCCTCTGCCTTGACCGATGAAAATGCGTCCGCAGCCTGCACCGTGACGCTGTCCCAAGCGGAAGTTGAGCTGACAGAGGGGGAAACTCTTGTGCTGACGGCCCAGACTCAGCCGGAGGGCACGCAGCTGCTCTGGGAATCCAGCGACCTGTCCGTGGCAGAGGTGGACGAAAACGGTCAGGTGACGGCCCACGCACCGGGAACCTGCTCTGTGACGGCACGGTGTTCCGATACGCAAGAAGTAAATGCTGTCTGTGAGATTACGGTGAAGCGCAAACCCTATCTGGTCGTTTTGGACGCCGGACACCAGCTCCACGGCAATTATGAGAAAGAACCGATTGGGCCGGGAGCCTCGGAGCAGAAGCCCAAGGTCAGTTCCGGCACGGAGGGTGTGTCCACGGGCATTCCGGAGTACGAACTGAACCTGCAAATGGTGTTGAAGCTGGAAACGGAGCTGAAGGCTCGGGGCTATGAGGTGATTCTGACCCGGCGCACCAACGAGGTGGACATCAGCAACATCCAGCGTGCCGATCTAGCCAATGAAAACCATGCGGACGCTGTGCTGCATATCCACGCCAACGGCTCGGAAAGCGCCAAGGCGCAGGGAGCCATGACCATCTGTATGACGCCGGACAATCCGTATAGCGGAGCGTTGTACGCCCAGTCAAAAGCCCTCGCCCAGTCCGTTGTGGACCATATGTGTGCCAAAACGGGAGCGGAGAATGACGGAGTCTGGGAAACGGACACTATGTCCGGTATCAATTGGAGCCAAGTGCCGGTGACTATCGTGGAGATGGGCTACATGAGTCACCCGGAGGAGGATGCCCGGATGGCAACGGCGGATTATCAGGACTTGCTGGTGCAGGGAATTGCGGATGGGCTGGATGCCTATTTTGGAGGAATAGAATGAAGTTTTTCGGAGCCATGCTGATTGTCTATCTGGCGATCGTCAATGTGGTGGCGTTTACCATGATGGGTGTGGATAAATATCGGGCGAAGCGGGATGAGTGGCGCATCCGGGAGCGGACGCTGTTTCTGTTTCCGCTGCTGGGCGGAAGCGTTGGCGGTGTGCTGGGAATGCAGGTGTTTCATCATAAGACTAGACACTGGTACTTCCGCTTCGGATTCCCCCTGATCCTCGTGGTCCAGCTGGTGGTGGCAGCCAGAATTTACTTTCACTTTTTCTAAGTTAGAAGAGAGCCGGTGTGAAAACACCGGCTCTCTTTTTGTATCTTGCAAACCGGGAAAGAAGCATAAAAAACAACCAAGAACCGGAGTGGAACCACGCTGGTTTTGTCCGTTTCCACGGTTGACTTTCCAAGGGAAACTGCCTAAAATATATGACAGTTGTTTACACATGACAAGACACATGAAAAGAAAGAGTTTGGAGGAAATGAAATGGAAAAATTCCGTGCATTCCTGAAGCGAAAGGACATTGAAATTTCGGTCCATCGCTATGGTATCGACGCACTGGGCGCCATGGCACAGGGTCTGTTCTGCTCCCTGCTGATCGGTACGATCATCAATACCATTGGACAACAGTTCCACATCGACTACCTGACCACCATCGGCGGCTATGCGTCCGCCATGTCGGGACCGGCCATGGCTGTGGCAATCGGCTATGCCTTGAAGTGTCCCCCGATGGTTCTGTTTTCGCTGATTGCAGTTGGCTCTGCGGCGAACGGACTGGGCGGAGCCGGAGGCCCTCTGGCAGTTCTCATTATCGCCATTGTGGCTGCGGAATTCGGTAAAGCGGTGAGCAAGGGAACCAAGATCGATTTGCTGGTCACCCCGGCAGTGACCATTTTCGTCGGCGTTGTGCTGTCCTCTCTGCTGGCGCCTGCCATTGGTACGGCCGCCAGCTGGCTGGGTAAGCTGATTATGATGGCCACCGAGCTGCAGCCCTTCCTGATGGGCATTGCGGTGTCTGTGCTGGTGGGTGTGGCGCTCACGCTGCCCATCTCTTCCGCTGCCATTTGCGCCGCACTGGGTCTGACCGGTCTGGCCGGCGGTGCTGCTGTGGCTGGCTGCTGCGCTCAGATGGTTGGCTTTGCTGTGATGTCCTTCCGTGAGAACCGCTGGGGCGGTCTGGTGAGTCAGGGCATCGGCACTTCTATGCTCCAGATGGGCAATATTGTCCGTAATCCCAAGATTTGGATTGCCCCCACGCTGGCTGCTGCTGTTACCGGTCCGATTGCCACCTGCATCTTCCATCTGGAGATGAATGGTTCCCCCATTTCCTCCGGCATGGGCACCTGCGGTCTGGTGGGTCAGATCGGCGTCTACACCGGCTGGATCAATGACGGCAAGACAATCACCGCATTTGATTGGATCGGCCTCATCCTGATCTGCTTCATTCTCCCCGGCGTTCTCTCCTGGGCCTTCGGTCTGGTGGAGCGTAAGCTGGGCTGGATCAAAGAGGGCGACCTCAAACTCGATTAAGCGTATCATCCTTCTTCCAATAGAGCCGCACCAAGGCGCTGCCTTGGTGCGGCTCGTTTACTTTTTTGATAGGGAAGAGCGTGTTACCCTTGTTACAGAAGAAATGGAACAAGGGTGTTGACGGCGTAACAATGTTATGATACTATAATGCCACAGCAGCGTAACAATGTTAAGGAGGTGCAGTATGGAAGACTTGATCTCCAAGCGGGAAGTGCTGGAACGGTACGGAATCTCCTACGGAGCACTCTATCGCTGGAAGCGAATGGGGCTTATTCCGGAGGATTGGTTCATTAAAAAATCCACCGTCACCGGGCAGGAGACCTTCTTTCAGCGAGAAGCGATCTGCCGGCGGGTGGAGCTGATTTTGGAGCGGAAGGAATCGACCTCTCTGGAGGAGCTGGCCGAGGAACTGCAAGGTAAGCAGAAGGAGCGGCGATCCCAGCGGAAACTTCAGGTAAAGAACGCATTTGTCACCCGGGAATTCAGCGTGGAAGAGCTGGAGTCCGTGGTGCTGACGGATGGGGAACGGGAAATCGACATTTTGGATTATTTGCGGGAGGTTTCACTATGAGCGATAAAATGGATATGCGTGTCAGCGGTGCAACGGCGATGCCGGGCGGCGAGTACGGCAAGGTGTCGGTCAGCGGCAGCGGTAAAATTCAGGGCAGCCTGCGCGCGGACAGCCTCAGCTGTTCCGGTGCTGCCAAGGTGCAGGGCGATGTGGTGACGGGCCGGCTCAGTTCCTCGGGTGACGTGAAAATTGAGGGTAATCTGCAGGCGGACGAAGTGTCCGTTTCCGGCGCTTGCAAGGTACAGGGGGATTTGAACGGCGGGAATGTGAAGCTGTCCGGCAGCATGAAGGTGGAGCAGAATCTCTCTGCCCGACAGGTCAAACTGTCCGGCAGCCTTTCTGTCGGTTCCGGTGTGGAAGCAGAAGAGGTGTATGCAGACGGCGTGGTGAAGATCGACGGTCTGCTGAATGCGGAAACCATCGAGCTGCACAGCGGACACGGTTCCACCGTCGGAGATATCGGCTGCTCTCAGCTGCGAGTGCGCAAGGGAAAAGGCGGCATCCTCCACATTTTCAGCCGTTCCAGTGGCTATGCCCTTGCAGTGGACAGCATTGAAGCCGACTGCGCCGATCTGGAATATACCCGTGCCGAGGTGATCCGGGCGAGAGATATTCGTCTGGGCGAAGGCTGCTATGTGCGTCGGGTGGAGTACACTGGAACCTGTCAGGCCGCAGACGGTACGGTGGAAGAACTGGTCAAGATCGGCGATCATCTGCTGGAGGATGGCCCGCAGGCATAATCCAAAGGGGATGGCAAAAAATGAAACGGCTCTATCATGCGTCTCGTGTTTCCGGCTTAAAACGGCTGGAACCGCACCCATCCACGCATAAGTGCCCTTATGTATATGCCACGCAATCCAAACTTGCTGCAATGCTCTTTGGGGCACCCAAGGATGATTTCGACCTCTTGATTGATTTTGAACACGGGAAACCTGTTTTGTATGAGTGTTACCCGGATGCCTTGAAAGAGGTGTATTCCGGCAAGAAATGCTCCATCTATACGGTGGAAGAAACCGGCTTTCAAAAGGGCGTCACAGGTTGGGATGGAGAATGGGTCTGCCGATCCACAGTGGATATTGTCCATGAGGAAGTGGTAGCGGATATCTATAACCAGCTCATGGATGCGTTTCGTGCAAAAGAGTGTATCATCCATTTCTTTTCACAGGAAGAGGAGTATTTATCTTTGATCCGAGAAGAACTGCAAGCACGGGTCAAAGCCTTTGGCATTACAGAGGAACAAATGAGGAAGGATGCAAGATTTTCCAAATACCATCAAAGATTGCTGTCGTACAAAGGCTGCTGTCATAATCAAGCTCAGCAGCAAAGGCATCCTTTCCGCTTTGTCGAGGTATTGACATGAAAAAACGGAGTGTATCGAAAGTCGATACACTCCGTTTGTGCTTTTTAAGCGAGTCTTTATTTGCGTCAGCCGTTCAGGTGACGCTTTTTTGTGCAGAAATTAGAGCGTGATGCGGCCGAAGTAATTATCGTTGATCACATAGTAGGCGGCGCCTTCCTCGGGCTTCACATACACACGGCAGGTGATGATGGCGGTGCGCTTGTTCTCTTCCTTGAACTCAGCCTTTGCGGTTGCGATCAGAGAATCCATGCTGATTTCCTTGCCGTTGAACTGCAGGAAGCACTCGGGCTTCTTGGGAGTAGCCTTCTTAGCAGACTCCACAACGGCCTGTGCAGCCTCGGCACCTGCCTTGGCAGCACGCTTAGCGGCGGGCTTTACCTTGTTCGCCACAGGCTTGGCCTTGGCGACGACGGTTTCAGCGGCGTCTTCCAGAACATCCTTCACATCGTCCAGGGCGTCCATAACATCGTCCAGGATCTCTTCATGCTTCTTAGCCATAATAGCAGCAAACTCCTTTACTACATTATTACTTAGATAGACATCTTACGGCAGTTCTCCAGAAGCTCCAAGTCGAGGGACTTCTCGCAGTTCAAACCTTCCTCGATGTCAATATCCATGATCTGATTGTCGCGCAGCACGATGATGCGCTGAGACTTGCCATCGATCAGAGCCTCCACAGCGGCGCAGCCCATACGGGTGGCCATCACGCGGTCATAGGAAGAGGGGGAACCGCCGCGCTGGACATGGCCCAGAATGGTGATACGGGTGTCAACGCCGGTCTCAGCGATGATGCGGTCAGTGACTTCCTGGCAGGACATATGATAGCCCTCGGCCACAATGATGATGTGGTGGTTGCGGCCGTTGATACGACCCATACGGATCTTCTCGATCACATCGGTCTCAAAGTTGCCGGCATCCTCAGGAACCAGAATGGAAGCAGCGCCGACGCTGGTACCGACCGCCAGAGCCAGATGGCCGGCATGACGGCCCATGACCTCAACGACGGAGCAGCGGGCATGGGACTGCATGGTGTCACGCAGACGGTCGATGGCGCTGATTGCCGTATTGCAGGCAGTGTCGAAGCCGATGGTGTAGTCGGTGCAGGAAATATCGTTATCAATGGTGCCGGTGATGCAGATGCAGGGCACGCCCAGACGGCTCAGCTCACGAGCGCCGCGGAAGGTACCGTCACCGCCGCAGCAGATCAGACCGTCAATGCCGAGGAAGTGGCAGTTATCTGCTGCACGCTGACGAAACTCAGGATCGTGCATCTCCTGGCAGCGAGCGGTATACAGCATGGTGCCGCCCTTCATCAGAAGTCCGTCAACATCACGGGCGGAAAGAGTTCTAAAATCATTGCTGATCAGACCGGCAAAGCCGTGCATAATGCCCAGCACTTCGATGCCATTTGCGATGCTCATGCGGGTGACTGCGCGAATAGCGGCATTCATGCCGGGAGCGTCACCGCCGCTGGTGAGGATACCGATGCGGCGAATGGGGCGGATTTCTTCAGCCATAAAATAACCTCCAGAACCTATAGTCATTAGGATTTTAAGATAATTTTACTCCAAAAAACGGATGATTTCAATGGTTCGGACCGTGTCGGCAGAGTAAACGCATCATTTCAGCAGAAAGGACAGTTTTAAGGGGAAAAAGAAGTGGCAAATTTAGCTAAAATTTACTTTATAAAAAGAGGTTTTTATTATAAAAAGGCACAATTTCGGATATTTTCAGACTTTTTCAGACACAAAATGGTTTCGTAAAGCTAACTGAAAAAGAAAGAGGACCTGCGGAAACAAATCCGCAGGTCCTGCTTGAAAAAGATAAGATTACTTGCCGGGTTTGAAGCCGTCCTTCAGGGATACGCTGCGGTTAAACACGGGATGACCGGGCTTGGAGTCACGGTTGTCCACGCAGAAGTAACCCTGACGCATGAACTGGAAGGAAGCGGGAGCCTCAGCAGAAGCGAGGGAAGCCTCCAGCTTGCAGTCGGTGAGAATCTCCAGAGAGTCGGGATTCAGACAGGACAGGAAGTCCTTGCCGCCGGCGTCGGGAGCAGCGTCGGAGAAGAGGTTGTCGTACAGACGGACCTCGGCGGTGAGGGCGGTAGCGGCGTCCACCCAGTGGATGGTAGCGCCCTTGACCTTGCGTCCGTCGGCAGGATTACCGCCACGGGACTCGGGATCGTACTCGGCAAAGACCTCCACCACATTGCCGTTTTCGTCCTTACGGCAGCCGGTGCAGCGGATCAGGTATGCACCCTTCAGGCGGCATTCCAGACCGTTGGGGGTCAGACGCTTGTACTTGGGAATGGCCTCCTCCAGGAAGTCATCCTGCTCAATGTACAGGTTTCGGGAGAAGGAGATGGGGTGGGCACCCATTTCGGGGTGCTTGGGATGATTCTCAACCTCAAAGGTCTCGCTCTGATCCTCGGGATAGTTGACGATGGTCAGCTTCAGAGGACGGATGACCGCCATCACACGCTTGGCGGTGTCGTCCAAATCGGCACGGAGGCAGTGCTCGAGGAAGGCGTACTCCACGGTGGAGTCAGCCTTGGCCACGCCGATCTGCTCGGAGAAGGCACGAATGGCGGCAGGCGTGTAGCCACGGCGGCGCAGACCGCAGATGGTGGGCATACGGGGATCATCCCAGCCGGCCACATAGTTCTGCTCCACCAGCTGACGGAGCTTGCGCTTGCTCATGACGGTGTGGTCGATGCCAAGACGGGCAAACTCAATCTGACGGGGCTTGTGGGCGTGGGGCAGAGTGATGTTGTTGATGACCCAGTCGTAGAGGGGACGGTGGGACTCAAACTCCAAAGTGCACAGGGAGTGGGTGATGCCCTCCAGAGCGTCCTCAATGGGATGGGCGAAGTCATACATGGGGTAAATGCACCACTGATCGCCGGTGCGATGATGATGCATATGCTTGATGCGGTAGATGGCAGGGTCACGCATATTGAAGTTGCCGCTGGCCAGATCAATCTTGGCACGGAGGGTCATGGCGCCGTCCTCAAACTCGCCGGCACGCATCCGGGCGAACAGATCGAGGGACTCCTCAATGGGACGGTCACGATAGGGGCTGACGGCGGGCGTGTTCACATCGCCGCGGTTGGCGCTCATTTCCTCGGCAGACAGCTGGCACACATAGGCAAGGCCCTTCTTGATGAGTTCCACTGCGTACTGATACATCTGCTCAAAGTAGTCGCTGGCGAAATGGAACTCGGCCCAATCGTAGCCCAGCCAGCGAATATCTTCCTGAATGGCGTCCACAAACTCCACATCTTCCTTGGTGGGGTTGGTGTCGTCCATGCGGAGGTTGCACACGCCGTCATACTTGGCAGCGGTGCCGAAGTCCACAAAAATGGCCTTGGCGTGGCCAATGTGAAGGTAGCCGTTGGGCTCGGGAGGGAAACGGGTGTGAACCTGCAATCCTTCATACTGACCGCCGGCTGCAATATCCTCATCGATAAAATCGTGAATAAAATTCTGACTCATAACGGCATTTCTCTCTTCAGAAGCCATGTGAATCACTCCTGTCTTTGCAGAGTCGTACAAGTGTCCTCATACGCACATAATATCTATTCTATTATACCGAAAAAAGTGGAAAAAGCAACGGGCGGCGGAGATATTTCTTGAGTTTCGGACATATTACGATATAATGGGGGAAAAGGAGGATTTGTTATGTATGATATTGTGATTTTGGGTGCAGGACCGGCCGGATTGTCCGCTGCGGTGGCAGCACGGCAGAAGAATTGTTCTGCGCTTGTGATTTCCAATCCTATGGAACAAAATCCGCTGTATCGAGCGCATCAGGTGGACAACTACCTCGGTATGCCCGGCATGAACGGAGAAGATATGCTGAATGTATTCCGTACCCACGCTTTTGATATGGGAGCGGAATTTGTTACGGGCCGGGTCATTAGTGCCATGGCCATGGGAGAGCAGGTCTACCTGACGGTGGGCAGTGAGCTGTACGAAGGCAAGAAGCTGATTCTCGCCACCGGTGTGGCACGAGGGGCCAAGTACCCCGGGGAGGAAGCCCTGCTGGGCCGAGGCGTCAGCTATTGCGCCACCTGTGACGGTATGTTGTACCGGGGCCGTAAAGTGGTGGTGATCGGTCGGAGCAAGGATGCCCCGCAGGAGGCAAACTATCTGGCTTCGCTGGGCTGTCAGGTCACCTATGTGTCTCCGCAGGCCCCTCAGGATTTGAAGGAGGACATCCCCTTCGTGAAGGCGGGCAAGCTGGAAGTGATGGGTGACCAGACCGTGACCGGTGTTTTGGCTGACGGCGAGCTGATTTCCTGTGACGGCGTGTTTATTCTCCGGGAAACGGTGGTGCCCACAGAACTGTTCCCGGAGCTGGAAACGGAAAACGGAGCCATTCGGGTGGACCGTCAGATGCACACCAACCTGCCCGGCGTGTTTGCCGCCGGTGACTGCACCGGACTGCCTCTTCAGGTAGCCAAGGCGGTGGGCGAAGGCCTTATCGCAGCTGAAGTGGCCGCAGATGAGCTGCTGGAAGGAAAATAAGCGGATCACTTCACTTTTTGGCGAAAAACATTGACATTTTTGCCGGGGGTGTTTATACTTGCTAGAGTAAATGCAAAGAAGGGAAGGAGTAACCCTCCGCAGATCGAAAGAGAGAGACCGGTTGGTGCGAGGTCTTGTGAAGCGTGGGTGAAGGTCGTCCCGGAGCATCGGTCCTGAAACGAGAAGTAAGGATCGACGGCCGTTCACCGTTATCGAACCAGAGTGCAGATGCAGGTTTCTTGCGTCTGAATTCAGGTGGTACCGCGGAATCTATTTCGCCCTGAGTTTTCCTATGGAAAACTCAGGGCGTTTTCATTTTATAAGGAGTTGAACAAAATGGCTAAAGAACTGCCCAAGGTTTATGACCCCAGTGAGGTCGAAAGCCGCATTTATGCCGAGTGGGAATCCCACGGCTGCTTCCGGGGCAAGGCTGATCCGGAGAAGAAGCCCTTCACCATCGTGATGCCTCCCCCCAATGTCACCGGCCAGCTGCACATGGGTCACGCCATGGACGCCACCATGCAGGACATCCTGACCCGCTTCAAGCGGATGCAGGGCTATGCCGCACTGTGGGTGCCCGGCACCGACCACGCAGGCATAGCCACCCAGATCAAGGTGGAAGAGGAGCTGCGTGTCAAGGAAGGCCTGTCCCGTTACGATCTGGGCCGTGAGAAGTTCCTTGAGCGTGTCTGGGATTGGAAGGAACGGTTCGGCAACCGCATTGTGGAGCAGCAGAAGAAGCTGGGCTCCTCCTGCGATTGGGAGCGTTCCCGCTTCACCATGGACGAGGGCTGCTCCAAGGCTGTGCGTGAGGTGTTCGTGTCCCTCTACGAGAAGGGCCTCATTTATAAGGGAAGCCGCATCATCAACTGGTGCCCCAACTGCGTCACCGCTCTGTCCGACGCCGAGGTGGAGTATCAGGATAAGCCCGGCCATCTGTGGCATATGCGCTATCCCCTCACTGACGGCTCCGGCTATCTGGTGGTGGCTACCACCCGTCCTGAGACCATGATGGGCGATACCGGCGTGGCTGTGAACCCCAACGATGAGCGTTATAAGCATCTGGTGGGCAAGACGGTCACTCTGCCTATTATGAATCGTGAAATTCCCATCGTGGCCGACGATTATGTGGACATGGAGTTCGGTACCGGCTGCGTGAAGATGACGCCTGCCCATGACCCCAATGACTTCGAGGTGGGCCTGCGCCACAATCTGGAAGTCATCCGTGTGCTGGACGACCACGGCGTGGTCAACAGCGAGGGCGGCATCTTTGAGGGCCTGGACCGCTACGAGTGCCGCAAGCAGGTGGTTGCCAAGCTGGAAGAAATGGGCCTCATGGAGAAGATTGAGGACTACTCCCATAATGTGGGCACCTGCTATCGCTGCCATAACGATGTGGAGCCCATCATCTCCGCCCAGTGGTTCGTCAAGATGGAGCCTCTGGCGAAGGAAGCCATGCGTGTGGTCAAGGACGGCGAAGTGAAGTTCGTCCCCGAGCGCTTCTCCAAGACCTACCTCAACTGGATGGAGAATGTGCATGACTGGTGCATTTCCCGTCAGCTGTGGTGGGGTCATCAGATCCCGGTCTGGTACTGCGCCGACTGCGGCAAGATGACCTGCGTCCGGGAAGACCCCGACTGCTGCCAGCACTGCGGCAGCAAGAACATCACCCGTGATCCCGATGTGCTGGACACTTGGTTCAGCTCCGCTCTGTGGCCCTTCTCCACGCTGGGCTGGCCGGACAAGACCGAGGATCTGGATTACTTCTATCCCACCGATGTTCTGGTCACCGGCTATGATATTATCTTCTTCTGGGTTGCCCGCATGATTTTCTCTGCCTGCGAGCATACCAAGAAGCCCCCGTTCCACACCGTGTTCATCCACGGTCTGGTCCGTGACGCACAGGGCCGCAAGATGTCCAAGTCCTTGGGCAACGGCATCGATCCTCTGGAGATGATCGACCAGTACGGCTGCGACGCTCTGCGCTTCAACCTGATTACCGGCAACAGCCCCGGAAACGATATGCGTTTCTATACCGAGCGCTGTGAGGCCATGCGTAACTTCGCCAATAAGATTTGGAACGCCAGCCGTTTCCTGCTGATGAACCTGACCATTGATGAGTGCCGCCTGCCGGAGAAGCTGGAGCTGGAGGACAAGTGGATTCTGTCCAAGCTGAACTCCGTCATCCGTGATGTCACCGCCAACATGGAAAGCTATGAGCTGGGCGTGGCTGCACAGAAGATTTATGACTTCATCTGGGACAGCTACTGCGACTGGTATATCGAGCTGACCAAGGCTCGCCTGAACGGCGACAACGAGGAGCGCAAGCAGCAGGCTCAGCAGGTGCTGTGCTATGTGCTGACGGAGACCCTGAAGCTGCTGCATCCCTTCATGCCCTTCATCACGGAGGAGATTTGGCAGGCTCTGCCCCATGAGGGTGATTACCTGATGCTGCAGAACTGGCCGGAGTATCATGCAGAGTTTGACTTTGCCGAGGATGAGGCTGCCATGGAGAAGATCATGGACGCCATCAAGGCCATCCGTGCCCGCCGCAGCGAGATGAATGTGCCCCCCTCCAAGAAGGCCGAGCTGACCGTGGTCACCGAGGACAGCGCTGTGTTCACTCTGGGCGTTCCCTTCCTGGAGCGTCTGGCCAGTGCTTCCGGCGTGGAGATCACCTCTGAGGCTCCCGCAAGCGTGGACGGTCTGGTCAGCGTGGTCACCGCCGCTGCCAAGCTGTACATTCCTCTGGCCGAGCTGGTGGATCTGGATGCCGAGCGTGCCAGAATCGCCAAGGAGATCGAGAAGGCCGAGAAGTATCTCGCCGGCATCGAGAAGAAGCTCTCCAACGAGAAGTTTGTCTCCAAGGCCCCCGAGGCCGTGGTGCAGCGTGAGCGTGAGAACATGGAAAAGACCAGCGCTCTGATCGCTCAGCTGAAGGAGTCCGCTGCTGCACTGGGATAAAATCCACTCGGTCGACGCAACTAGACAGAATTTCAAACCGAAATTTGATAGAATCACCCTGCGTTCTGAGAACGCAGGGTGATTTTTTCTATCTTTGGCAGCGATTTGCTGCCATCGAATACAGAGGAGGACAAGTCATGCCAATCGACTGCAAAATGGAACAAGAGCAGATGAGACTGCTGCTGACGGGAGAAATCGACCATCACCGGGCAGGCGTTTTGATGCGTCAGCTGGAGGAGCAGCTGGATCTGGAGTCGCCCAGCCGGGTGGAGTTGGACATGGGAGGCGTGACCTTTATGGATTCCAGTGGGATTGCTTTGCTGCTGAAGGTGTACCGGACCTTGGCGCTGAACGGTGGGCGCTTGACTGTGGTGCGCGTCCCGGCACAGGCGGGAAAGGTGCTCCGTGCGGCGGGACTTCAGCGGCTGTTTTCCATCAGCTATCTGTGATCGGAGGTTTACATAAATGAAAGTCATCAATGAAGTCAAACTGGATTTTCCCAGTGCGTCCGCCAATGAAGGGTTTGCCCGCAGTGCGGCGGCCTGCTTTGCGGCGCAGCTGGACCCGACGCTGGAAGAATTGGGTGATGTGCGGACGGCGGTCAGTGAAGCGGTGACCAATGCCATCGTTCACGGCTATCCGGATACCTTGGGGAGAATCACCCTGCGGATGCGGATTTACGAGAACAATGTGTTGGAAATTCAGGTGAAGGATCGGGGCAGAGGCATTCCGGATGTGGAGCAGGCCAGACAGCCGATGTTCACCACCGGAGGCGAGGAGCGCAGCGGTATGGGTTTCACGATCATGGAAAGCTTTATGGACGGTATGCGTGTCCTCTCCCATCCCAACCGGGGGACTACCGTCACCATGCGAAAACGCATTTCCCGCAGAATGAAGTATGAGCGGTCCAACGCTTGAGCTGATCCGGGCGGCACAGCAAGGAGACCGTGCGGCGGAAACTCAGTTGCTGGAGGAAAACAGCCGGCTGATCTGGAGCATCGTGCGAAGGTATACCGGACGGGGTGTGGAGCAGGATGACTTATTCCAGCTGGGCAGTATCGGTTTTTTGAAGGCCATCCACGGCTTTGATCTGGAGTACGGAACCCAGTTTTCTACCTATGCGGTGCCCAAAATTGCCGGAGAAATGCGCCGTTTCCTCCGGGATGACGGCACGGTGAAGGTGAGCCGAACCCTGCGGGAACGGGCGGCGAAGATTGCACAGCTGCGGACGGAACTTGTGGAAACCACCGGGACAGAGCCTTCGGTTTCCCAGCTTGCGGACAAGCTGGGGCTGGATGTGGAAGAAATTGCTTTGGCAGAAACTGCTGCCGCCTCGGTGGTGTCGCTGACGGCAGAAACGGGCGATGGGTTGACCTTGGAATCGGCCTTGGGCGACGAAGGAATGGAAGAGCAGCTGGTGGAGCATCTGGATTTGAGAGAAGCCATTCGCCAGCTGACCGAACGGGAACAGATGGTCATTCATCTGCGTTACGATCGGTGCTTTACACAGGATCAGACAGCCAAGGTGGTGGGAGTCAGTCAGGTGCAGATATCCCGAATCGAGCGCCGGGCGGTGGAACGCCTGAGGAGCTTGCTTGAATCGTAGGAGAAGCTGTGATAAAATGCCAGAAGAGAAATACGGGAGGCATTTTGTTTATGGGATATCGCACGGTACTTTTTGATATGGATGGCACCATTCTGGACACACTGGACGACCTTCTGGACAGTGTGAATGTGACCATGGATCATGTGGGCTATCCCCATCACGACCGAGAAACTCTGCGGCGCTTTCTGGGCAACGGAGCGGCGACGCAGATTCAGCGCTGTGTCCCCGGCGGAGCGGAGGACCCGAAGTATCAGGAGGCATTGGACTTCTATCTGCCCTATTACAATGAACATGCCAAAATCAAGACCGCACCTTATCCCGGCATGATTGACCTGCTGCACAAGCTGAAGAGCATGGGAATCACCACCGCCGTGGTCAGCAATAAGCCGGACGCCACAGTGCAGGAGCTGAGCGACGAGTTCTTCTCCGGCCTGTTTACCGTGTCCATCGGCGATCGGGCCGGAATCAAGAAGAAGCCCGCTCCGGACAGCGTGTTTGAAGCGATGAAGCGCATGGGCGCCGACCCGGAGAGCTGTGTCTATGTGGGCGACTCCGAGGTGGACATTGCCACCGCCCGGAATGCCAATCTGCCCTGCGTCATTGTGACTTGGGGCTTCCGGGACGAGGACTTTCTGCGTGAGCAGGGAGCCACCACTGTGGTTCATACCATGGAGGAGCTGCTGGAAGCGCTGACGAAGTAAATCAGAATGGAAAACGGGAGCAATGCCGGACTGCATTGCTCCCGTTTTACGGTTTTACTTTGGCTTTTTGGGCTGGTAAAAATCCTGTTCCCGGAACAGGAACGAAAAACACCAGACCGCGGCAATGCCGATGAGGGCGTAGATGATGCGGGCAAAAATTGCGGTACTTCCGCCGCAGATCCACGCCACCAGATCAAACTGCAAAAAACCGACCAGTCCCCAGTTGACACCGCCGATGACGGTGAGGATCAGAGCGATTCGATCCAACATAGCGATTCCTCCCCAATTGAATATTTGCGTGTTACGGGGCTATTTTGCACGCAAACGCAAAAAATATGCAAAAGCGCTGCTGTCGACCGACAGCAGCGCTGATTTTACAGGGAAAAATCCTCGTCATCCAGTTTGGAAAAGTCCGGAACCGCCGGAGCGGAGGGCTGACGCTTCAAAGGATCATACTGAAAGAAGCGGCAGTGTGAGCCAGCGGAAACGATGCCCTTTTTTGCACAGATGACATGATCTTCATCCACCTCAGCACCCCGCTGGCAGTAGGTGCACCGTGGCTCAATGGATTTTCGAAACAGCATAAGGACATCCTCTTTTCTTCGTTGCTAACCCTATTATATCCTGTCTTTGCGACGATTTCCAGCCTTAAATTTTTCGATTGGCAGGAGCAGAACCGCCGCAAGGCAAAGACTGAGGCAGAGCAGCAGACCGGGCGTCAGAGAGAACAGGGGGCTTTCCGAAACCACATCCCGTGCCATGGCGGTGACCGCATGAGGAAGCAGGGCGAACAGAAGCGAGCAGAGTGCGGCGGACAACAGTCCGTGGACCAGCTTGGCACAGAGATAGGGCAGGGCGGAAAGTCCGCTGCCGGAGAGTACGCTGAGGGTCTGACAGTGGACGCAGATGCCGCCCCAGCCCAGCAGGAAGGAGGCGAGAGGCAAGGTCAGCTCCAGCGGACGGAGGGGGAGAGCTGCGATCCCGTTGGAAAGCTCAATCCATCCGGAAACCAGGGCCTGTACCGTGTCCACGCCTCGTACTGTGGTGCAGGCGCCGGTGAGCAGATCAAAGAGCCCAGCCGCCCGGCAGAGTGAGAGTAAAATGCCGAACAGCACCACAAAGGCGCAGATGTTGAGTACGGAGAAAAAGCTGGTTTTTACTGCATCCACAAAGAGTTGTGCAGAAGATGGATTGTTGGGGGCGGAGAAGGTGGCAGGGGAGCGCACGGCGGTTTCCCGCAGGGGAAAGAGCCGCTGCATCAAAATACCCAACAGCAGAGCGCTTGCCATGTGGCACAGCCAGAGCAGAAGCCCCAGTTTGACGCTTTTCAGAATGCCGCCGCCCACTACGCCAAGGAAAAACGCAGGTCCGGCGTTGTTGCAAAAGAGCAGCAGCCGCTGCGCTTCTGCTTTGGAGCATTGCCCGGAGCGGTATAGCTCGGCCACCGTTTTGGCACCCACCGGATAACCGCCCACCATGCCCAGCAGCAGAGCGGAAGCACCGCTCCCACGGATGCCGAACAGCGGCTTCATGGCGTGTTCCAGCCATCGCCCGGGATACCGGGTGAGATTTAAGGAAACCAGCAGGGAAGAGAGTACAAAGAAGGGAAACAGGGACGGGAGCAGCGTGGAGGCACAGAGGGTCAGTCCCTGCTGACCGGCTGCAATCACTTCCTGCGGCCAGCGGAGCAGCCCAGCCACCCAGAGCAGCAGCCCAAGTCCCCAGAACAAATCCCGAATCCCCGTGGAAGAACGCATAAAAAACCACCTCACACAAGGGTATGCGTGAGGCGGTTGATTGAGAAGATGAATTAGTTTTCCGCTTCGGTGTTGGGGTCCCAAAGCACGATGGAGTCGGCTTCAGCGGAAGCCGGAACATTGATAATGCGCTGATTGCGGCTGCCCTTGAAGCGGAGGGAAAGGTCCTTTTCGTCGATGTGGAACTCGCCGTCCACCAGAACATCAATGCAGCTCAGCATTTCCTGCGTGATCTCCCAAGGGCCAAGCCGTCCGGCCAGCAGATCGGTCTCGTAGTTGTAGCCGGTGTAGCACCAGATGGTCTTGTCGGGATAGGTCTGCCGTACCCGGCGAAGCAGAGGGAGCAGAGCGGTCTGATTGGCAGGCTCGAAGGGCTCGCCGCCCAGCAGGGACAGCCCCCGAATGTACCAAGGCTTCAAGTACTCGATGATCTTGTCCTCAATTTCGGTGGTATAGGGAGAACCGTAGTTAAAGTCCCATGCCTCGGCATTGAAGCAGCCCTTGCAGTGATGAGTACAGCCGGAAACGAAGAGGCTGACACGGACGCCGGGTCCGTTTGCGACATCGTAGGATTTGATTGTAGCGTAATTCATAACATAGCCTCCTGCACCAGATAGTGTATAGAATATACCACATCAACCACAAGATATCAAGAATAAGTTGTTTTGCATGGGTGCGCAAAGCGAAAAACAGGCGTCGATCCCGGGGGATCGACGCCTGAAACGGTCGGTTATTCGACGACCAGCTCGCCGTCCTTCAGGGATACGGTGAGCACACTGCCGGGAAGCACATCTCCGGCGATCAATTTCTTGGCAATAAGCGTTTCCACTGTGTGCTGGACATAGCGGCGGAGGGGACGGGCGCCAAAGGCGGGATCGTAGCTGCGGTCGATGATTTCCAGCTTTGCCTCGTCCGTCAGCTTGACGGTCAGGTTCTGATGCTCCAGACGGCGGTTCAGATCCTCCACCAGCAGATCAATGATGCCGGTGATGTTGTCCCGGGTCAGGGGCTTGTAGAACACGATCTCATCCAGACGGTTCAGGAATTCGGGGCGGAAGGAGCGCTTCAGCAGCTCCTGTACCTGCTGCTTTGCCGTGTCGCTGATGCTGCCGTCCGACTCAATGCCATCCAGCAGATACTGGCTGCCCAAGTTAGAGGTCAGAATCAGAATGGTGTTCTTAAAGTCCACCGTGCGGCCCTGACTGTCGGTAATGCGGCCGTCATCCAGCACCTGCAGCAGCACATTGAACACATCCGGGTGGGCCTTTTCAACCTCGTCAAAGAGGACGACGGAGTAAGGCTTGCGGCGGACGGCTTCGGTCAGCTGACCGCCTTCCTCATAGCCCACATATCCAGGAGGCGCTCCGATCAGACGAGACACGGAGTATTTCTCCATATATTCGCTCATGTCGATACGCACCATGTTGCGCTCATCGTCAAAGAGGGTTGCGGCAAGGGTCTTGGCCAGCTCCGTCTTGCCCACACCGGTGGGGCCGAGGAACAGGAAAGAACCGATGGGACGGTCCGGGTCCTGAATACCGGCTCTGGAGCGGAGAATCGCTTCGGAAACACGGGAAACGGCTTCGTCCTGACCGATGACACGCTGGTGGAGAATGTCCTCCAGATGGAGCAGCTTCTCCCGCTCGCCTTCCATCAGACGGGACACGGGAATACCGGTCCAGCGTTCCACAATCCGGGCAATTTCCTCTTCGCCCACAGCGTTGCGCAGCAGCGTGTTCTGCTTGCCCTGAGCAGCCAGCTGTTCTTCTGCTTCCAGCTGCTGTTCCAGCTGGGGCAGCTGGCTGTACTGAATGGCGCCGGCCTTTTCATAGTCGTAGTTGCGCTGTGCCAGCTCCAACTGCTGACGAGCCTGCTCGATTTGGCGGCGCAGCTCCTGCACCTTGCCGATGGAGTTCTTTTCGTTCTCCCACTGACCCTTCCGGGCGTTGAAGTCCTCTCGAAGATCGGCCAGCTCCTTCTGGAGTTCCGCCAGACGCGCCTTGGAGCGCTCATCCTCTTCCTTCTTCAAAGCGGACTCTTCAATTTCCAGCTGAATGATGCGGCGGGAGATGACATCCAGCTCCGTGGGCATGGAATCCATCTCGGTGCGGATCAGGGCGCAGGCCTCGTCCACCAAGTCGATGGCCTTGTCAGGCAGGAAACGGTCGGTGATATAGCGATTGGAGAGGGTGGCGGCGGCGATGATGGCGCTGTCGTGGATTTTTACGCCGTGATAGACTTCGTAGCGTTCCTTCAAGCCACGCAGAATAGCAATGGTGTCGGGCACGGTAGGCTCATCCACCGTGACGGGCTGGAACCGGCGTTCCAGAGCGGCATCCTTTTCAATATACTGACGATATTCGTTGAGGGTGGTGGCGCCGATGCAGTGCAGCTCACCACGGGCCAGCATGGGCTTCAACAGGTTGCCGGCATCCATGCTGCCCTCCGTCTTGCCGGCGCCCACAATGGTGTGCAGCTCGTCGATGAACAGAATGATCTGACCGTCGCTCTTGCGTACCTCTTGCAGAACTGCCTTCAGACGCTCTTCAAATTCGCCGCGATACTTAGCACCGGCAATCAGTGCGCCCATATCCAGAGAGAAGATAGTCTTGTCCGTCAGGCTCTTGGGCACATCGCCGCTGACGATGCGCTGCGCCAGACCTTCCGCAATGGCGGTCTTGCCCACACCGGGCTCACCGATCAGCACCGGGTTGTTTTTGGTTTTACGGGACAGGATGCGAATCACATTTCGGATTTCGTCGTCACGACCGATCACCGGGTCCAGCTTCTGGGCTCTTGCCCGGGCCACCAGATCGGTGCCGTATTTTTTCAGTGCATCGTAGGTGTCCTCGGGATTGTCCGAGGTGACACGCTGATTGCCACGCACCGAGGACAGCGCCTGCATCAGCGCTTCCTTGGTGATGCGGTAAGTCTGGAACAGCTCAGCAATCTTGCCGGAAGCGGTGTCCAAAAGACCCAGCAACAGGTGCTCGACGGAAATATATTCGTCCTTCATGGTGACGGCGATCTCCTGAGCGGACTGCAAGGTGCGTTCCACATCACGGGAAACATAAATCTTGCCTGCCTCATGACCCGGGCCGGAAACCTTGGGCTGTGTGGAAACCTCATGCTGCACGGCAGCACGCAGGCTCTCTACCGTCACACCGGCCTGAGCCAGCAGCTGAGAGGACAGCCCCTGAGGATCGTCCAGCAGAGCGTAGAGCAGATGGCACTGCTCCATCTGAGGGGAACCATATTCATTTGCAGCCATCTGAGCGCCTTGCAGCACCTCGGTGGACTTTTGCGTATAATTCAGTTGACTCATCGAGAAAAACCTCCTTTGGGGACAATTTGTAGTCCCAAATCCTTTTGTTGGCCTTAGTATAGGTTTGGACTATGAATAAACTGTGAACAAATAGTGAAACGGGCGTTAATTTTAGCACTCTCGTATATTGAGTGCTAAAATCGGGAAATTGTGTTGCCAGACACCTTATGGTATAATGAGGCCACTTGACAGTGAGAGGGGAGAGGAACGGTGCGGATTCTGGCATGGCTGCTGCTGCCGTTTTGCGGTGCGATCGCTCTGTGCTGTTCCATGAAACCTTGGTGGCTTTGTTGGGTCTTTGTGCTGGTTAGCTTGACCGCCTGCGTCGTCGTGTCTCGCAAAAAGAGCGTCCGGAGAAAGATGGGCGCCCTTGCAGCAGTCGGAGCGATGCTGGGCTTTGTGTGGTTTGGGCTTTATACCGCAGTGGAACTGCGCCCGGTGGAAGGGTTTGCCGGGAAGGAGAGTGCCTTCTCTGCCGTAGTTGCGGCTTATCCCAGAGCCTGTGCCGGCGGTTTGGAAGTGCCGGTTACCATTGACTCCGGGATGGGAAAAGGCCACCGTGCGCTGCTGTATCTGGAGGAAGCTGCCTCGGAGTTGGCTCCGGGAGATCAGATCATCGGAGAAGGGCAGTACGGGGACGCTCGGTATCTGGGCGGAGAACAGACGGCCCGGAATGTGTCCCGGGGATACTTCCTTACCATCCATGGACGAATGGACTCGGCGGTGCATAGGGAGCGGCTGCCCTGGTGGGCGGTGGCTCCTGCGCTGGGCAGACAGCTGGCGGAGCGAATTCGGCTGTTGTATCCGGAGGATGAGGGTGCGCTTCTCACCGGTTTAATTACCGGCAATAAGGCGGGATTGCCCGGCTGGCTCTATACCGCATTTCGCCGTTCCGGGATGGCACACCTGCTGGCGGTATCGGGACTCCATGTGGGCTTTCTTACCGGCGTGCTGTATATCCTGCCCGGTGGAAAGCGCCGCCGGGTGGTGATTGCCATTCCGCTTCTGGTGTTCTTTGCACTGATGACCGGGGATCAGGCATCGGTATGGCGTGCGGTGATTATGGCCGTTGTGCTCTTGTCGGCGCCGCTGTTTGGTCGGGAGAATGACTCGATCACCTCTATTTCTGTGGCGCTTGCGCTGCTGTTGTTCCGAAATCCCTATGCCTGCCGGGGAATCGGGCTTCAGCTTTCCTTTGCAGCGGTCACAGGACTTGCCTGTTTCCATGGGAAGTTGTATCATTGGATGGCAAAGCCTCTGACGGATGAGAAGCTGATTCGGCATCCGCTGCTCCATGAGATTTGGTATTTGGCGGCGGGAGCCATTTCCACAGCGCTGTCGGCGGAAGTGCTGACGCTTCCGCTGTGTGCAAACTATTTCCACAGCGTTTCTCTGGTGGGCCCCCTCAGCAATCTGCTGAGCATCTGGTGTGCATCTCTGGCCTTTGTGCTGGGACTGCTGTCCTGCCTGATTTCGTTTGTTTCCATGCCTTTGGCCGGATTGTTGGTTCGGGTGGTGACTCCACTGCTGGATTGGCTGATTGGTGTGGCATCTTGGCTCAGCAGAGGCAGCTTTTCCGCATTGGCACTGGACAATCCCTACTACACTGGCTGGTTTGTGATCTCCGTGGGAATCCTGGTGGCGGTAATTCTGGTGAAGGGTCTGCGCCACAGACCGGTACTGTCCGTAGGAGCCTCCGCCACACTGCTGCTTCTTGCGCTGACCTTGCGGATGCTCACTCTGTCCGGAAGTCCTTTTACGGTTACGGCGTTAGATGTGGGAAACGGTTCCTGCACGGTGCTGAACTCTCGGGGAAATTATGCGGCGGTGGATTGCCGGGGACAGGAGGCCGGAACTCGGCTTGCAGACTATCTGGCGTCCGGTGGAACCGGAAGGCTATCCCTGTTGGTGTTGGATCGGCTGGATGAAAACAGCCGGGAGAATGTGGAACAGCTGCTGGCACGGGTCGATGTGGACTGCGTTGCGCTGCCAAGCTGGGAAACCGGAAGTAAAATGGAACTGGAATGGTCTGAACTATTGCAGGACAATGGCTGTGAAGTGATACTGCTGAACAGTGAAATCGAGGTATCTTTTGGAGAAGCCACCCTTTCCGTCCTGCCAATGCTGGGTCAGGATGGCCCCAATGCCCTCACAGCACCGGTGCTGTGCCGCTGGGAGGACCATCAGGTGCTGATCTGTGGAGCCTTGAGCGAGGAGCAGGAGCAGGCACTTCTGGAGCGGTGGACGCTGCCGAAATTGGACGCCCTGATCGTTGAGGAGGGTGGCAGAAAAACAGCGGCAGGAGGCGAACTGCTGTCTCGGACGCACCCGGACTGTGCGGTGCTGTCGGTGGGTGGAGCACCCTTCGATTCACCCCACTGGGAAGTGCTGGAACGGCTTTTCAGCTTTGATACGGTGATTTATACCACCGACCGAAACGGGTCGGTGACGATACGATATTGAGGAGAATTTCCTATGGCGGTTAAAAAGAGCAACGGTGCATATCAGGAACTGCGTAAGGCGCTGAAAGAGGGCGAATTCGGACGGCTCTATGTGTTCCATGGCGAGGAACGCTACCTTCTGGAGGACAGCCTGAAAACCCTGCGGAAGAAATTGGTCCCGGAGGGAATGGAGGAGTTTAACCTCCACCTGCTGGAAGGCAAAGGACTGGATTTGAATCGTCTGGCTGAGGCGGTGGACAGTGTGCCGATGATGAGTGAGCACACCCTGACCATCGTGACAGATTTTGATCTCTTCGGATGCAAGGAGGCGGACAAGGAACGGTTGCTGCAAGTGTTCAGCGACCTGCCGGACTACGGCTGTCTGGTGTTCGTCTATGATACGCTGCCCTATAAAATCGGACGAGGAAAATATCAGGAGCAGGTCAAAAAACTGGGTTCGATTGTGGAGTTTGTTTCCCCTTCCAGATCGGATTTGCTGGATTGGGTGCGCAGGCGCTTTGCGGCACTGGATAAGAAGATTGACGACAGTGAAAGCGAGTATCTGATCTTCCTGTGCGGCAGCCTGATGACGGGACTGCTGGCTGAAATCGGCAAGATTGCCAGCTATGCCAAGGGGGACAATATCACCCGTGCGGACATTGATGCCGTGGCGGAGCCGGTGCTGGAGGCACAGGTGTTTGATATCACCGATGCCGTGGGTGCTCGGCAGTTTGATCGGGCCTTTACGGTGCTTTCGGAGCTGTACGGATTGAATCAGGAGCCGATCATGATTCTTGCCATTTTGGGCAAGCACCTGCGTCAGCTCTATACCGCCCGGCTGGTGCTGGAGTCCGGACAGGGCACCGGTGCGCTGATGGATATGTGGAATATGAAGACGGACTGGCAGGCAAAGAAACTGATGAAAAATGCCCGCAATTGCAGTCTGGAGTGGTGTCGTAAAGCAATTGTACTTGCCGGAGAAACTGACTTTGCCATGAAGAGCAGCGGTCGTAATTCGGAGGAATTGCTCTGCGAAATGATGCTCAAGCTGGCGAATGGGTGAGAACATGCTGAAGATCAAAGAAGCCATCGTGGTGGAGGGCCGCTACGATCAGAATACATTGTCCCAGCTGGTGGATACCCTCATTATCCCGACGCAGGGGTTTGGCATCTTCAAGGATAAGGAAAAGGCAGCTATGCTCCGCCGGGTCGCAGAAAAGCGGGGGATCATCGTGCTCACGGACAGCGACGGAGCCGGTTTTGTCATCCGAAACCACTTGAAGGGGATTCTGCCGCCGGAGCAGGTGAAGCACGCCTATATCCCCGATCTCTTCGGTAAGGAGAAACGGAAACGCACTCCGGGCAAGGAGGGGAAACTGGGCGTCGAGGGTATGCGTCCAGAGGTACTGGAACGGGCGCTGCGCACAGCCGGAGCGACGATTTTAGGGGAGGCTGCCGCTGCGGAGCCAAAAAGGGAAATCACCAAGTTGGATTTGTTTCAGGATGGGTTTTCCGGGCGACCGGACAGCGCACAGCGTCGGGAGAAATTGCTCCATGCGCTCAACTTGCCCCAGCACTTGACCGGCAAGGCTCTGCCGCAGGTGCTGAACACCCTGCTCACCTATGAAGAGTATCAGGAACTGATTCAAACACTGTAAAATGCAACCGGAAGGCAGCTGCCTTCCGGTTTTTTCTCGCCGTGAAACGGGGTAAACAGACAGAAAAAGCGGTTTTCGACCATAGAAAAGGAAAAATGGGAGAGAATAGTGACGAAACCTCGGGAACGATTCCTCTGGAAATATGGGAAATATTCGGTATAATCCTTCTTGCCGGTAGAAAGGGAGAGGAGAATGGGTTTGGAGATTATAGAAGAAGCAGAGAAGCAATATATCGACGCAGAGGGGCGAGAGCGAAAAGCCGCCTATTATCTGTGGCAGGAGCAGGGTGCTTATGGCCTGACGGTGGGGGAACCGGGAGGCGAGATGGAAACGGTACCTGACGTGACCGTTTGCGAAGCAAAGGCGAAGCACCTGTTTCAAATGCTGTATCGAAACTTGGTCACCGGAGTGACCTTGCGGGAGATTTTGGAGGATGTGCTGTAAGAAAGGCTTTCTTGCACGGAACGCAAGGGGATGATATAATCACCTCAATCAAAAGAGGAGGGATCTCCCATGCGTTATCCGAAGTATCTTCCGAAAAATGGAACCATTGGCTTTGTGGCACCGTCCTTTGGCTGCAATATCGAGCCGTACCGCAGCGGTTTTTTGGCGGCGCTGGACCGCTTTCAGCAGGATGGCTATCAGGTGGATTTGGGCCCGAACTGCTTTGAGGGCAAGGGAATTGGCATCAGCAATACCCCGGAGGCCTGCGCCAAAGAGCTCATGGAATATTACTGCTCGGAGAACAATGATGCGCTGATCTCCTGCGGCGGCGGAGAGCTGATGTGCGAAATTCTGGACGATGTGGATTTTGACCGTGTGACCGAAGCAGCCCCTAAGTGGTTTATGGGCTATTCGGACAACACCAACTTCACCTTTCTACTCACCACCCTCTGCGATGTGGCATCCATTTACGGGCCTTGCGCCAAGACCTTTGGAATGTCGCCCAGACACCCCTCGGTGCAGGATGCAGAGGATGTGCTTACGGGAAAGAAACAGAAGTTGTCCGGTTATCGCTATTGGGAGAAGGAGGAACTGGAGGATGCGTCACCTACGGCTCCTTATCATGCCACGGAGCCTTCTGTCCTGCACACCTACCCGGAGAAGAATGTGAAGTTCTCCGGTCGTCTTGTGGGTGGCTGCATGGATTGCCTTATCAACCTTGTGGGCACAAGCTATGACAAGGTAAATGCCTTTTCGGAAAAATACAAGGAAGACGGCATTATCTGGTTCTTAGAAAGCTGCGATCTCAATGTGATGGGCGTGCGCAGAGCACTCTGGCAGATGGCGCATGCCGGATGGTTCCGCTATGTAAAGGGCTTTCTGATTGGTCGACCCGGCTGCTATGGGCAGGAGGCATTTGGAATGGACCAGTATCAGGCGGTGCTTGGTGTACTGGAGCAGTATCATGTGCCGGTGGTCATGGATGTGGACATCGGGCATCTGCCGCCTCAGATGCCGCTGATCTGCGGAAGCTGGGCAGAAGTCACGGTCAAGGGCAACGATATCACCGTTGCTATGGAGTTGAAGTGATGCACATTTGGGTGGATGCGGACGCCTGCCCGGTGGTCAAGCTGGTGGAACAGGCGGCAAAGCGGCGATGCATCCCGGTGACCCTGCTTTGCGACACCAACCATGTGCTGCATTCCGAGTACAGTGAAATCGTGGTGATCGGAGCCGGTGCGGATGCGGTAGATTTTGCTCTGGTCAACCGGTGCGGCGCAGGTGACTTGGTGGTGACTTAGGATTACGGCGTGGCGGCGATGGCGCTGGGCAAGGGAGCCTACGGCATTCACCAAAGCGGCAAATGGTACACGGAGGATAACATCGGCGGCCTGCTGATGGATCGTCATCTGGCACAAAAAGCGAGAAGATCCTCGGGTAAGCACCATTTGAAGGGTCCTAAGAAGCGCACCGCTGAAGACGATGCAGCGTTTGCCACATCACTGGAGCAATTGCTGGATGATATCCAGGCAGAAGAGAAAAAAGATTGAAATTTCAATTGGTGTATAGTGAAACTGCATTACAGATAGACACATACAAAAGGACGGTATGACCGAGGTCATACCGTCCTTTTTCTTTGATTTAATTGCAGTCCAGCAGAGCCAGAATCTCTCTCAGCTGCTTTGCCGGAATCTGCCCGGGGGCAGAAGCCGAACCAGAGCTGCCGAAAGTGACCGCACTGCCGAACAGCGCTCCGCTGATGCGGCTGACCGCGCCCATAGACCCCATGCTCATGGTAATGATGGGAAGTCCGGGGTGCCGCGCGTGCATACGGGCGGTGGCGGAGAGCAGAGTCAGTACATCCCGATTGCTTTGAGGCATGACTGCGATTTTCGGAATGTCGCAGCCCATGGCGCACATCCGCTCCATACGGGAGAGTAGTTCCTCCTCGTTGGGCGTCTGTTGGAAGTCGTGATTGGAGCAGACAACCAAAACCTCGTTTTTGTGGGCGGTTTCGATCAGCTGCGGCGCAGCACCGGAAAACAGTTCCACATCCACAAGGTCTGCAAGACCGGAGACAATCACACGGGTAAGCAGATTGGTATAGCCGGCCAAGTCCAGCGTCCGCTGACCGCCCTCGGCCTTACTGCGGAAGGTGACGAGCAGGGGAATGCCCTCAAATATTCTCCGCAGCTGCACCAGAATACGATCCAGATTCTTCTGGCGGAGATCCGTCAGGTGATCCAGCCGCCACTCCACCAAGTCTGGCTTGGAGCTGAGTGCCGTGTCGGCGTTGGCGAGGACCTCCGCTGCGTTGCTGCCCAGAATGGGAATGCAGATGTTCGGATGCCCGTCGCCCAGCGTTACATCATATAGGGTGATAGGCTTACTCGTGCCAAGCTGCGCCATACTTCTTCTCGATGTCGGTGATCATGTCCACACGCATGGCATGGCGACCGCCCTCGAACTCCGCAGAGAAGAAGGCGTCCACGATCTTCTTGGCCAGTTCGTCGCCCACCACACGGGCGCCCATGGCGATGATGTTGGCGTTGTTGTGGCGCACGGTGTACTCGGCGGTGTAAGGCTCGCTGCACACGGCGGCACGGATGCCGGGAACCTTGTTGGCAGCCAGAGAGATGCCCACGCCGGTGCCGCAGATGAGAACACCCTTGTCCACATCGCCGCGCATGATGGCCTCAGCCACCTCCAGACCCTTTTCGGGGTAGTTGGTCTTGACATTGGGATCGTAGGAGCCATAGTCTACGCACTCGTAGCCCTGAGACTTCAGGTGCTCCATCAGGGTATTTTTCAGAGAGACTGCTGCATGATCGCAGCCGAAACCGATTTTCATTTGTAATTCCTCCTGAGTGGTATAACATTTACAAAGTTCAGTGTAGTCATTTTTCCTGATAATGTCAAGAAATGAAAAACCCCCGCGTTACCGTGGGGGGAACAGAAGAAACCTTCTGGATGATTTGGTCCGGCGCTCCGGCGACCATTGCCGCCGGAGGCGCGGTTCTTGTTGAAGAGAAGAGAGAGTAAGGAGTAGGAAGCGTTTGTTGCTTTCCACGCTCATAGGATACCAAATCCACTCTCACCAAAGGTGGACAAAATGAGAAGAAATCATGAAGAAATTATGAATCGTATTTCTCCTTATTTGCTTCGACCAAATCGGCCTCTCTGCGGTACTGTTCCAGAAAGGAAACCTCTTCGCCCTTGAGGGAGTAACCGACCAAAGTGTCCATATTGACATCGTGGATGGCGTGGAAGATATTTGTTTCCACCACAGGAAACTCCTGCTTCAACTGACGGATCAGCAGCTTGGTCGCAAGCCGCTTGCTGGTGCCGGGATCCTCACAGCTGTGGTTCTGCTCAGTGAAGCGGCAGGCGCAGCGGAGGAAGTGCAGATCGTTGTAGCGTGCCCAAGCAATAATGTCGTCCTCGTGGATGCAGTACATGGGACGAATCAGTTCCATACCGGGGAAGTTGGTGCTGCGCAGCTTGGGCCGCATGGCCTGAATCTGACCGCCGTAGAGCATTCCCATCAGCGTGGTCTCGATCACATCGCTGAAATGATGCCCCAGAGCAATCTTGTTGCAGCCCAGCTCTTGCGCCTTGGCGTAGAGATTGCCCCGGCGCATACGGGCACAGAGATAACAAGGAGATTTCTCCACCGAAGCGGTAACGGAAAAGATGTTGGAGTCAAAGACCTGAACCGGTATATTCAATAAATGTGCATTTTCCAGCAGCAGAGTGCGGTTTTCTTCCTTGTAGCCCGGGTCCATTACCAGATAGACCGCTTCAAAGGGGATATCGGTGTGGCGCAGCAGCTCCTGAAAGAGTTTCGCCATCAGCATGGAGTCTTTGCCGCCGGAAATGCAGACGGCGATTTTGTCGCCGGGGGAAATCAGCTCATAACGCTTGATGGCGGCAATAAAGGGATTCCACAGGGAATCCCGGAATTTTTTGTTGATGCTCCGCTCAATCAGCTGGAGCCGGGTGAGTTCTCTGGCCATAGAAAAGCCTCCTGAAGGGGGAATTTTCGGATATTATATCATAGGGTCAAGAAAAAGTGCAATAAAATTTGAAAAATTGAAAATGAGAATTCAAGAGTATAGAAGAGAAAACAAGAGAAAAACGAAGATAGTAAAATGGTAAATTAAAAAAACGAAAAATCTTGTTGACACTGAAAAGTCCCTGTGATATAACTATAACTGCGCTGAATTGCGTCTTATTTGTTTTTAATAAATATGATCATATAAATTTGGAGGGAAATACCATGTCCACTTACATGGCTCACAAGGAAACGGTTACCCGCAAGTGGTACATCCTTGACGCAGCTGGCAAGCCTCTGGGTAAGACCGCTGCAACCGCCGCCCATCTGCTGCGCGGCAAGCACAAGCCCGAGTACACTCCCAATGTTGACTGCGGTGACTTTGTCATCGTTCTGAACACTGCCGAGGCCGTTCTGACCGGCAACAAGGGCGAGCAGAAGTTCTATCGTCATCACTCCGGTTGGACCGGTGGTCTGAAGGAGACCAAGTATCGCATCCTGATGCAGGAGAAGCCTGAGTTCGCAATGCAGATCGCTGTTAAGGGCATGCTGCCCAAGAACTCTCTGGGCGATTCCGCTCTCCGCCGCCTGCGCTGCTATCGCGGTGCTGAGCACAACAACGCTGCTCAGAAGCCCGAAGTGTACGAAGGTTAAGAGGAGGTAGTCAATCATGTATCAGAGCAAGAAGCCTTATCTGTACGGCACTGGCCGCCGGAAGTCCTCCGTGGCCCGCGTTCGTCTGTACCCCAATGGCACTGGCGCCATCACCATCAACGGCCGTGATATCGACGATTACTTCGGCCTGGAGACCCTGAAGCTGGTCACCCGTCAGCCCCTGATGCTGACCGACACTCTGGGCAAGTTCGACATCGTTGCCACTGTTGCCGGCGGCGGCGTTTCCGGTCAGGCCGGCGCCCTGCGTCACGGCATCTCCCGTGCCCTGCTGCTGGTCAACGAGGAGTATCGTCCTCTGCTGAAGAAGGCCGGTTTCCTGACCCGCGATCCTCGTATGAAGGAGCGTAAGAAGTACGGTCTGAAGGCCGCTCGTCGTGCTCCCCAGTTCTCCAAGCGCTGATTTATCCTCACTTGGATTTTTCAAGAGACCACCCATTTGGGTGGTCTCTTTTTTTATGGACAAAACAACCGAAAACGGCGGCAGAGAAGGCCTCTGCCGCCGTTTCTGTTTGTTGAAGCTTAATGTGTTGCTAAACTTTTAGGCTTGTGATAGCATGAAATAAACACTGTGAGCATTACATTTCGTGCAATCAGCAGCAAAATATATAAGTTTAGACCTGCTGAGAATAGGCGGTTTTTATATGATATGGAATCAAAGGAGGCCGAAAAATGAATTGGCAAAACCTGCACACTCTCATTGACCGATATGAAGAGAATTACTACATGGTCAACAATGAAGAACATGATGAAAAATTCAAGTGGGAAGCAGTTCAGAGGTTTCAGAACATTTGGTTTCAGGGTGAGAAAACAGGAGAAAGGTTCTCTGAATTATTTGATCGGGCAACAAAGGACAGCGGGATTTTGATAAATAACAGCATGATGTCGCCAACGAAAGGTATTGTCAAAATGGCTGAGCGCAGACCGGAAGAGGTAGAGCATCTGTTTCGAGATGTACTGCTTGCTGAGTGTCAGACAATTGATGAGCTTCAGTTGCACATGGATTGTTTTATAAATGAGATGGAAAAGATAAGAAATGAGTTGTTTCCGAGGTTTTACCGTTACAAACAGGATCGGCATTCTGTGTCGTGCTATCTTGCTATGTATGCGCCGGAACAGCACTATATTTACCGATACAGTTCAGTGGAAGCATTTGCACAAAATATTGAATTTGGTAAAGATTTAGGTTCTGGCGCTGATTTCCGTTTGTCAAATTATTATGAGATGGCAGATATCGTTGTGAAAGCGCTCCAAGAACATAAAAGCCTCTTGGAAAAATATGAAAAGGTAATTTTGCAGGATTCGGATTGCTATCATGATGAAAGCCTGCATCTCATGGCCTTTGATCTGATGTATTGCTGTACTTGTTATGATTTTTATGCCGGCATGATCCATCTAAGCAAAAAAGAAAGTGTCAAGGCATATACGATTCAGGAACAAAAGGAGAAAGAAGAGGCAGTGAAAGTGGAAGCTGCAGCAGAACTGGAAAAGGAAATCCGGCAATTGACAGGCAAGATAGAAAAAATCAATGAAATATCTTTGCTAAATGTCGAGGTAACCCAAAAACAGCATGGATTGGGTGTTGTTGTAGCACAAAACGGAGAGAACATTACGGTTCAATTTGATGATGGCAGAGTAAAATATATCATTAACAAAAAATACACTATGAGACCGAGATTTGAAGATGATGAAAGGGTTGTAGAGGCTTTTACGCAGCTTACTTTACTGAAGGAGAAAAAAATCAAGCTTGAAAAACAATTGACCGTGCTGATTGAAAGTAAATAATAAGTGCGCTCTATCGTTCTGGCGCGGCATCAATAAGACCGTTCTGGTTTTTGTTGCATCGGTACTGATCCGTACTGCAAACGATGAAAAAGACTGGTTTTGGATTCATTGCACCAGATTTTGGTTTCCTACCAGACTGTTCACAGTTGCTGATGCTTCTCGAAACGGTAAAAATTGACAAATACTTGTTAGGCTCGTATCATTTTAGCTGTTTTTAGTAATAAATGAAAACTTTTATATGAAAAATAG
>JAHHSJ010000015.1 GCA_020025295.1 Oscillospiraceae bacterium | reverse complement strand
CAGCTTACGGAAGGCGTGCTATTCTCCCACGGTACAAGATATGATATAGATTTTGGCATTGACTAAGGATGTTTGAGTTTGTGCAGAGGTAAAATAACTACACAATTAAGAAATAGATAATCTCAAATAAAGTGAATCTAATTCCATTTTATCGGGCAGTTATATGACAAAAAAACGGAGTGTATCGATTTTCGATACACTCCGTTTTTGGATTTCATTGTTTTCTGAATTACTTCCTTATCTGGCATTAGCTTTTGCAGATCCCGGTGTTTTTTTGTGGAAAACTGGGGACAAAATGTGCCGAAGAAGGGGGAGTTGGCTCTTGCCAAAGGGGAGAACCACCGCTATAATTATGTATACTGATTTGATTGGGCCTCCGGGCCTTTACTTTTTCTGTGATAGAGGTGTTGGATGATGTTTGGCATGACGAGAGATGTGGGCATCGACTTGGGTACCGCTTCCGTGCTGGTGTATGTCCGGGGCAAGGGGATTGTGCTTCAGGAACCCAGCGTAGTGGCGATGGATAAAAATACAGGCGAGCTGCTCAAGGTGGGCGCAGAGGCACAGAAGATGCTGGGCCGCACTCCGGGCAATATCGTGGCCATCCGTCCCTTGCAGGAGGGCGTGATTTCCGATTATGACATGACGGAGCGGATGCTCCGGGAGTTTTTGCGCAAGGTAGTGCCCTTCCGACTCATTAAACCCCGTGTGATTATCTGTGTGCCCTCCGGTATTACCGAGGTGGAGGAGCGTGCGGTCATCGACGCCGGTATTCAGGCCGGCGCCCGGAAGGTCTACCTCATCGAGGAACCGGTGGCGGCTGCCATCGGTGCCGGCATCGACATCAACCGTCCCGACGGACACCTGGTGGTGGATGTGGGCGGCGGCACCACGGATGTGGCAGTCATCAGCCTGTCCGGTGTGGTGGAGTCGGAGTCCATCAAGGTGGCCGGTGACAAGTTCGACGACGCTCTGGTGAAGTATGTCCGCCGCAAGCACAATGTGCTGATCGGTGAGCGGACGGCAGAGGAGCTAAAGATTCAGCTGGGCTGCGTGTTCCCCAAGGACGAGGACGAAACGGTGGAGGTCAAGGGCCGCTGCCTGATGACCGGTCTGCCCCGGGTGTTCCAAGTGTCCTCCAACGAGATGGTGGAGGCCTTCGAGGAGCCGGTGCAGCAGATTCTGGAAGCCATCCACGCTGTGCTGGAGCGTACGCCTCCCGAGCTGGTGGCGGACATTTCCACCAACGGCATTGTGCTCACCGGCGGCGGCAGCCTGCTGTGGGGCTTTGACAAGCTGGTGGAGTCCAACACGGGCATCCATACCGAAGTGGCGGAAGATGCCATTTCCTGCGTGGCAAAGGGCACCGGCAGCAGTCTGGATAACCTCAATAATATGCAGGACGGCACCATGAACCTGAACCGCCGCAGACAGCTGAATGTGTAAGTGGGCGAATTCTTTAGCGAATTCTTAAAAATTACGAAAAATTACAAAAAAACAGGGAAATCTGTTGCGATGACAGCCATTCTGCGGTATACTGTGTACAGTGGTTCAGGATGTTGTGGCGTATCAGCGATGCACCGCAAAATATTGCGGTGCATCTTTTATGGTTTGCGTCTGTAACAATTTGTAACACGATTGATTTTGTAAAAAAGTTGGTTTTTCGGTTGAAAAACACAGAAAATAGTGCAAAATATTCCTTACTTAATTTTGCAAAAAGGTATTGCAATTCTATTATGTAACCTTTATACTATGGTTACATAACGGCAAAGTGGTGGAAAGTGGAGCAAAGTGGTTGCTTTTGTCCATGAAATTCCACGCCGGAGAAGGAGGGATGCAGCATGACCGGTATGTTCGAGCATACCTTGGACGCCAAAGGTCGTGTGGCAGTCCCTGCGAAGCTGCGCGAGCGCCTCGGCGCTTCCTTCCATGTTGCCATCGGCGCCAATCGTGAGCCGGATGGCGAGGTGTGCAAATACCTCGTGCTGTACCCGGAGGATGTGTGGCAGGAGCTGGAGGAGAAAATTAACGCCCTTCCTGCTGCTCAGGCCGCTCAGGCGGATGTGCTGATGGCCTACGCCGCCCCCTGCGAGATGGACAGCCAGAGCCGCATCCTGCTTCCTCAAGTCCTGCGGGAATATGCCCAGCTGGGCAAAGAGGTGGTCATCACCGGCAGCGGCAACAAGGCAAAAGTTTGGGATCGCACCGTCTGGGACCGCAGAAGCGCGCCCAGATTGGAACCCGGCATGGTTGCCGAAATGTTTGAACGGTTGGGACTTTGACCTATGGCTGAATTTACACACTATTCGGTGTTATTAAATGAATGTATCGACGGGCTGAATATCCGGCCCGACGGAATCTATATCGACGGCACGCTGGGTCGTGCCGGCCACTCCCGTGAGATCGCCCGGCGGCTGACCACCGGCAGGCTGATCTGCATTGACCGGGATCAGGCGGCATTGGATGCCGCACCGGCTCGGCTGGGGGAGTGGATGGACAAGGTGACTCTGGTCCATGGAAACTTCCGGGATCTTGCCCGGGTGATGGACGAGCTTGGTTTGGAGGGCGCCGACGGAATGCTCTTCGATCTGGGTGTGTCCTCTCCTCAGCTGGATGACGCCAGCCGGGGCTTTTCCTATATGCATGACGCTCCGCTGGATATGCGGATGGACCAGTCGGCACCTCTGACCGCCTATGAGGTGGTCAACCATTGGCCCCGTGAGGAGCTGCGGCGCATTTTCTTCCGCTATGGCGAGGAAAAATGCTCCACTCAGATCGCCGCCGCCATCGAGCGGCGCCGGGAAGAACGCCCCATCGAGACCACACTGGAGTTGGTGGAAGTCATCCGCAGCGCCATGCCCGCAGCAGCACTGCGGGAAAAGCAGCATCCTGCTAAACGAACCTTTCAGGCCATCCGCATCGCAGTGAATGATGAGCTTTCCGCCATCGACGACCTGCTGCAGGATGCCGTGCCCAGATTGAACCCCGGTGGACGGCTGTGTGTCATCAGCTTCCACTCCCTTGAGGACCGTATCGTAAAGACGGCGTTTGCCGGCTTTGCCAAGGGCTGTACCTGTCCTCCTGATTTTCCTGTGTGCGTGTGCGGAAAGAAGCCCCAGATCCGCCTGACGCCCAGAAAGCCCATTTTGCCCTCCGCAGAGGAGTTGGCGGAAAATCCCCGCTCTCGAAGCGCAAAACTGCGCATTGCAGAGAAGCTTTGAATCTCAACAAGGAGATGATTCCCATGGCCGAACAGAAGCGCCGCCGCGGCGGCTCTGGCAGTACCTTCGGCAGTATGGCCTATAAATTAGATTATTATGGTGATGTGGTTGCCGCACCCATTCCGGAATATGCTCCCTCTCGTCCTCTGACCCGGCCCGAGCCGAAGGCTGCTCCTAAGGCGGCACCTCAGGTCAAGCCCCGTGTCCACGAGCGTACGCGTGTCCGAGTGCAGGTCCGTGAACAGCAGGCGGTGGCACCTTTCGCAATCTGCGGCTTTTTGGCAGCCATTGCCATTGCCGTGGTGCTGCTGCTGGGTCATACCCAGCTCAACAGCGTCTATGCGGAAACCATGGCACTGCAGAACCAGCTGACCACCCTTCAGAACGAAGGCTCCGATCTGGAAGCCCGTTATGAAGAGGTGTTCGATATGGCCACGCTGGAGAGTGCGGTGGCAGAGCACGGCGGACTGAAGAAGCCGGCGGAGAGCCAGTCCGTCTACATTGATCTGTCCGAGCCGGATAATGCGGTGGTGTACGATCAGAATGAGGGCACGACCGGTTTCGTGCAGGCAGTGCGCAGCCTGATCTCCACGATTGTGGAATACTTCCGTTGAGGAGCACATAGACTCACAATGCCATAAAGAGACAGAGGGCGTAAGAAAAAAGACACTTTTTTCTTACGCCCTTTCGAATGTAATGACCCCTAGAAAGGCAGGGAAACCGTGGAAGAAAATCAGAAAAAGCGCAGAAACGAAAATCAGGCAAACCGGATGCTGTTCCGCCGTACCATCTTTCTTTTGACTCTTTTTGGAGTTTTGGCGTTCATTCCGGTGGTCGGACATATGTGGAACCTCCAGATTACTCGTCATGAGGAGCTGGAGCAGAAGGCCATCAAGCAGCAGACCGGCACGATGGCGGTCACGGCGTCCCGAGGCACCATCTATGACAGCCAGGGAAATGTGCTTGCCATTAGTTCCACTGCGTATGACATTGTAATCTCCCCGAAAGCCATCGTGCAGAAGCAGGAGGAGCTGGACAAGAAAAAGAAGAAGGCCATTGAGACCGGAAAGCCCTATGCCGACTATGATAAGGATGTCAAGGGCCTTGTGGTGGACGGCATGGCCTCCATTCTCGGTCAGGATGCCGGAGAGCTGGAAGAGAAGTGCAGCGACACTGAAAGCCAGTATAAGCGGCTGGCTCAGAAGGTGGATAAGGATGTGGAGGACCAGATCCGTGCCTATATTGAGGACAACGGACTCACCGGCTGCATCTATCTCCAGCCCAACACCAAGCGTTATTACCCCTATTCCACGCTGGCCAGCCAGATCGTGGGCTTTACCAACGACAACGGCGGCGCATATGGACTGGAATCCACCTTTGAAGATGAATTGAAGGGCAAGGACGGTCTGGTAGTCACGGCGCAGAACGGCCGAGGCCTGGATGTGCTGAATTTCTTTCAGGATTATTATGACGCCGAGGACGGCGAGGATCTGCACCTGACGCTGGATGCAGGAATTCAGCAGATGTGCGAATCCGCTCTGAAAAAGGGCATTGAGGAAAACGAAGTGCAGGACGGCGGCTTTATCATCGCGATGAGCTGTGATACCGGCGCTGTGCTGGGCATGGCCAGCTATCCCGACTATGACCTCAATAACTACAATAAGGTGCTGGATGAAGGCTTGCTGGGCACGCTGGACGCCAGAGCACAGGAATATAAGGATAAGGGCGACGATGAGCAGACCGCCCGTCAGAAGGCTTACTCCGATTTGCTGAACACCCAGTGGCGTAACAAGGCCATCAACGACACCTACGAACCCGGTTCTACCTTTAAGAGTCTGGTTCTGGCAGCCGCTTTGGAGGAGGGAGTCACCTCTCCTGCGGACACCTTCAACTGCACCGGCTCTATTCAGGTCTACGACCGCGAAATTAACTGCTCCCGCCGCAGCGGCCACGGTCACCAGACGCTGGCACAGGCTGTGGGCAACTCCTGCAACCCGGTGTTCATCACCTTGGGTCAGCGGCTGGGCGAGGAGCGGTTCTACCACTATCTGGAGGAGTTCGGCATCGCCAATGCCGACGGCAGCAGTGCCTCTACCGGCATCGACCTGCCCGGTGAGGGCGGCAGCCTTGTGTGGGATTACAAGGACTTCGGCCCGGTCAACTTGGCCACCGCCTCCTTCGGTCAGCGTTTTAACATCACTCCCATCCAGCTGATTGCCGCAGCCAATGCGGTCATCAACGGCGGCTATTACTATCAGCCCTATGTGGTGGACTCTGTGGAGGACGCCAAGGGCAATGTGACTTATTCTGCTGACCCCACGCCGCTGCGTCAGGTCATCAGCGCATCCACCTCCGCCACCTGCCGGGAAATGCTGGAAGGCGTGGTGGGCAACGGTCTGACCGGTAAGAATGCCTACCGTGCCGGCTACCGCATCGGCGGCAAGACCGGTACCTCCGAAACGCTGGTGGAAGGCCAGTACATCGTCTCCTTCTTGGGCTTTGCTCCGGCAGATGACCCGAAAGTGGTCGTGCTGGTGGGCTTAGACAATCCCAAGAATGCGGGCAGCCGTTCCTATCCTGTGACCCCCTCCGGAAAGTACATCTCCGGCGGCGGCATGGCAGCTCCCGTGGCCGGCGACCTGCTGGTGGATATTCTGGACTATCTGGACTATGGCAAGCAGTACACCTCCGACGAACTGGCCGGAGCGGACACCGAAGTGCCCAAGCTGGTCGGTCTGGATCTGGCCTATGCCAAGGATCTGGCTCAATCGAAGGGCTTCACCTGCGCTGTGGTGGGTGAGGGCGACGATACCAGTGAAGTCAAGTATCAAACCGCTGCCTCCGGCAGCTATGTGCCCAAGGGCAGCGAGCTGACGCTGTATATTGGAGAGGCCGCACCGCCCGACAGCGTGGCTGTGCCGGACCTGACCGGCAAGAGCCCGGATCAGGCGATGGCAGCCCTCCACGAGGTGGGCCTTTATATGAAGGCTACCGGCTCGTCCAAGTACTATACCGACGAAACCCGGGTCTATAATCAGAGCATCGCCGCCGGAACCACCGCAAAACCGGGCGATGTAGTAAGCGTTTCCTTCCAAGACACCACAGATAGAGATAACGAATTGGGCGCACTTGGCTGAGCTCAGCCTCTGCGTGGTGTCCGGACAGGGCGCAGCGGATACTGCCTGCCTGATCTGCCAGATTTTGTCCGGCAGAGAGCGGACGGGGCTGCTGGCCCTGACGGGACGCTTCGACGGAACGATAGAAGAGATGCTGCGCCCTCTGGCGCAGCAAGAATGCCGCCATGTGGTGCTGGCTCTGCCGGAGGACTTCCGGTGGAGCGCCGATTTGGCGGCGGACACGGTCGTCATGCTCAGCTGCAGTCGGGGAGAAGCTGCGGAGGAGCTGCTGCGGCAGTGTCATCGGGCGGTGGTAAATCTGGACGATCCCGACGGGATGGCTCAGGTGCCTGCCGCAACCCCTTGCTGGACCTTTTCCGAGCGGCACAAGGAGGCGGATCTCACCGCCGAAAATTTGCGTCTGCTCCCGTTTCACACGGAATTTGAGGCAGTCACGCAGGATTCCATCTGCCGCATCCGTGTTCCCCTGTCCGAGGGACGGGGCTTATATCCGGGGCTTGCCGCCGCAGCGGCGGGACTGAGCTTCGGGATACCGGTGGAGGAAAGTGCGCTTTGCATGCACGCCTCTCAGCCGGAAAGCGGAGGAATGATTGCTCTTCCGGGGCAGCCTTATGCCACGGTGGGCTATTTTGAAGAAAAAACAGAGAGGATACGAGAGATATGATTCGAGTTATCATCAGCTTTATTTTGTCCTTTGCCGTGACTGCAATCGTGGGCCGTTTTCTGATCCCGTGGCTGCACGCACTGAAGGCAGGCCAGACCATTAAGGAAATCGGGCCCTCCTGGCATATGGCAAAGCAGGGAACCCCCACCATGGGCGGCATTATGTTTGTTGTCGGCATTCTGGCTGCCATTCTGGTCATGAGCTGGCAGGATTTTGCCGCCGGAGATTACTCCGCTCTGGTGGTCTTTGGCTTTGCCATGGTGTTTGGCATCATCGGCTTCATTGATGACTTCTGCAAGGTGAAGTTCCACAAGAATGAGGGACTGACCGCCGCTCAGAAGTTCCTGCTTCAGCTGGCAGCAGCCATTGTGTTTGTGGTGCTGCTCCGCTCGACCCATCATATTTCCAACGCACTGTACATCCCCTTCTTCGATGTGACCGTCACCATCCCTTGGGTGCTCTACATGGCCTTGGCCGCCTTCATCATCGTGGGCTGCGTCAACTCCGTGAACCTCACCGACGGCGTGGACGGTCTGGCGACCGGTGTTACGATGCCGGTGATGCTGTTCTATCTGGCGGTGGCGCTGATGTGGCACCGCATGGGCGTGGGCGTGCTGTCCAGCGCCGTGTTCGGCGGCTTGTGCGCCTTCCTGATCTATAACTTCCATCCGGCCAAGGTGTTTATGGGCGATACCGGCTCTCTGTTCCTCGGCGGTATGGTGTGCGGTCTGGCCTTTGCGCTGGATCTGCCCCTCATCCTGATTGTGGTGGGCATCATCTACATCTGCGAGACCATGAGCGACATCATTCAGGTGACTTATTTCAAGCTGACTCACGGCAAGCGTATCTTCCGTATGGCGCCTCTGCACCATCATCTGGAGATGGGCGGCTGGAGTGAAGTCAAGCTGTTCTGTGTGTTTTCCGGCATCACGGCGGTGTGCTGCGTGCTGGCCTTCTGGGGCGTGATGGATCGCTTCCCTCTTTGATTTGAACGAACTTTCTGCGATAGACGCAGGAAAGGAGGATTTTGCATATGGCAAAAGTGGCAAAACGAGATCTGACCCGACAGCAGCAGCTGGCGCGAGGACCCATTGACCTGCCCTTTCTGGGCTTGACTCTGCTGCTGTTAGGAATCGGACTGGTGATGCTGCTCAGTGCATCCTCCTACGCCGCATCCATGGAAAAGGTGTCCCATTACGACCCGACCTACTACTTTAAGCGTCAGGCCATGTATGCGGTGTTGGGTCTGATCGGAATGCTTTTGGTGTCCCGTATGGACTATCAGCGGCTGCGCGGATTATCACCCTTTGTTCTGCTGCTGGCTATTCTGCTGCTGATCGCCGTGCTGATTCCCGGCGTGGGCATTACCCGAAATTACGCCACCCGTTGGCTGAAAATCGGCATCCAGTTCCAGCCTTCGGAAGTGGCAAAGCTGGGCGTGGTGCTGTTTTTCTCAGCGACCCTCTGTAAACGCAGACCGAAGCCCAAGAAATTCAAAACCCACTACAAGCAGCCCATTGAGGGCCTGCGCAATTTTTACTACTGGTCTGACCTGAATGAGCTGCTGCCCCTGATTATGGTTCTGGGCATCATCGCCGTTTTGATGATGAAGGAGCCTCATCTGTCCGGTACCATCCTCATCTTTGCCGCCGCAGCTGCCATCATGTTTGCCGCCGGCATCAAGCTGGGCTGGTTTGGCGCCGGCATCAGCTTTATGGCCGTTGCGGTGTGGTTCATTCTGGTGGTGGTCGGCTATAACGGCGACCGAATCAAAACCTGGCAGGACCCCTGGTGGGACCCCAGCAACAAGAGCTTTCAGATTGTCCAGTCCCTCTACTCCGTGGCCTCCGGCGGTCTGGACGGCTTGGGTCTGGGCCAGAGCCGCCAGAAGTTCCTCTACCTGCCTGAGGAGCAGAACGACTTCATCTTTGCCATTGTCTGCGAGGAGCTGGGCTTCATCGGAGCCACCATCATCGTGGTGCTCTTTGCCTTGCTGGTCATCCGTGGCTATTGGCTGGCACTCCACGCCAGAGACCGGTTCGGTGCGCTGATTATCGTGGGCATTACCACCCTTTTGGCGGTGCAGGTGTTCCTGAACATCGCCGTTGTGACCAATCTGATTCCCTGTACCGGCGTGTCCTTGCCGTTTTTCAGCTTCGGCGGAACCGCATTGGTGATACAGCTGGCGGAAATGGGTATTATATTGTCCGTATCAAGGCAGATACCGGCTCCGCCAGAAGAAGAGTAAAAGAAAAGAAAAATGGGAGGATTCTGACCATGAAAGTGCTGTTTACCTGCGGCGGTACCGCAGGACATATCAATCCCGCATTGGCTTTGGCGGGAATGTTCCGGGATCGCCATCAGGCGGAGATCCTCTTTGTGGGTGCCGACGGAGGCATGGAGGTGGAGCTGGTGCCCAGAGCGGGCTACGAGGTGAAAACCGTCACCATCACCAGCTTTTACCGTTCTCTGTCTGTGGCATCCCTCAAGCATAATGTCAACACGCTTCGCAACCTGAGCCGTTCCCGGCAGCAGGCGGCGAAGATTCTGGATGATTTCAAGCCCGATCTGGTGGTGGGTACCGGCGGCTATGCCTCCTACCCGGTGGTGCGGGAAGCAGCACGCCGTGGCATTCCCACTGCCGTGCATGAGAGCAATGCCGAGCCGGGTCTGACCACCAAAATGCTTGCCAAGTATGTGGATAAAGTGATGGTGGGCTTTGAAGAGAGCCGCAAGCACTACCCCCACCCGGAGCGGGTGGAGGTCACCGGAACTCCGGTGCGTGGCGAGTTCTTTGCGCTGACCAAGGAGGAAGCCCGTCAGAAGCTGGGATATACCGATGACCGCCCGGTGGTGGTCACCAGCTGGGGCTCTCTGGGCGCTCTGGTGATGAACCGCCAGATGGTGGACTTCGTGGTCCGTGAGTGCGAGGAGGGAACCCCCTTCCACCACATCTACGGTGTGGGCAAGCGCTACTATGACCGGGTGATGGAGGCCATCGCCCAGAAGGGCATCAACCTGAAGGACTATCCCAATGTGGATATCCGGGAGTACATCTACGATATGCCCGTGGTGATGGGCGCTGCGGATGTGGTGCTGAGCCGTGCCGGCGCATCCACCATTTCCGAGCTGACTGCCACCGTCCATCCTTCCATTCTGGTGCCCTCCCCCAATGTGACCGCCAACCATCAGGAGAAGAACGCCCGGGTGCTGTCCGACAAGGGCGCTGCGGTGCTGATGCTGGAGGACCAGCTCAACGGAAATCAGCTCTACGATACGGTGATGGAGCTGCTCTCCGACCCCAAGCGTCTGGAGAATATGCGCCGGGCTTTGGGCGAAATGTGCATTGAGAATGCCAATGAGCGCATCTACACGGTGCTGCGGAATCTGATGAAGTAATCACAGCTGTTTCCCACCCCTCATAGGATGAAGCAAAATCCGATCAGAGGGAGGAAAGGCAATGGATCATTATGAAATCCGGGGCGGAACGCCCCTGTCGGGCAGGGTGGAGATCCACGGCGCGAAAAACAGCGTCCTGCCCATGCTGGCGGCCACACTGCTGAACCACGGGGTGAGCGTCTTACATAACTGTCCCAATCTGAGCGATGTGGATGCCTCACTGGCGATTTTGCGCCATCTGGGCTGTCGGGTAGAACGGGAAGAGGATCGGGTGACAGTGGATGCAGCCTCTGTCACCCGTTGGGACATTCCCGACCATTTGATGCGGGAAATGCGCTCTTCTGTCATCTTTCTAGGGGCGATTCTGGCCCGTACCGGGCAGGCGGATGTGAGTATGCCCGGCGGCTGTGAGTTAGGCCCCCGCCCCATCGACCTGCACCTTGCCGCGCTGGAGCGGCTGGGAGCGGAGGTGGAGCAGCAGGGCGGACGGCTGCTCTGTACCCGGGGCGACCGGCTGACCGGGGCGGAAATCGACCTGAGCCTGCCCAGTGTGGGGGCGACGGAGAACGCCATGCTGGCGGCGGTAGGAGCCTTTGGCTGCACAGTCATCCGAAACGCCGCCCGAGAGCCGGAAATCGTCGATTTGGCCCGGTTCCTCCGGAGCATGGGCGCTCAAGTCCGGGGCGAGGGCAGTTCTACGGTGATCGTGGAGGGGAAAACCCCTCTGCACGATGCGGAATACCGTGTCATGGGCGACCGGATCGTGGCCGCTACCTATTTGTCGGCGGTTGCCGCCGCCGGCGGCGAAGCGGAGCTGACCGGGGCAGACCCCAGCCAGTTTTCTTCGGTTCTTGCCCTGCTGCGGCAGGGCGGAGCGGAAATCCGCTGTCGGCCCCAGTCCGTGCACATTCGGTGTGTACAAAAGCCGCTGTGTGGTGTAGGATGTATCCGCACGGCACCTTATCCCGGCTTTCCCACCGACGCCCAGCCGGTGCTGATGGCGGCACTGTGCCGAAGTCAGGGAACCACGGTGTTTGTGGAAACAATGTTTGAGAATCGGTACCGCCATGTGGATGAATTGTGCCGCATGGGGGCAAATATCCGGGCGGAAGGCCGGGTAGCGGTGGTGACGGGTGTGGAGCGGCTGCGTGGAGCGCCGGTGCAGGCCCACGATCTCCGGGGCGGCGGCGCACTGTGCGTGGCGGCGCTGGGTGCAGAAGGAATCACCACCGTGACGGGGTTGAATCATATCCGCCGAGGCTATGCCAGCCTGGTAGAGGATCTGTCTGCTCTGGGAGCGGAGATCCGGGAAGTGAATGCGTAAAGGAGAAAGAGCTATGGCGCAGCATCAAAGAAAACACTACCGCAAGCGACCACGGGTCCGGTTTACCAGACTGTACGGGGTGCTTTCGGTGCTGGTGATCCTAATCGCCGTGGTGGCGGGCAGCATTGTCTTTTTCCGTGTGAATGAGGTAGAGGTGGAAGGCCTTTCCCGCTACACGCAGGAAGAAATCGTATCTGCCAGCGGAATTGAGCAGGGGGACAATATGTTCCTGCTGAACAAGTTTGAGATTCAGGATCAGATCGGCACACAGCTCATTTATGTGGATCAGGTGCGGATGCGGCGCAAGCTGCCCTCTACGATCCACATTGAGGTGTTGGAGTGCGTGCCTGCGGCTGTGCTGGAGGACAAAAACACCGGCACTTGGTGGCTGGTCAGCACCAAAGGCAAGCTGCTGGAGGAAAATGCGGACCCCAACAGTATGATGCAGATTGTGGGACTTTCTCTGGTCGAGCCCAAGCTGGGCGAGATGATGCAGGTGGACGAAAGCCAGCGCATCCAGAAGCAGTCCATGGAAGAACTGCTGACCGCCATGGATCAGCGTGGACTGCTGGAGCAGGGCCAACGAATTGATTTGTCCAGCGCCAGCGTGCTGAAGCTGTGGTACGCCGACCGGCTGGAGGTCCGCTTGAAGCTGGCGTCGGACTTCGATTATCAGATGCGGGTGCTGTCCACGGTGATGGAAGATTATGTGCTTGCCAAGTGGGATGCAGAGGATACCGGTACATTGGATATCACAATGGATGACGGTTTGCCCCATTTGATACGGAACGAGGAATAAAATTTATATTAAAACAAGATTTTCATAGGGAAAACCTCTTGACCTTCTATCAATTACAGGGTAGAATTACATGGTGATACTATGACTATTACAATACTCAAATGATATGATATATAGGAGGAATGGTTATGGCCTTTGGAGTAGAGCCGATGGCGGATACCGTTGTCAGTCTGAAAGTAATTGGTGTTGGCGGCGCCGGCAACAATGTCGTCAATCGTATGGTGCAGAGCGGTACCACTGGTGTTGACTTTATCGCTGTGAACACCGACAAGCAGGCTCTTGCAAAGAGTGCTGCAACTTATAAGATTCAGATCGGTGAGAAGCTGACTCATGGTCAGGGTGCTGGTGCAAACCCCGAGGTGGGCCGCAAGTCCGCTGAGGAGAACCGCAGCAGCATTGCCAAGGCACTGGAGGACACCGACATGGTGTTCGTTACCTGCGGCATGGGCGGCGGCACCGGTACCGGCGGCAGCCCCATCGTGGCTGATGTTGCCCGTGAAATGGGCATCCTCACCGTGGGCGTGGTCACCAAGCCCTTCGGCTTTGAGGGCGCTCGCCGTATGCGTCAGGCTGAGGCCGGCATCGAGGAGCTGCGCGGTAAGGTGGACTCTCTGGTCATCATCCCCAACGACCGTCTGAAGCTGGCCACCGATCAGAAGATCACCTTTGCAAACGCCTTCCAGATTGCTGACGAGGTTCTGAAGCAGGCTGTGGAGTCCATCTCCGAGCTGATTAAGAACACCGGCTTCATCAACCTGGACTTCGCCGACGTGACCTCCATCATGAAGGACGCCGGTCTGGCTCACATGGGTGTTGGCCGTGCTGCCGGCAAGAACAAGGCCGAGGAAGCTGCTCGTCTGGCTATTTCCTCTCCCCTGCTGGAGACCAGCATCGAGGGCGCTCATGGCGTTCTGGTCAATGTCACCGGTTCCATGGACATCGGTCTGGAAGAAGTCGAAGTTGCTGCCGGTCTGGTTCAGGCTGCTGCCAACCCCGACGCCAACATCATCTTCGGTGCTGCTTTCGATCCCGACATGGAGGATGAGATCCGCGTGACCGTCATCGCCACCGGCTTCGATCAGGGCGAGGAGGAAGAGGCTGCTCCTGAAGAGGAGAAGAAGGCCGAGCCTGCCAAGGACCCCTTCGATGACATCTTTGCCATCTTCAATAAGTAAGTTATGACCCATTGCAGGGGACGCCTTTTTTGGGGCGTCCCCTGTTTTTTATCCGATTTGGGAGAAAGGAGGAACCCTTATGCCGCAGAGAATCACCGGACAGACCCAGCTGGTGGGCATCATTGCAACGCCCATCCGCCACAGCAAATCCCCTATGATGCACAATACCGCCTTTGAAGCGCTGGGGTTGGACTATGCCTATCTGGCCTTTGATGTCCGGCCGGAGGAGCTGACAGAGGCAGTCCGGGGCCTGAAAGCGCTGGGGGTGCGTGGCTTCAATGTGTCCATGCCCTATAAACGGGCTATTATCCCCCTGCTGGACGAGATCAGCCCCATCAGCCGTATGTGCGAGAGCGTCAATACCGTCCTTGTGGAAAACGGCAAGCTGTACGGCACCATCACCGACGGCGTGGGGTATCTGCGTAGTCTCCGGGAGGAAGGGTACCCCATCAAGGGCAAAAAGCTGACGGTTCTGGGCTGCGGTGGAGCGTCTGCCGCCATTTGTATGCAGGCGGCACTGGACGGCGCGGCGGAAATCACCATTTTCAACCGTCCCGGCCCGTCTTTTGCTCGGGCAGAGGCATATGCGGCGAACATAAACGCCAATACCCCGTGCAAAGCGGCTGCCTATCCGCTGGAGGATGCCTTGCTGCGCCGGGAGATCGGGGAGAGCGATTTGCTGTGCAATGCCACCTCGGTGGGCATGGGTGCGCTGGAGGGGCAGAGCCTCATCACCGATCCCACCCTGCTGCGGCCGGAGCTGGTCTGCTCCGATGTCATCTACGCCCCTCGGGAGACCGCCTTCCTTGCCTTGGCAAACAGCGTCGGCTGCCCCACGGTAAACGGCCTTGGCATGGTGCTCTATCAGGGAGCGGAGTCCTTCCGTATCTGGACCGGGCAGGAAATGCCGGTGGATGTGGTGCGGTCGGTGCTGGACTGATGCTTTTTTTCCCGAATTGTCGAAATTGAGGTTAAAATGATGAAACGAATGTGTGTTTTACTGCTGGCCATGAGTCTGCTGTTGTCGGGCTGCAGCACCGAATGGGTGGAATCCATCGTCAAGCCGCCCCGCAAGGTGGAAATCGGCGGTCAGACCGTGACGGTGGACCGGCATTTGAAAGAAAATCAGCTGACGGCAGAGGATTTTGTCCTGGATCCGGAAACCGGACGAATCTCCTGCCAAGCCCGGAAGGCACTCACCGGAATTGATGTATCTTCGCATCAGGGAGAGATCGACTGGAGTGCTGTGGCGGCAGACGGAGTGGACTTTGCCATTCTGCGCATCGCCGCCCGGGGCTACACCGAGGGCAAGCTGCTGCCGGACCAGATGTTTGAGCGCAACTACGCCGCTGCCATGGAGCAGGGGCTGGATGTGGGCGTGTATATCTTCTCACAGGCCATTTCCGAGGAGGAGGCGGTGGAGGAAGCGGACTATGTGCTGTCCCTGCTCCAAGGCAGAGAGCTGCAAATGCCCATCGTATTCGACTGGGAGCAGATGGACAATGTTGAGGCTCGTACCGATGCGGTGGACAGTGAGACAGTCACCGACGCTGCCTTGGCTTTCTGCCGCCGGGTGGAAGAGGCAGGCTATGAAAGCACCGTCTACTGCAACGGAATGGTGGGCTATCTCCGCTATGATCTGGCCCGGATGCAGGATCTGGACCTCTGGTACGCCGAGTATGGCAGCTGGCCGGATTTTGCCTATGAATTCCGCATCTGGCAGTACAGCCACACCGGAACGGTGAACGGAATTTTTGGAAATGTGGATTTGAATCTGTATTTCCCACCGGAAACATACGAATAAAAAAAGCAACAGCGACACAGGGAACAGGCATTTTGTACCGTGCGTCGCTGTTGTTTTTGTATATGTTAAACAAAAAATGACTCTCGCAGAGAAATTCTGCACGATGATTGACAAAGGATGGGAAAGAGTTTAGAATAACTAATACATGAAAGTGCTGTTCGAAAGGTCGGCAGGATCCGAATGCATCGGACAAAACCAAACATAATAAGAAAAAAGTAAAAATACAAGAGTACCCAACATTTAAGGAGGCTATTTCATGAAGAAGATCATCAATGCGCCCGAAACTTATGTTGACGATATGCTGAAGGGCATCTATGCTGCCCACGGCGATCAGGTCAAGTATACTGAGGGCGATCTGCGCTGCTATTGCACCGCTCACAAGAAGCCCGGCAAGGTTGCCATCATCACCGGCGGCGGTTCCGGACATCTGCCCCTGTTCCTCGGTTATGTTGGCGACGGCCTGATCGACGGCTGCGGCGTCGGCGGCGTGTTCCAGTCTCCCTCTCCCGAGCAGATTTACAACATCGCCCGTGAGGTCGAGGCCGGTGCCGGTGTTCTGTACCTGTACGGCAACTACACCGGTGACATCATGACCTTCGACATGGCCACCGATATGTGCGATATGGACGATATCGTCTGCAAGAGCATTGTGGGCGCTGACGATGTGAACTCCCATGCCAACCCCGACACCCGCCGTGGTGTGGCCGGTATCTACTTTATGTTCAAGGCCGCCGGCGCCAAGGCTGACGAGGGCGGCGATCTGGACGCGGTTCTGGCTGCTGCTCAGCTGGCAAAGGATAACACCCGTACCGTGGGCTTCGCTCTGACTCCCTGCATCATCCCCGAGGTCGGCCACGCCAACTTCGAGCTGGGCGAGAATGAGATGGCCATGGGCATGGGCATCCATGGCGAGCCCGGCGTCTGGAATGGTCCGCTCAAGACCGCTCACGAGACCGCTGAGGAGTCCCTGAACACCCTGCTGGGCGATATGCCTGTGGCTGAGGGTGAGGAAGTGTCTCTGCTGATCAATGGTCTGGGTGCAACCTCCATCGAGGAGCTGTACATCCTGTCCAATGATGTCACTGAGATTCTGGCATCCAAGGGCATCAAGGTCTACAAGACCGTGGTGGGCGAGTATGCCACCTCCATGGAAATGGCCGGTGCCTCCATCTCCATCTGCAAGATGAACGATGAGCTGAAGCGCTACATGGATCACCCCGTGAACACCCCCTTCCTCTGCCAGAAGTAATCGTTGATCGAAAGAAGGATTGAAGATGGAAAAGATTTTGTTTGCTGAGGTGCCCGAGCTGTTTGCCAGCGTGGGCAGCCTGTTTGTGGAAAAGAAAGAAGAGCTGTGCGAGATGGACGCTCGTCTGGGCGACGGCGATCTGGGCCTGACCATGAGCAAGGGCTATGCCGCTCTGCCGGACCTGATGCGTGCCGAGGCAGAAGCCGCCGGCGGCGACATCGGCAAGATGGTCATGAAGGCCGGCATGAAGATGTCCTCTCTGGTGCCCTCCACCATGGGCTTCCTGATGTCTACCGGCGTTATGGAGGGCGGTAAGGCCCTCAAAGGCAAGACGGAACTGGACGGCGCCGCTCTGGCGGACTATCTGACGGGCTTTGCCGCCGGTGTCCAGAAGCGCGGCAAGTGCGAGGCCGGTCAGCGCACCATTTATGATGCGGTTCTGCCTGCCGCCGAGGCTGCCAAGGCTTGCGTCGCCGCAGATCCTGCCGCTTCTCTGAAGGCCGTCATTGACGCCGCTGTGGAAGCTGCCAAGGCCGGTGTGGATGCCACCTGCAACATGGTGCCCGTCTTCGGCAAGGCCGCAGTCCATGCCGCTCAGTGCGTCGGTGTGCCCGATCAGGGTGCAACCGCCGGCTACTATAAGATGGTTGGCCTCAGCAATTACATCAACGGCTGATTCTGCTCCGCAAGTCAAATCGGATGAAATATGCGCCGCCCGGAAGAAGCCGGGCGGCGTTTTTTCCAATTCATGACCGGAGACAGGTGCTATACTAAAGATCAAATCATTTGGTAGGGGAGCGTTCGCTTTATGATTCATTCAGATGAAAATAAGCCGAAAAAGACGCCGGTTCTGGTGTATGCAGCCATTGGCGTGGGACTGGTGATTGGTCTGGTGATGAAGAAGATTGCCGTCGGTCTGATCGTGGGCTTTATCGGTGCGGCTGTGGTCAACTTTGTCGCAGGAAGAAGAGACAAATAATCCGGAGTACGGAATTGTGCAGGGGAGCGGATCGGGTTGGATTCGCTCCCTTTTTTGCTCCGACTCTGCTGTACGGCTTGTGGGGGGGCAGGAACGGGAAAGGATTACAGGAGTTAAACACCTGCAAAGGACGGGAAAACCCGGTGGTGGGGCATCTGTGGCCTGAAAGGGCGGTTGCGAAGGAATGCGGAGATGAAATGCCCGGAAGAGTGCTTTGACCGGGACTGGAAACTGTGCTACAATGGGAAACAAATCAAAAAACCAAAGGAGGAACGAAATGATTTCAAGAGCGATTTGTCAGCGTGTTCTGGAAAAGGCCGTGTCTACCGGTGCGGATTACGCTGAATTGTTTGCAGAGCACACCGTTGACCATGCGGTCAACATGGTGGACAGCAAGGTGAACTCGGTGGATGATGCACTGATTGCCGGTGCGTCTGTCCGGGTGTTCAAGGGCCTGCGGAGCGTCATGGCGTCCACGGTGGACACCAGCGAGGCCGGTCTGCTCCGCTGCGCAGAGCAGGCGGCACAGGCACTGGGTGAGGGCAAGGCGGAAATTTCCATTTGCTTGCAGGAACGCCTGTTTGGGGACATCCATCCCATCCGGATTGTGCCTTCTACGGTCAGCAACGCCCGGAAGGTGGAGCTGCTGAAGGAGGGTTACTTTGCCGCCCGTGACTACAATGACGCCGTGCGTCAGGTCACCGGCACGCTGCTGGATGTGGACCATCAGATCCTCATTGCCAATACCGAGGGTACCTATGCACAGGACCGCCAGATTCGCACCCGCATGGTCATTCAGGCCGTGGCTGAGGTGAACGGCGAGACTCAGACCGGCAGCTGCCGTCCCGGCCGCCGCATGGGTCTGGAGATGTTCGACACCATCGACCCCAAGGCAGTGGGTGAAGAGGCAGCCCGACAGGCTGTGGTGATGGCCGGAGCCGGCTATTGCCCTGCCGGTATTATGCCGGTAGCCATCGACAACGGCTTTGGCGGCGTTATTTTCCATGAGGCCTGCGGCCACTCTTTGGAGGCCACCGCTGTGGCCTACGGCCGTTCCCAGTTCGCCGGAAAGCTGGGTCAGCAGATCGCCAACCCCAAAGTGACCGCCATCGACGACGGCACCATTCCCGGCGCATGGGGCTCCATCAACATTGACGACGAGGGTACTCCGGCGCAGCGCAATGTGCTGATTGAGAACGGTATTCTCAAGAGCTACATGGTGGACAAATTCAATGGCCGCCGCATGGGTATGCCCTCCACCGGCAGCGCCCGCCGTCAGAGCTATCAGTACACCACCACCTCCCGTATGACCAACACCTACATCGCTCCCGGCACGGACCGCAATGAGGACATCATTTCCTCCATTGAGTACGGCCTGTACGCCAAGCAGATGGGCGGCGGCAGCGTCAACCCGGTGACCGGACAGTTCAACTTTGCGGTCAATGAAGGCTATATCATCCGCAAGGGCAAGATCTGCGAGCCGGTCCGCGGCGCCAGCCTGGTGGGCACCGGCAGTCAGGTCATTCAGGACATCGACATGGTGGGCATGGATATGCAGATGGATCAGGGTATGTGCGGCTCCTCCAGCGGCAGCATTCCCACCAATGTGGGTCAGCCTATGATCCGTGTGTCCTCCATCACCGTGGGCGGCAGATAAGGAGGGATTGCAGCATGGAATTTGCAGAATTCAAAACGCTGGTGGTCAAGGCGGCTCAGGAACTGGGCATTGCCGACTATGAGCTTTACTATCAGACTTCGGAAAATGCCGAGGTCAGCACCTTCCGTCACGAGATTCAGTCCTTCTCCAGTGCCGTGGACGGCGGCGTGTGCTTCCGCTGCATCGTGGATGGAAAGATGGGCTACGCCTCTACCGAGGCATTGAATGAGGAAGAAGCCGAACTTCTGGTGCGCCGTGCGGCAGACAATGCCGCCGTGCTGGAAACCGACGACCCGGTGTTTTTGGGCGAGGGCGGACAGAGCTACCAGAGCGTGGAGCGCACCGACGCAGCCATGCCCGGCACGGACACGCTGGTGGAGCTGGCGCTGAAGGCGGAGCAGGCTATCTACGACGCGCATCCCAGCGTCACCGACGGCTGCTCTGCGGAGCTGGTAGAGGAGCGCACCCGCATCGCCATCACCAACTCCAAGGGCCTTGACCTGAACTACGAGGGCATGCTGACGGCAGTGCTCGCTCAGGCAGTGGTGCAGGAGGGTGAGGAGCTGAGCGACGGCTATGAGCTGCGCACCGGCGATCTCACCGCTATGGACCTCACGGAAATCGGCACCCGTGCCGTGAACAAGGCCAGAGCCAAGCTGAACGCACAGGTGCCGGAAACCGCCGTTTGCCCGGTGGTGTTTTCTCCTGATGCCATGGCAGATCTGCTGGCCTGCTACTCCGTGGTGTTCTCCGCAGAGAACGCCCAGAAGGGCCTCAGCAAGCTGCAAGGCAAGGAGGGTACCGTTATGGCGTCCCCTGCCGTCACGCTGGTGGACGATCCCTTCTGTCCCCTGAGTCCCCTGCCCATGCCCTTTGACGCAGAGGGCAGCCCCACGGTGCGCAAGGAAGTGGTGTCCGGCGGCAAGCTGATGACCCTGCTCCATAACCGCAAGACGGCGGCGAAGGCAGGCACTTCCACTACCGGCAATGCCTCCAAGGCAGGCTATAAGGCGCCCGTGTCCGTCCGCCCCTTCAACTTCTATCTGGCTCCCGGTGAGCAGAGCGAAGAAGAACTGCTTTCTGGCGTGGAGCGGGGTGTCTATATCGATTCGCTGGGCGGACTCCATGCCGGAGCCAACCCCATCAGCGGCGATTTCTCCCTGCAAAGCGGCGGATTCCTCATTGAGAACGGCAAAAAGACCGTTCCCGTGAAGTCCTTCACTGTGGCAGGCAACTTCTATGAGGTGCTGGAGCGGATCACCGCTGTGGCAAACGACCTGAAGCTGCCCGGTGCCACCGGAGTGACCAACTTCGGTTCTCCCACCGTGCTGGTGAAGGAACTGTCCATCGCAGGCAAATAATAAAACCGATAAAAGGACCGTGTGACCGGAAAAAGGTCACACGGCCCTTCTTTTTTTGTGGATAAAAAAGAACGGGGCGGATTTTCCGCCCCGTTCTTCGGGATTCTAGTAGTGGATGATCGTTTCTTCACCAAATGCCGTGTAACTATCTACCAAACCGCAGATCACCAGATCTACGATGACATGATCGTCGTCCAGGAGCATATTGCCTGCACCGCCGTCGATGTTGACCAGAACAATGTCCCCAATACCGGCATCGGCACAGTCGAAGGCGATCATGCGAGGGCCGGTAGGGGTGCTGTCAGGCTCCAGATATTGCACCAGCATCAATTTGTAGCCGGTATAGCCTTCCTCTTTGATGGTGGAAACAACATTGCCTACCACTTTCGCAAGCCGCATTCGATAATCACTCCTTTCTTTACAGCACTTCGTTATACGAGTCGATAAAACCCACAATCGAGGCGTCGGTCGGCACTTTGGCGTCCCGGAACACACGGGAAGCTTCCTTGGAGCCGATCAGGTAGACAAAGTCCCCCATGCCAGCCTGACGGGTCTGATCTGCGGCGACGATCAATCCGGCTTCCTTGCCATTTTCGATCTTACGAACGACCAGCAGCGGAACACCGTCCAGACCTTCGTCTTTCACGGTTGCAACGACCGATCCGGCAACCACGCCGGTATACATAGATTATTCCTCGACGCGATCCATGGAGGGCAGGATGGACTCCACATCGGAATGGGGACGAGGAATCACATGGACACCGTACAGCTCGCCAACGCGCTTAGCGGCAGCGGCACCGGCGTCGACGGCAGCCTTGACAGCGCCCACATCGCCACGGACCATAACGGTGACCAGACCGGAACCGATCTGAGACTTGCCGATCAGATGAACATTTGCAGCCTTAACCATAGCATCAGCAGCCTCGATGGCGCCGATCAGACCGCGAGTTTCGATCATACCCAATGCTTCTTTCATGTTAAAAACCTCCGTATAAATATAGATTCTTTGGTTTGAGTTTTCCCGGTGGGATGATTTATCCAATCGCCTTCAGCATATCGGGATGAGGCGAGGGGATTACAGCACTTTTTGCCATCAGGCCCTGAGTCTCTTCCAGACTCTCAGCGGCGCTGATAGCGGCGTTCACAGCGGCGACTTCGCCGGTGAGCAGGATGAAGGACTTACCGCCCAGGCCACGACCCAGACGAACCTCCAGCAGATCCACATCTGCAGCCTTGGCGGCGGCATCTGCAGCGTTGACGGCGGCACAGAGAGAATAGGTCTCCATGATGCCCAGCGCGTTCAGCCGATCCACTGCGGTGCAGGCGGAGATGGCGGGGGCGACCTGAGGATCCACATTGGGGATAATCAGGCTGTCAATGAGCAGGCTTTCTGCCACTTCGGCACCCGCTTCCACAGCGGAGCGAACGGCAGCCACATCACCGGAAACCACGATGTAGTACTTGCCGGCACAGACACAGCCTGCGCTGACCAGAGTTACATCAGCAGCCTTCAGCATGGCATCGCAAGCCAGGATGCCGGTGGGGATGCTCATAACTTCATTCATACCGATGGCACCCATAGCTTCACTTCCTTATCTCAATGAATTCGCCGTTCACCTCGGTGACGGTGCCGTCGATGGAGGCGTGGATGTTGGCACCCATGCCTTGGGGGGAAGCGATCAGCTGACCGCGCTTGACACTCTGACCGACGGAGACCAGAGGAGAATCGGGGCCGCCGATGTGCATCCGCAGGGGGATACGCACATCATCGCAGGTCAAGGTGGGACCCATGGGGGCGTCCACATCATACTGCTTCAGATCCAGACGGAGCAGCAGGCGGCTGGTAGGCAGGCGCTTGTTGTCGATGCCGGAATCGGAATCGTACTTGACTTCCTTGCGAGGCTTGATACCCTGCTGAATCAGCTGTGCCTTTGCCTTCTGCATGGCCTGACTGGGCTTCAAGCCGAAGTTGCAGGCGAAGTAGGTGCAAAGACCGCAGTCGCAGCAGGAGAAGATGCCGTTGACATCACCCAGCAACGTGGGGTTGCCGCTGGCAAGAGCACGCATGGCCAGATGGGGCTGCACATTCAGACCCATGGCATTGCGGGGACACAGCTGGGTGCACATAGAGCACTGACTGCAGGCCGCTCTGGCGATGACCGCATCCCGGGGAGAGGTGGATTTTTTCGCCACCAGAGGATGATTCCGGGGGATGGCCAGCAGACCGCCGGTGGTCTTGGTGACCGGCTGGTTAAGGTCATCGGTGAGCTTGCCCATGAGAGGACCGCCCACAATGAAGGTGCAGTCGCCGATGGCGCCGCCGGCTGCATCCAGAAGCTGACGCAGCGGAGTGCCGATGGGGCAGGTCACGGTGACGGGATGCGCGACGGAGCCGCCCACGGTGACCATCTTATCCGTGACAGGAATGCCCTGCATGGCGTGTGCGATGTTGACTACCGTGCCCACATTGCTCACCACGCAGCCCACATCCAGAGGGATGCCGCCGGTGGGAACGGTGCGGCCGGTCACGCAGTGAACCAAGTTCTGCTCGTCGCCGGCGGGGTAGAAGGAATCGGAGAGGTAAAGCTCCACCTTGGTGCCCTTGGTAGCGGCGGTCAGAGCGGCAACTGCGTCATGATAATGCTTTTTCAGCGCGATCACTGCGCGCTTTGCGCCGAGGTGATCCCGAATCGCGCGAACGGTGCGGACGATCTCATCCGCATGGGTTTCCATGGTACGGCGGTCGACTCGGAGCAGAGGCTCACACTCGATGCCGTTGACGATGAAGATTTCTGCTTTGCAGTTCAGCTTGCGGTCCGTAGGGAATCCGGCGCCGCCGGCACCAACAACGCCGGCGTCAAAAATCTGTTCAATCAGTCCCATAGGCAATTAAATGATACGGAAGCCATCCTCCAGCACGCAGCGACGAGCACGGGTAAAGCTGCGGGCAGAGGTCAGGCCTTCACCGGTGGGAGTGGCAATGGTCAATGTTGCATAGCCTTCACCTTCAAAGCCGACACCGGCGGTGGAGGGACCATTTTTCACAAAGATGGTGGTGTTCAGCGCCTTAGCAGCCTTGGTCATGTTCAGATAGTTGGTGGAGTGCATCATGGCGGAGTGCCAGTTGCCATGCTCGGCCTGAACGGCCCAGTCAATAGCCTGATCCACGCACTGGCAGCGGACGCAGCCCAGAACGGGCATCAGCATCTCAACCTGAACAAAGGGATGGGTAAAGGGAACTTCGGCGATGACCAGACGGGGCTTGCCGGAGTAGGATACGCCGGAAGCGTCCATGATGTAGGTGGCGTCATGTCCCACAAACTTGCGGTTGATGACATAGCGGCCATCCTTTTGAATCAGCACGGTGTTGACGATCTTGTCGATGTCGTCGCCGTGGATCAGCCATGCGCCGTTCTTCTGCATTTCGGAAAGCAGCTGGTCAAACACAGAGTTGACGCAGAAGACTTCCTTTTCCGCCACGCAGAGAACATTGTTGTCAAAGCTGGCGCCGAACACGATGTCCTTGCCGGCCTTGGGGATGAGAGCGGTCTCATCCACGATTACAGGGGGGTTGCCGGGACCGGCGGCAATGCACTTCTTGCCGGTCTTCATGGCCACGCCCACAACGGCCTCGCCGCCGGTGACGCTCAGAAGCTTGATCTTGGGGTGATTCATAATCACCTTGCTGGTCTCCATGTTGGGCTTGGTAGGGCAGCAAATCAGACCCATGGGTCCGCCGGCCGCCACGATGGCCTCGTTCAGGATACGCATGGCTTCCTGAGAACTCTTGGTTGCGGAGGGGTGGGGGTTATACACCACAGCGTTGCCAGCGGCAATCATGCTGATGGAGTTGTTAACGACCGTTCCGGGAGGGTTGGTGGAGGGAGTGATGGAACCAATCGCGCCGAAGGGTGCCTGCTCCACCAGAGTCATGCCGTGGTCGCCGGTAAAGACACGGGGAACGATGTCCTCGGTACCGGGGGTTTTGTCCGCCACCAGCATGATCTTAGCGATTTTGTCGGGGACGTTGCCGTAGCCGGTCTCCTCGTGAGCCATGCGGGCCAAATGCTCTGCATTGTCACGGGCAGCCTGACGCATCGCAACAATCAGCTTTTCCCGATCTGCCATGGACATGGCAATCAGTTTCTTCTGGGCGGCAATGGCGGCGTCGACACAATCCTCGGCACGGTCAAACATCCAGCCGTTTCCGCTGGGGGAGGGAACTGCGGCAGGCGTTTTACCGTTCATCTGAGCAATCGTCATCTGAACGATCTGCTCGATCTGCTCTTTGGAAAGCATTCGTTAATCACCTTCTTTTAGTTTTTGTGGTCTTTTTCCTTGCTGAAAATGCGCTTATTGTTCAAATCAATGTAATCAATAATTGCGATAATAGCCGTGTCAGAAGGTCTGTTTTCAGTCAGTGCGGTCTGACGGGAGGACGAACCGGAAACGAGCATTACCACTTCACCTTCGCCGGCACCCACGGTGTCGAATGCGACGATGACATTGCCCTTTTCCTGAAAGGTTTCCAGATCAATGGGCTTGACCAGCAGCATCTTCAGTCCTTGAAGCTTCTCGGACTTGCTGGTGCTGACGACATTGCCCACCACTCGTGCAATTTGCATGGCTCACACCTCCTCAGACGCGAACGATTTTGATTCCCGTTTCTGCGGCACGGTCTGCGGCGGCAGGGGTAATCAGGGCTTTTTTCTCACAATAGACGCAGGAATGGTTGTCCCGGAATGCGTCATTGATGTCCCGTTCAGTGACCAGATCCAGCGGATCTTCCGCCGGGACCGGATCTGCCGCAGGAGCAGCAGCCACGGGGGCGGGGGTAGGTGCCGGTGTCGGCGCAGGTGCCGGAGCCGGAGGTGTTACCGGAGCACGAACGGGAGTGCAGCAGGGCTGGGGGACAATCGGGGTCTGGCTGGGCAGGAGCATCTGGACCAGAGCGCCGTTGGTCAGGCAGCAGGCGTTTGCCTCATCGGTGTCGATGTGCATCTCCAGCTCATGTCCGGGACCGACACGGCAGATGACGCCGTTGAGGGTGACGGGACGGGGGCCTTCCACCAAGACGGAAACGGAATCTCCGTTTTTCACGCCGTAGGCGAGGGCCTGAGCCTCACTGAGATGCAGGTGCCGTTCTGCGACGATCAAACCGTGGTCAATGGCAATCTCTCCGGCGGGACCGGCTAAGCGGAGCCCGGGTGTGCCATCCAGATGACCGGACATACGGACGGGGCAGTTTTTCACGCCCAGACGCATAGCATCGGTAAAGGCAACCTCGACCTGAGTATCGCCACGGGCGGGACCCAGAACGCGTACCTTTTCAATCGTGCCCTTGGGACCCACCAAAGTCACCTGCTCTTTAGCTGCGAACTGACCGGGCTGAGCCAGCGGTTTAAGGGGGGTCAGCTGATAGCCGGGCCCGAAGAGCCGCTCGATGTCCGCCTTGCTCAGATGAACATGGCGGGCAGAGATGCCAACGGGGACATATTTGCTGCCCTGCTGAGCGAGTACGGTCAAAACGCAGTTGCGGATAGTAGTTGTATCAAGTGCCAATCTATGGATCACCAACTTTCTGTGGGGAGTGCAGCATCCGAATCAGTTCTCAGTTAAAACGCTGAGAAGAGAGGATGTTCTGCACGATCTGAACCACCTGGTCGATGTCAGACTGGGTGCTGTTGGCGGCGGGAGCTGCTTCGGGAGCAGGAGTGCCGCAGGTGGTGCAGGTGCCGGCTGCTTCTTCGCAGGAACGGCAGTGAGGACGACCGCCGGTGGTGATGCCGCTGTTCGTGCGGCGCTCAATCAGGCGATCCACCTGAGCGCAGGTCAGCTCGTTGGCCTGACCGATCAGGCCGCGGGTGTACATGCTGACCAGAGCGTAGTATTCAATGGATTCCATGCGCATCCAAGCTTCCATCACATCGTTGCCCCAAGTCAGTGCGCCGTGGTTTGCCAGCAGGCAGCCGTTGTGGGTGTTGACGAAGGGAGCGATGGAGTCGGGCACTTCCTGCGTGCCGGGCATGGCGTAGGGAGCCACGGGGATCTCACCGATGCCCATGACGGCCTCCGTCAGAATGGCGGAGTTCAAAGGCAGACCGGCAATGGCGTAGCTGGTAGCTGCGGGGGGATGTGCGTGCACAACCGCCTTCACCTTGGGGTTTTCCTTGTAGACCCGCAGGTGCATTTTGATTTCGCTGGAAGGCTTGCAGCTGCCCTTGAGCACATTGCCGTCCAGGTCCATCAGAACCAGCATTTCATCGGTCATATAGCCCTTGGAAACGCCGGTGGGAGTGCACCAAACTGTGTTGTCGCTGACTTTGCAGCTGATGTTGCCGTCGTTGGATGCCACGAAATTCTTGGCATACATTCTGCGGCCGACTTCCAGGATCGCTTTCTTTGCTTCGTAATCGCTGGGGTAGTCATCTCTGATTCTGTAATCCACTGTTCCAACCTCGATTCTTTGAAGATGGTGGTTTCGTCATTATATCATTATTTTGAAAGCATTTCTACGAATTTCTTGCAATTTCCGGGAAGATCGGGCGTTACAGTGAACAGACCGCCGCCCATCAACAGAGAAACATCGGTTCCGTAGAAATCCTTCATAATGTCGATTTTTTCGAAGGTCATGCCGCCTGCGGGAGAGGGGAAAATGGTGGGCATATCGCCGCACGTTTCCGTGCACATATCCACGATGGAACGGCACTGAGCCTGAGAGAGGGAGAAGCGTCCGCCGAAGTTGGGGAACACGGTGATGTCCGCACCCACCAGACGGGGAAGCTGACCCAGAGTGCAGCCGCAGGCGAATCCGCCACTGCCCTTGTCCAGAATGCAGCCGGCCATAGCGGGATGTGCCACGATGGGCAGTTCGGTATGGGTGGAAACATACTGGACGGTGTCGTAGCCCACCAGACCGGGCGCCAACATGACGCCGGCGGCGCCGCAGTCCTCTGCGTAGTGGACGCGATCCATAATCGTGTCGAAGCTGCCGCTCAGGTTGGGCACATAGCCGGTGTGGTGACCGGACTCTTCATTGCCCTGACGGACGGCCTCGCAGACGGCCTTGACGCGGTCTTTGTAGGTGGAGAAGGTCTGGTTCATCAGACCGTGGTCATCCTTGATGAGGTCCACGCCGCCCAGAGCGCACTTGTAAGCCTCGTCAGCCAGTGCCTCGGTGGGCAGACCCTGAGGCTTCAGAGCGGTGAAAGCGATGGGGCGGTCATAGACGCCCAGACGCTCACGCATACCCTTGATGCCGTACTTGGGGCCGGGGAACCACTTCAGAAGCTGCTCGGACAGGTTGATGTGCTCCACGGTGATGCCGGGAAGCAGGCTGGAGTTGCCAAACACCACATTGAAGAACTGGGTGAATTCCTCGGTGGCGCACTGATCGGAGTAGCTGATGAGTGCCCGGAATCCGTCCTCGCAGGGCTCGAACGACTCCAAACGACCGATAATGTCGGAGTGGATGGCATCGCACTCAATGTGAGCGGCAGGGAATTCCACCGTCTGCTCGACGCAAACGGCCTTTGCCATCTCCAGAGCAGTCGCTTCGTCGGCGTGAATCACATAGGAAACGCTGAAGCGGCCGTGGAGCTGAGAGAGCAGAACTTCATCCGAATAACCTTTGAACTTCATAAGGATAACCTCCTGAGAGTGAAATAAGAGAACACCTCTTGTCTTTCGTTTTTGGTTGTGCTATGCTAAAAACAACACAAAACAACAAAAGCAAAAAAGGAGATGCAAACATGCTTGCGATTGCCCGAAGAAATGCCATAAAAGAACAACTGCAGGAACGCAAAAGTGTCACGATTACCGATCTGGCCGCTCGTCTGAATGTAACCAAGGAAACGATTCGACGGGATCTGAGAGCCATGGAAGAGAATGGAGATCTGATCCGGACTCATGGAGGCGCCTACATCCTGGACGGTGTCCAGAACGATATAGACATTTCCACGAGACAGGTAACGCTGATCGAGGAGAAGGACCTGATTGCCAAGAAGTGCGAGCCGCTGATCCAGTCCGGAGACATCATCTTCTTGGACGGTTCCTCCACCGACTGGTCCATTGCCAGAAAAATAGCAGACCGAAAGTTGACGGTGCTGACCAGTTCGCTGGAAATCGCCAATATCCTGTCTGCTTCCGCTACGGTGAATTTGATTTTGATTGGTGGAGAGTACTCCAGCAGCACCAAGAGCTTTGGCGGCGAGTACGCTATCCGGAATCTCAAACAGTACTATGTGGACAAGGCGTTCATTTCCAGCCGAAGCGTGAGCATTGAGCACGGTATCACCGACACCAACGATGTGGCGGCAACCATGCACCGCATCATGCTGGACCACGCCAAGACGAAGTATTTGGTGGTGGATCATTCCAAGCTGGGCTTTGACTCCTTCTCTCAGGTGGGACCGGTCAGCCTGCTGGACGGAATTGTTTGCGATCGGGAATTCTCTCCGGAGTGGAAGGAATTCCTGAATCGGGAACAGGTTCGTATCTATTGATAAACGGAACTTCTTTTGGGCGGACCCTTTCGGGCCCGCCCAATTTTTATTACTTCTTGTCGACGAACTTCTCGACGGGCTTGATGCCCATAGCCTCAAAGCTCTCCTTGAAGGGGGCGTAAGCGATGCCCTTCTCGGTGATGATGCCGGTGACCAGGCTGTGGTCAGTGACATCGAAGCAGGGGTTCACGACGCCAACTCCCTCGGGAGCCATGCGCTTGGCGTACCAAGTCTCGGTGACCTCGTTGGCGGGGCGCTGCTCGATGTGGATCTCATCGCCGGACTCCATGGTCATGTCGATGGTGGAGGAAGGAGCGCAGACATAGAAGGGGATACCATAGTGCTTGGCGATGATAGCCACGCCGCTGGTGCCGATCTTGTTGGCAAAGTCGCCGTTGGCAGCAACGCGGTCGCAGCCCACGAAGATAATGCCGATCTTGCCTTCCTTCATGCTGTAAGAAGCCATGTTGTCGCACTGCACATAGGTGTCAATGCCGGCAGCCTGCATCTCATAAGCGCTCAGACGGGCACCCTGCAGCAGGGGGCGGGTCTCGTCGCAGTAGACGTGCAGATCCTTCTTGCCGTCCCAGCCATTCTCCAGAGCGATGTACATGGGAGCCAGAGCGGTGCCGTACTTGGCGGTAGCCAGAGTGCCGGCGTTGCAGTGGGTCATGACACCCACGCCCTTGCCCAGCTTCTCCAGCAGCTCAAAGCCATACTGACCGATGTTGCGGCTGATCTGGATGTCTTCCTCACGGATGTCATTGGCTTCCTTCATCAGGCGGACCTTCATGTCGGCCACGCTCAGGTTGTCCTTCTCAGCCATCAGAACGCCGTGCATACGGTTCAAAGCCCAAGACAGGTTGACAGCGGTGGGACGGGAAGAGTTGACATACTCCATCATCTTGGTGCACAGCTCGACGAACTCGTCCATGTTCTCGGTCTCGATCTGGTTTGCCAGCACATAGTAAGCATAAGCGCCGCAAACACCGATGGCGGGGGCGCCACGGACACGCAGAGCGTAGATGGCTTCCCAAATATCCTCGGCCTTGTCCAGAGTCAGGTACTTGGTCTCGTTGGGCAGCAGGGTCTGGTCCAGCAGGACAACATGCTTCAGATCGTCAGAAAGACGAACGGTATCCATATTCAGAGCATTTTCCATGAGTAAATTCTCCTTTTTTTATGCTCCCGGTTCCGCAGCGGGAACCGGGACAGTTATAAAATTACTTGAGATTACTGAGCGTCGACAGCGGCGATGGCGTTGGTCAGAACAGCCAGGAAGTCCTTGCCGTTCTTCTTGGCATCGCGGTTCATGATGTAGTCGATGCCGGCGGTGATGCAGATCTTCTCGGCGCGAGCACGCTTTGCCTCGTCGGCGATGGTGGTGATGTCCTTGACGTTGGCCATGCCCACGATACGGCGGATCATCTCCATGCCGGAGATAGCAGCGGTGTCAGCCAGAATGGTGTCCAGATAGTACTCCATGTAAGCCTTGTTCTTGCACATGGTATCGGTGACGTGCTCCTCGTAGTAAGCACGCATCTTGGTCATGGTCATGTCGATGACGTCGACCAGAACGGACTCAACCCAAGCGCAGAACTCCTTGTTGCCGGCAGCGTCGCCGTTCGCCCAAGCGAAGATCATGTTGGCGATGATGTTGCCGATGTCGTAGCCCATGGGGCCGTAGAAGCAGAACTCAGGGTCAAAGACCATGGTGGACTCTTCGTTGATGAAGATGGAGCCGGTGTGCAGGTCGCCATGAATCAGGGACTGAGCACGGGTCATGAAGTCCATCTTGCACTTAGCGACTTCGCAATGCAGAGCCTCGTCGTCGTACAGCTTTTCCTTAACAAAGTCAGCCACGGGAGCAAAGACATTGTTGCGATGCTTCTCATCGTTGTAGGGCTCGGTGAACACCAGAGCCTCGGAGATGTCGCACAGCTCGGGGTTGATGTACTTGCGCTGCAGGTCCTTCTTCTCCTGATGATCCATGACCACGTCGGTGGTGCCCATCAGAACCTGAGCCAGGAAGGTGGAGATCTGGTCGGCGAACTTGGGGAAGACCTTGTGCTGCATCATAGCAGTACGCATAATCATGTGATCGCTCAGATCCTGCATACCGCAAGCGCTCATGACGGTGTCATAGAAGTAGATCTCGGGCACATAGCCGGGAGCCAGCTTGCCCTGCAGAATCAGGATCTCGGACTCAATGCGGTTACGATCGGTGTCCAGCTTCATATCCTGAGAGATACGGGCGGAGTCACCGGCCTGCTTGATGATGGCGCTGTGGCCCTGAGCGTCCTGCACCTTGAAGACGAAGTTTAGGTTGCCGTCGCCGATCTCCTTGCAGGTCATGGAGGCGGTATCCCAACCGAAGTGGGGCAGCTTGTACTGAGCGTACTCGATTGCGTCGTCAGACTTCATCAGAAAATAAGAATCAAACTTGGACATGATAGTTCCCTCCGTTTAATAATATGGATGATTGATTTTTTCGTTGATGGGTAAACCCACCTAAATTCTTGTTTATATTGTACCTCGTTTGCACGAATCTGTCAATAATAAAACGGACAAAAAACCACAAAGTCAACAAAAACGGACATTGCAAACATAGGGGGTGGTCAAAAACCAAAAAACAAGAAACCCCAAAGGAAAGAGGGGGATATTTTACCGGAAAACAGGGGCAAAATTTGCAACAAAAGCGGAAAAACGGGGTGTTGTGAGCTTTTCACAACACCCCGTTAATCATGTTCGGAAAAATGGTGGTCAAAGCAGCCGGAAAAAGCTGCATTTGAGCCGTGTCACTTCCGGAGATTAGTCCTCCTTGGAGGTGGCGTAAGCAGCGATCAGAGCCAGGCAGAGGACGGCGCCCTTGACGGCGGGAAGCACATAGTACATAACGCCGGACATGGTCAAACCGTTTTCAAGAACCGTGATCAGCAGAGCGCCGATGGCAGTACCCAGAGCGTTGGGCTTCTCAGCACCGCCGACGGAACGGCCGATAAAGACAGCAGCCAGAGAGCTCATCAGGTAGGAGTCGGAGCCGTTGATCTGAGCAGCCAGGTTACGAGAGCAGACCATGATACCGCCGATGGCGATGAACACAGCGGCGAACATACCGGCCATGAAACGCATCTTCTTAACATTGATACCGGACAGCTTAGCAGCGGTGCGGTTGCCGCCCATAGCGTACAGGTAGCGGCCGTACTTGGTGCGCTCCAGCAGGACCCAGCAGATAACGACGCAGGCGATCATGATGATGTAGATCCAAGGCTCCTTGCCGATGGCACGAGCACCGTCGGACCAGCCCTTAGCCAGTGCGGTGTTGTCGCCGCCGTGCAGCTTAGCGAACCAAGTGGCGCCGCCCAGACCAGCGGAAACAGCGGAGCCGCCGGTGTAGGCCAGGCCCAGACCCTGATGGACGAACTGCAGAGCGCAGGTAGCCAGCATATCAGGGATCTTGCAGACCAGAATCAGGAACATGGTCAACAGATACATGACCATGGCGAAGACCACGGTGATGAGGATTGCAGCCCAGAGGGGAAGAGCAAACCACAGGCACAGAGAGGCGAACACATAGGCGCAGAAGGTACCGAGGGTTGCAGCGGACATATCGAAGCCATCGGGAGCCATGGACACGGTAGCAGCCATAGCGAAGATGGTCAGAACGGACATTGCACGCAAGATGTTAACGAGGTTAGCGACGGAGAAGAAGCGGGTGCCGTTGATGACCGTGAAGATAACCACGGACAGCACAAGCACAATGACGGCGGCCCAGCTCAGCAGCATGCGGCCGGCCTTTTTAGCATTAGCATTTTGAAGCATAATTTTATCCTCCCAATATGGATTGTCTGGGATCAACCGGCCACAAAGGCGTCGGTAGCACCGGTGGAGTAGTGCATGATCTCGTCCTCGCTGGTTTTAGCAGTTTCCAGCTCAGCAGTAATACGGCCGTCGAACATAACGTACATACGGTCGGTGATACTCAGCAGCTCAGAGTTTTCGCAGGTTGCGTAGATCACGCAGTTACCTTCCTTAGCAATCTGGTTGATGAGGCGGAAGATTTCCATCTTTGCGCCGACGTCAACGCCCTTGGTGGGCTCGTCGAAGATGTACACGTCGCAGTCAGCGGCCAGCCACTTACCGACGACGACCTTCTGCTGGTTACCACCGGACAGCAGGGCCACCTTCTGATTGATCGAAGGAGTCTTGATGCCCAGATCCTCGACAAAGTGGGAAGCATTCTTGGCGGTAGCGCCCCGATTGACGAAGGACAGGTGGCAGAAACGGTCCAAGCAGGCCGCAGCCAAGTTGAAGTTCACGGTCTCGTTGACCAGAACGCCTTCCTTGCGGCGCTCCTCAGGAACCAGAGCGATGCGGTTCTTAACCGCATCCGTAGGAGTCTTGAGGTGCAGTTCCTTACCATTCAGAGTGATCTTACCGCTGGCAGCTCGGTAGGCGCCGAACAGAGTCTTGCACAACTCCGTCTTGCCGCCGCCGACCAGACCGGCCAGACCAACGATCTCGCCCTTGCGGACGTACATGGAAACATCCTTGACACGACCTTCACGCTCGGTCAAATGCTCAACAACAAGGGATGTTTCGCCAATATCACAGGCTTCCTTGGGGAAGTTTTCTTCAAACGAACGACCCAGCATCTTGTCCACGATTTCCTTGGAAGTAGTCGCGGGAGTAATGGGAGTGGTGTCCACGATCTCGCCGTTACGCATAACGGTGTAGCTGTCGCAGATACGCAGGACCTCCTGGATGCGGTGGGTGATAAAGATAACGGCAATGTTCTCGGTCTCGCGCAGATGGCGGACCACACTGAACAGCTCGTCAGTTTCAGAGTCAGACAGAGGAGCGGTAGGCTCATCCAGAATCAGGAAGTTGCACTTATTCTCGATTGCTCGGGCAATCAGAACCATCTGCTTCTGAGCCAGAGTCAGCTTGCTGCAGAGCTGGGTGACATCCAGATCCACATTCAGTCGTGCCAGAACTTCCTTTGCTTTCTTGCGAACTTGGGCATAGTTCATAAAGAGCTTGCCCTTCATGTTCATGACGGTGTCATTGAACATAACATTTTCGGCCACGGTCAGAGAGGGGATCAGAGCCATATCAACTTCCTGATACACGATCTGAATACCAAGCTCTTTTGCGGTCTTGGGGTTGCGGATTTCAACGGGTTCGCCGTTGTACAGGACTTCGCCGGTATAGGTGGGGTTAGAGCCGGCCAGCACCTTCATCAGAGTGGATTTACCAGCGCCGTTCGCACCCATAACAGCGTGAATCACACCGGTGCTGATCTCAAAATCACAATCTGAGAGTGCTTTAACGCCGGGAAATTCAATGGAAACTTTTTTTGTTCCAAGCGTGATTTTATCCATAGATTCCCTCTTTTCAGTCTTTCATTCCAAAGCCTTCGGGGCTCGGGCCTGAGCCTGCAGGCTCGGCATGGAAGTTCGGGGCGTCGGAACGGATTCCGACGCCCCGCTTTGCTACGTGTTATCGGTATGGATCAAATTGATCCGGTTTGATTAGTGACCGAGCAGCTCAGCCATCCAATCGCAGGTAGGCATCCAAGAAACATCGGTGTAGGAAGCGTCGGCAACCTTATCCAGGTTCTCGATGTTGATGCCTTCCTCGCTCATAACCTGCTCCTGAGTGACGATGGTGGAGGGGATCTCCATCCAAGCGCCGATGTCAGCGTAGTAGCAGGAAGCAGCAGCGATTGCATCGTACTCATCGGCCATCTCCAGAGCCAGGACGCGGCAGGCGAACTCGCCGTTGGAAGTCCAGTTGGTGGTGGCGCAAGCCTTCCAGTTCTTGCCTTCCTGCATGAACTGGATGTCCTCGTTGCAGATGTCAACGGAGACCATGGGGATCTGAGAGTTGGCCTCGACCAGAGCCTGATACACGCCCTGAGCGTAAGCGTCATAGCAGCACCAGATACCGTCGATGTCCTCGGTGTCGTGGTACTTCTGCAGAGTAGCAGCAGTCACATCACGCATGGAGGAAGTGGGGTTGGAGTTGTCGATGGGAGCGATGCGCTCGACATTGACGATCTTGCCGTTGTCCAGGTAGGGCTGATAGCCGACCTGACGACGATCGAAGGGGCTGTTGAAGCCGGCGCCCTGCTGGACCTGCAGGATACGGACAGCCTCACCGGCGTCGACCTTGTCCTGATTCAGCTTCAGCAGCTCGTCAACCAGAGAAGCGGCGAAGCCGGCATCCTGCTGGAAGAACTGAGTGACGCCCTCGATCTTAGCGGTCTCACCGTTGGCATCCTTGAAAGGAGTGTCGAAGGTGGCGATCTTCAGATCGGGATACTGTGCCAGGATACCGTTCAGGTAGTCCCAAGCATATTCCTGACCGCCGTGAGAAACCATCAGGCCATCATAGCCAGCGGCTGCACACTGAGAAACGGTTTCCTTCCAGGTATCTGCGTTATCGTTGCAGAAGAAGGTCTTGGCTTCCATGCCCAGCTTCTTGGCGGTAGCCTCGAAGGACTCGGACCACATCTGGAAGATGGTGGCGGGGGTCATCAGCATGATGTAAGCAACCTTCTTACCTTCAACAGGAGACTTGACATCGGAAGTAGGCTCTTTCTCGTCGGTGGAAACGGAGCCGGGATTGGAGCCACTACCGGGGGTGGATGCGTTGCCGCCGCCGCAAGAGACCAGAGCAAAGGCCATTGCGAGAGCCAGCAACATAGCGACTAGCTTTTTCATTTTCTTGATATCCTCCTATATAGGTATTTTCACCAAGACGGTCTCGCCTCGGTAGTGTCAATTTAGCACAAATTTATACTTTTGTAAATCATTCATTGTTGACTTTTGCCCGTAAATTTGTTTTTTGGAGAGTCGCACAAAAACACACCCCCGATTTATGGCAAACCGCCGATAAAAGAGGCCTTGACTTTTTGATTGTGCAGGTTCTCTAGTATTTCTGTTTTTTATTTCACGAAAATTAGACCAATCTACGAATTGAAATAATCCTGCAAGAGGATATGAGTTTTTGCCGAGAAAAAAAGGAAACGGCCAATATTTGATTGACCGTTTCCTGTAGACTTCATATCGGGAAATGAATGTTGCTTTTTGTTTGTTTTTTTCCGTATGCTCAGACACAACCCTTTTGGAGGATGACGCAGGCATAGGCGGAAGGCTCGGTGGTGGCCACCACAGCGTAGGCATTCTTGGCCATGGTGTAGAACTTACCGCGGGGAATCATAGCACAGGCGCTGGCGCCGCGCTCGTCGTGCTTTGCCACGACAGCCTTGAATTCGTCCCAGATGGGGCATTCCATGTCGGCATGGATGGATTCCTTGTCCATGATGAGGACGGGATCGTCCACGAATACATCCAGAGGCATGACGGAGAGGATGGCATCCAGAATGTCGCAGCCCTTGACACCGTCGCAGCGGACAAGGATGTGATCCTGAGCCATGGAGGCGGCGGCGAAGTTGGCGTCACCGATGACAATGGTGTCGCCGTGGCCCATTTCAGCCAGCACCTTCAGCAGCTCGGGGGACAGCAGGGGAGAAATACCTTTCAACATAACAATACACACCTTTCTAAATTGGATTGGGTATCACTGAGTGTACAACAC
>JAHHSJ010000014.1 GCA_020025295.1 Oscillospiraceae bacterium | reverse complement strand
GAGCAACTGCCTTCTAAGCAGTGGGCCGGGGGTTCGAGTCCCTCCAGGCGTACCACCTTATACTAGTAATACTCGATGCCACACACGATTCCAGCGGATCCCTATGGTGGATGTAGCTCAGTTGGTTAGAGCGCCAGATTGTGGCTCTGGAGGCCGACGGTTCGACTCCGTTCATCCACCCCATAAGAATTAAGGGAAAAGTCAGAGCGGCTCGCATGAATCGATCTGACTTTTTTCTTTTCTTCTTCGTTTTGGGATGTCGCCAAGCGGTAAGGCACAGGACTTTGACTCCTGCACTCGTGGGTTCGAATCCCGCCATCCCAGCCATTTAAAAAACGGTTCTGCCGTTCATTATATGATCCATTAGCTCAGCTGGCAGAGCACCTGCCTTTTAAGCAGGGTGTCCGGAGTTCGAGTCTCCGATGGGTCACCAGAAACCCCTGTGACAGTTTGTCACGGGGGTTTGTTTTTTAGCATGGTCTAAAATTCACGTTCTCCGGTTGACACCGGGGGAGGGATGACATACAATCGCAGTAGGAATTGTATGAAACGGAGGAATTCTATGAGCCGTATTTATTCCGGCGTGGAGGACCTGATTGGCCGCACGCCGCTGCTTGAACTGCACAAGCTGGAGGAGAAGTACCAGCTCCACGCCCGCATTCTGGCAAAGCTGGAATCCTTCAATCCGGCCGGATCGGCCAAGGACCGTGTGGCCCTTTCCATGATTCTGGATGGGGAAGAACGGGGCGTGCTGAAGCCGGGTTCGGTGATTATTGAGCCTACCTCCGGCAATACCGGCATCGGACTTTCTGCGGTGGGTGCAAGCCGGGGATACCGCGTGATTATTGTTATGCCGGACAGCATGAGTGTGGAGCGCCAGCAGCTGATGAAGGCCTACGGGGCGGAGTTAGAGCTGACCCCCGGCAAGCTGGGTATGGCAGGCGCAATTGCCCGAGCGGAGGAGCTGGCGAAGGAAATTCCCCATGCCTTTTTGGCTGGTCAGTTTGACAATCCCGCCAATGCACAGGCCCATTACCGCACCACTGGCCCGGAAATCTGGTCGGATACGGACGGAAATGTAGATCTGTTTGTGGCTGGTGTGGGTACCGGCGGTACGATCACCGGTGCCGGGCGTTTTCTGAAGGAGCAGAATCCCGACATCCGTGTAGTAGCGGTGGAGCCGGCAAATTCTCCCTACCTGAGCCGAGGCGTGGCCGGAAAACACAAAATTCAGGGAATCGGAGCCGGATTTGTGCCCAAGGTGCTGGATACCACCGTTTATGATGAAATTCTGCCGGTGGAGGATGAAGCGGCCCTGCATATGGGCAAGGAGATGGGGAGAACCGAGGGAATTCTGGTTGGTATTTCCTCCGGCGCCGCCCTGTGGGCTGCGATTGAACTGGCAAAGCACCCGGAAAATGAGGGAAAGACCATCGTTGTCCTGCTGCCGGATACGGGAGACCATTATCTCTCTACGGAAATGTATGATTGACCATAATTTTCTCTAGTAGACATAATGCAGATAGAGCCGAAGCTGTTTGACCTCTGCTTCAGCCTCTTTCCGCCAGAGTTGGAATCCGATTTAGCTGCGAGGGAGCGTGTATATTGCACGCTCCCTCGTTTTTTGCATTCTCTGATGCAGATGCCGGTTAATCGTCAATGTAAAACAGGATTTTGGTGATAAACTCTTCCTCGTATCTGGAAGTGATATAGTCGTTGATGCAGAATTCGTAGGAATCCGAGGTAATGGTCAGGCGATTCTGCCTGCAGAATTGCAGCAGTTTTCCATAGGATTGCCCGATATTGCTGTAATTTCCAAAATGGTAGATGGAAACCGTCCGCCCTGCGGGCAGTCGTTTTATGTTGGAAATGTCGGGCACATATTCCGTGGTGAGAAAGGCGGTTTTTGCTTTTGTGCAGCATCCGGCATTGATTTGGGCAAGAGGGACGCAGACTCCACACTGAAAAAAGACCGGGAGATTTTGACCCAGCGCCTGAGCATAGCATTTTTTGGTGGCGATGCTGATCTCTTTCATGCCGTAGGGCCTGTCCACCTCATGGCAGAGCAGGCAGATGGGACCCGAGGAAGCAATCTTCGGCTTGGAGCCTTTGACGGGGTCCATGTGATCCATCTGCTCACAGCGGTGTTCCAGCCGGTTTTTAATCAGAGAAAGCTCCTGAATCTCCCGGTCAATCACCGATAATTGATTTCGCAAAAAGACCATGCTGTTTTCCGTGGTGAAGTGCTTCATGTGCATTTTGATGTCGTTCAGGGAAAATCCGATCTTCTTCATGATGAGAATGGTGTCCAGATAGTCCAGCTGGTCGGCACTGTAATAGCGGTAACCGTTTTCCGGATCTATGTAGCTTGGCTTGAATAATCCCAGTTTGTCGTAATACAGCAAGGTTTGCTTGGATATGTTTTGCAGTTTCGCTAGTTCTCCAGCTGAAAACATGTCTTTCATTGGTTGATTTTACCCCTTTACTATATAGTTACTATATACTTTATTATATAGAAGAGGACAGCAAAAAGCAAGGAAGCTAAGTATGCTGTCCCTCTTTCATGATCATGAATCGCCTTGACGATATATTTTTGGAGGACCGTATGAATATTTTTGCAAAACCGATGTCTTATCGGCAATTCCTAACTTATCTACTGCCATCCATCCTGACGATGGTGTTTCTTTCTTTTTATACGACCATTGATGGCTTTTTCGTGTCCCGGTATGCCGGTTCCGATGCGCTTGCCGGCATCAATATTGTCATTCCCATTACCTGTGTTATTTTCGGTGTGGCAGTGATGCTTGCCACCGGAGCAGGAGCGATGATCGGGGAGTATCTGGGAAGAAACGAACGGAAAAAGGCAGATGAGATTTTCAGTGCCATCTCGCTGGTGCTGCTGATCTTCTCTGTGTTGTTTACGGTTGTCGGTATTGTCTTTCTCAAGCCCATCTCCGTGTTTTTGGGTGCCAGTAAAGCCTTGCTGCCTCATGTGCTTCCTTATGCCTTGGTGGTATTTGCGGGAACGATTCCCATGGCGTTCAAGCTGTTCTTTGAGTACCTGGTTCGTACAGACGGAAATCCGCAGGTAGGATTGAAGATGTCCGTGGTTGGCTTGGGACTGAATGTAGTGCTGGATTATGTGCTTGTGGGCGTGCTGAGACTTGGCACGCTCGGAGCGGCGCTGGGAACCGTGTGTTCCATCGGCGCCAGTGCGGTGATCGGGCTGGTGTACTTCTTGAAGCACAGCACGCTCCGATTCTGCAAGCCCAAACTTGACCTTCGGATTCTTGGCAAATCCTGCTCCAACGGAAGCAGTGAAATGCTGACCGAGCTTTCCACCGGCATCACCACGCTGCTGTTCAATCTGATCATCATGCAGCACTTTGGAGAAGACGGCGTTGCAGCCGTGACCATCATCATGTACATCTATTATTTCTTTATTGCCTTCTACATGGGCATCGCCGTGGCAACGGCTCCGGTGGTCAGCTTTAATCTGGGTGCAGACAATAAAGAAAAGATCAGAGAGACGGTTCGATACAGTTTTGTGACCATCGGCATTACGGCGGTAGCTATTATGGGTGTCCTGTACCTGAGCGGGGATTTCATTATCGGATTGTTTGCGGACAGCGGCCATGTGTTTGAACTGACGTCGGTTGCACTGGATTATTTCAGCCCGGTGTTCCTGTTTATCGGAATCAATGTGTTCCTGTCGGGCTATTTTACGGCGTTGGGAGACGGACTTACCTCTGCTGTGATCTCTTCTCTTCGCTCTTTGGTGTTTGTGGTGGTGTTTCTTCTGGTACTGCCTCAGGTGGTTGGGGTGAATGGAATCTGGCTTACCATGCCCATGGCGGAGGTCACAACATTAGTGATTTCCCTTGCCTTGTTCCACTTTAGGGGAAAACCGTATCTGCAAGATGAGATGGAAGATAACTGAGCCGTTTGACCCACCGTGTACAGTGTGATGTGCACGGTGGGTTTTGTGCGTGAATGGGAAGAAACAGGGGAGAAGACGGAAAATTTAGAATGAAATTGGAAAAAGGCGTAGAAAGTGAAAAGAAGTCATGTTATAATACAAAGTAAAAATGCCGCTTTATGTAAATTGAACGGATTTACTTGTTATGTATACAGGAGAGATCAAAATGATGAAACTGAAAGAACGGCTGCGCAGGGGCACAGCGTTGGTTTTGACCCTGCTGATGGTGGTATCGCTGGGAACGCAGTTCCGGGCCTCTGCGTATGAGCAGAAAACCGGTAAAGTCACAGCTACCTCGCTTTATGTGCGATCCGGTCCCGGTACGACCTACGATAAACTGGGATATGTGAAAAATAATGCCATGGTCACCATCGTGGATGAAGCCAATGCCGACGACGGTGCGCTTTGGTATAAGATCGAGTACGGGGGCGATTACGGCTATGTTTCCGCACGGTTTGTGGAAGTGGTCGTGGTAGATAAGGACGATGTGGATTTTGAAGCCATGATTTCCGAATTCCCGGCAAGTTACCGGGACGATCTTTGGGCGATTCATGCGCTGTACCCAAACTGGATTTTTAAGCCGGTGTATACTCACACGAATTGGGAGGACGCCATCGCAGCTGAGTCTAAGCTAGGTCATTCGCTGGTACCCAAGACCAGCATTTCTTCTTGGAAGTCCACCGCTCCCGGTGCTTATGACTGGAATACCAGCACTTGGGTCACCTTCGACGGTGGCAGCTGGGTTCAGGCGTCGGATGAAATCATTGCCTATTACATGGATCCCAGAAGCTATCTGGATTCCAACTACATCTTTACCTTCCTTGATTATTCTTATGATGCAAGCCAGACCCGGGAAGGAGTGGCCAATATTGTGAGAGGTACCTTCCTTGAAGGTGGTTTCTCTCAGGGCGGTAAGGACTATTCCTATGTGGATGTCATTATGGATGCAGCCAAGCAGTACAGTATGAATCCCTATGTGCTGGCTACGATTATCCGCAACGAGCAGGGCGTGGATGGCGGCAGGGGTATTTCCGGCACGGTTCCCGGCTACGAAGGCTACTATAACTATTATAATATCGGTGCATACGCCACCAGCACCATGGGGCCCATTGAGCGTGGCCTGTGGTATGCCAAGGGCGGCAATAATGGATCTACAAGCTATAACCGTCCATGGGACAATCGGTATAGTGCCATTTTGGGCGGTGCCAACTTCTATTCCTCCAACTATGTGGGACACGGGCAGAATACGATCTATTTGAAGAAATTCAATGTGGTCGGAAGTGATAAGTATCCGCCCTACACCCATGAGTACATGACTAATGTGCCCGGTGCGGCAGCCGAAGGCTATACGATCTCCAAAGCCTATAATGAAACCACCCGAGCCGAGAAGCTGATTTTTGAAATCCCTGTGTTTGATAATATGCCGGAGCAGCCCACCAGAAAGCCCAAGGGCGACGGCAGCCCCAATAATAAGCTGTCTGATCTGGCTGTGAACCAGTCCGGTATGACTCCGGGATTTGCGCCTGATACCCTCAGCTACGATCTGGTGCTGGATCAGGGTATTGATGAGATTACCATCTCCGCAACCGCCATGGATTCCACGGCACGGATTGCGGGCACCGGTACCTTTAAACTGCAGAACGGCAGCAATTCCTTTGATGTGGTCGTTACCGCTCAGAATGGCAAGGAGCGAGTGTACACGGTGAATGTGGATGCGAATATCTCGAAGCCGGAACCGCCTGCACCGCCGGAGCCTCCTGTGGATCCGGACCCCGGAACGGGAGATGTGACGGATGCCATTCTGAACCCCAATCTGAAGGTGTCCGAGTCGGATAAGACCATTTCCGGATTCCCCACGGTGCCCTACACCGCAGATCAGGTGGTCGCCAATCTGGGCGTCAGTAACGGTTCTGCACAGGTTGTGGATAGAAACGGAAATGCCCTGAGCGGCAATGTGGGAACGGGAGCGAAGGTTCGTATTCTTCGTACGGACGGTTCGCTGCAGGCGGAGTACTCCATTATTGTTTACGGTGATTCCAACGGAGATGGCCGAATCAGTAGTGTGGATCTGCTCTGTATTCAAAAGCATATCGTGCGTATGACCGCTTTGAACGGTGTGCAGCTTGCGGCTGCCGATGCCAACCATGACGGCAGAGTCACCTCGGTGGATTTGCTCCGGATTCAGAAGACGATCCTGCATATGTCTTCAATTACCCAGTAACAACGGAGGACGAGTATGAAACGACATATCAAACGGGCATTTGCCCTTGTACTGACGCTGGTGACGCTGGTTTCCACCTTCAGTTTTCAGGCGGCTGCGGCCGGCGGCCGAATTTCCTTCAGCGACCCTTCGGTCACCGTCGGTGATACCTTTACCATCAGTGTTTCAGCAACTTCGGATACTGGCATCGGTTCCTTGGATGCCACGCTGAGCTATGATACTTCTCTTTTGGAGTATGTTTCCGGCAGCGGCGGTGGAGGCTCTATGGTTAACGGTGGTTCTGGCAGTGTTCAGCTGTCGTACTTTTCTGTGGAAGGCCCGACGAAGGTAAGCTTCTCCCTTAAATTTAAGGCAAAAGCGGCCGGTACGGCTGTGGTCAACGCCACCTATGGCGAAATTGCTAATGTGGAAGCAGAAACCTTTACCCCGGGATTGGGTAAGAGTACGGTTACCATCAATCCTCCCAGACAGGCTTCCTCTGAAGCTCGGCTGAGCTCTCTGAAGGTTGGCTCCGGCAGCTTGTCCCCGGCCTTCAGCCCGGATACGTACGAGTATTCTGTTTCTGTGCCTGCGGGGACAGAAAAGCTGAGAGTGTCCCTTTCTACCAAGGACGGAAATGCCCGTTATAGCATTTCCGGCACCAAGCTCAAGGTGGGTCAAAATACCACTACCATTACGGTGACCGCCGAGGACGGCAGCACCAAGACCTATACCATCCATACCACCCGTCCGGAGGGTGAAGCCAAGCCGGAAAAGCCGGAGGAAAAGCCAGAAGAGAAGCCGGAAGAAATCCCGGAGCCCCCGGTGGAGGACACCCGTGTTTCTGTGACTGTGGACGGCGGCACGCTTTATGTGGCGGAAAATCTGGAGGGAATTGAACTTCCGGAGGGCTTCGAGCTGGGCACGATCCAGTACGGTGACCGGGAGGTTCCCGCTGCCGTGGGTCTGGTAAAGCCCCTGACGCTGCTGTGGCTGGTGGATGAAGCCAATACGACCGGTGCGTTCTATGTGCAGGACGCAGCCAGCGGCGAGTTCTATCCCTATGTCAGCCTGACCACCGGACAGAAGATGTTTACGGTGATGCCCTTGGGTGAGGAAATGACCGCTCCGGCCGGTTATGAGGAGTCTACCGTGACCATCGGTGAAGATGTCTATGTTTGCTGGAAGAATTCCGAGGAGCCGGACAGCGAGTTTGTGCTGTTGTATGTCATGAACTGGGACGGCGAGGTTGGCTTCTACCGCTATGATACCGTTGAGGGTACCATGCAGCGCTGTGTGGAAGGGGAATCCATGATGAGCGCTCAGTACAATGCAGAAACCTTCGCTGCATTGGAAAACGAAACCAAGGAAAAGCTGGACGCCAATAATGCGGCGCTGAAGCACAGCAAGCTGTTGGTGCTGATCCTGATCGTTGTGGCTGCGGTGGAGCTGCTGCTCTTCATTGTCATCTTTGCTGTGACCAGACGCCGCCATGATGTGGTTGTCGAGGATTCGTATGATGATATTTACGAGGATTCTAACACCGGTTCTTCTCGTCAGGAGGAGCCTTCCGTGGAGGAAGATGACCTGCTGGACTTCTGGGATGATCTGGATGAATAATTGAACGGCTGGAACCGCCTGCATCTTTGGATGCAGGCGGTTTTGGATATAAATCGACAGACTTATTTAAGATTCTGAAAAAAGGTTGCAATTTTTCCCGGTATTGGTAAAATAACTAGTGTCTGTTTCTATGCAGAAAAAGAGGTTCGGATGGAGATGTGCCAATGAACAGGAAACAAGACGGAGGAAAACGAAAGAAAGGATCAGCAAAGCAGGAAGCGCCCCAGCGCAGACATAGGCTGCCTGTGATCGAGGCGGAGCCCGGTTTGGGCCTGACCGCAGCACAGGTCAGGATGCGTATGTCGGAGGGGTATTCCAATGCTCCGGTGGAGTCCAACTCCAAGTCGGTGGCGGAGATTGTCCGTTCCCATGTGCTGACCTATTTTAACCTTGTCTTTTTTGTTCTTGCGGTTGCGGTGATCTTGGTCGGATCTTGGCAGAACCTGACTTTTATGGGCGTGGTGATTGCCAATATCTTTATCGGAATCATACAGGAGCTGCGAAGCAAGAAAAAACTGGATGAATTAAATATTTTAGCAACCCCCAAGGCCACGGTGATTCGGGATGGTGTGGAAACGACCATTTCGGTCAATGATGTGGTGCGGGATGATATTGCGGTGTTCCATGCCGGCGATCAGATTTATGCTGACGCCGTGATTGTGGAAGGGGACTGCTTGGTCAATGAGTCACTCCTGACCGGTGAGGCAGATGAACTGCCCAAGGTGGTCAGTGATCCCCTGATGTCCGGCTCGTTTCTGGTGTCCGGCCATTGTCTGGCCCGGCTGACCGCAGTGGGTGCGGACTCTTATGTGTCCCAGCTCAGCCTTCAGGCGAAAAAACAGAAGCAGCCGCCCCAGTCAGAAATGATGCGTTCGCTGTCCTTGCTGGTAAAGAGCATCGGCATTGTGATTATTCCGCTTGGTGCCCTGATGGCCTTTAAGGAGATCGCAGTGCTTGGCAATTCCGTTCAGTCCGGCGTGGTGTCTACGGTGGGTTCTCTGGTGGGTATGATCCCGGAAGGCTTGTATCTGCTGACTTCGCTGGCACTGGTTGCCGGTGTGCTGCGTCTGTCTCAGCGCCACACGCTGGTGCATGAGATGGGCTGCATCGAGACGCTGGCTCGGGTAGATACTCTCTGCGTGGATAAAACCGGCACCATTACGGAAGCAGAAATGCTGGTTCAGGATATGGTGGTTCTGGAAGACTCCATGGTGACGGAGGAAGAAGTGCGCCAGACCCTCAGTGACTATGTAGAAGCTATGGCAGCGGACAATGAAACCATGGCTGCACTGAAAAAAGCCTATCATGAAACGCCGAGCAGAACCCCTATCCGGGTGATGCCCTTTACTTCCCGTAAGAAGTACGGCGGCGTGGCCTTTGAAAAGGGCGAGTCTTATCTGTTGGGCGCTCCGGAACCGATTCTGGGTGACCAGTATCCGGATTATGCGGAAGTTATCGAAGAGTACGCAGCCACCGGCTGTCGTGTGCTGCTGCTGGCCGGCTATGACGGTTTGGTGGGCACTGAGGAGCTTGCGGGCGATGTGATGCCTCTGGCGCTGGTGCTGCTGGGCAATAAAATCCGCAAGGGTGCAAAAAACACCTTCCGCTATTTTGCGGAGCAGGGGGTTACCGTCAAGGTCATTTCCGGTGACCATCCCACCACGGTTTCCGAGGTGGCGGCTCGTGCGGAGATTCCCAATGCGGACGCCTATGTGGATGCCAGAACCCTTGTGACCGATGAGCAGATCAAGGAAGCTGCTCTGAAATACACTGTTTTCGGTCGTGTTACGCCGGAACAGAAGCGAAAACTGGTGCGTGCCATGCACAATGCGGGCCATACCGTTGCCATGACCGGCGACGGCGTCAACGATGTGCTGGCGTTGAAGGAAGCGGATTGCTCGGTGGCTATGGCCTCCGGCAGCCCGGTAGCAAGTCAGGTCAGCCATATCGTCCTGATGAATTCCGATTTCTCTTCCATGCCTTCGGTCGTTGCAGAAGGCAGAAGAATTATCAATAACATTGAGCGCTCTGCATCGCTGTATCTGGTGAAGAACCTGTTCTCTCTTTGCCTGGCGATCATTTCGCTGGTGTTTACCTTCCAGTATCCCATTTCCGCGGCACAGATGTCGCTGGTCTCCGTGGTTACCATCGGTATCCCGTCTTTTGTTATGGCAATGGAACCGAATAATACCATGATTCGGGGCCATTTTCTTTCCAATGCGGTGTACCGGGCTATTCCGTCGGCACTCAGCGATTTGGTGCTCTGTATCGGTGTGGTGCTCTTCTATCAGGTGTTCGGCCTGACAGGGGAGGAACTGGGTACCATCTGCACCTTGGTCATCGGTGTGGTCGGCCTGCTGATGGTTCACCGTACCAGCAAGCCCTATACTCAGCTGCGCAAGCTGCTGATGGGCGTTTGTGTCGGATTGTTCTGCTTTTCCGCAATCGGAATGCAGTCCTTCTTTACAATTAACCTCAAGATGAGTGCCGGTGCATGGTTGGTGCTTGTCGTGTTCCTGCTGCTGGCATTTGAGGTTTCTCTGTCTGCTCATACAACGGTGACAGGAATTCATCGGCTGGTTCAGCATGTGAAAAAACATATGGTTCGTTTCGGGAAAAAAGCCGGGCGTCATAGTGAAAAGGAGTAATGTTCATGAGCAAAGAAGAATATGTACCCAAGCGTTCCTCTAACGGAAGCCGTGTCGCCGGCGCTCAGAGCGGCAGAGATCGTAAGCCCCATCGTGAGGATTCGGTGAGACGGGAACCCAAGGCAGCCTCCAGACCGGAACACGGGGGAGAACCTCGGAAGGCCAGACCCTCTGACCATGGTAACTCCGGAAAGGGCAGACCCGGGAATGGTTCTTCCGGCGGAACGCCTCCTAAGCGTCCGGCCCAGAGCAAGAAAAAAACTGCTCCCTATACCGGCGTTGGTATTCTGATGTCCATTGCTATGCTGCTGGTTTCGGCGGCGTTTGGTGTGTTCCTTGTGTCTACCAAGCTTCTGCCGATGAAGATTCTGGTTGCTGTGGCGGTTCTGCTGCTTCTGCTTTGGGCTATCGTGACGATCTTGGTCATTGACCACCGGAAAAAGGGTCGCTTTATTGCAGGCTGCATCATCAGTGTGCTGATAACTGCACTCCTGATGTGTGGCGGCTATGCTATTTACACCGGCGTGGTCATGGTGAAGAATAATACCGGCGCAAATACGGAAGTTTCTCATATCGGCGTGTATATCCGGGTAGATGATAAGGCTCAGAGTCTGGAAGAAGCCGCGGATTACAAGTTTGGCGTTCTGACTGAGCTGGACCGGGAAAATGTGGATCAATCCATTGATAACATCAATCGGGATTTGAACAAGCAGATTAAGGTGTCCGAATATGAGGATATGGCGGAGTTGATTACCGCTCTGCGCAGCCGTAAGGTGGACGCAATTGTCCTGAATGACGCATACATCCAGATGCTGGAGGAAACGGAAGGCTATGAGAGCATCCGCTCTGAGATTCGTGAGTTGACTCAGGTCCGGATTGAAACGCAGATCGACAGCCAGAATACCGGAAATGGTCCTCAGAGCGATCATGTCTTTACCATGTATATCAGCGGTATCGACAGCCGCACCGGACTGGTTGCCAAGAGCCACAGTGATGTGAATATCATTGCTACGGTGAACACGGAGACCCATCAGATTTTCCTGCTGTCCACCCCCAGAGACTACTATGTGCCTCTGTCCATCTCCAACGGTGTACCGGATAAATTGACCCATGCCGGTATTTACGGCATCAATGTGTGTCTGGATACCATTTCCATGCTCTATGACATCAATCTTGACTATTATTTCCGCCTGAACTTCTCTGGCTTTGAAGATATTGTCGATGCAATCGGCGGCGTGAAGGTGTATAACGATTATCCCTTCTCCGCTGAGGGTATCTACTTTGATAAGGGTTACAGTGTGCTGGACGGTCGCGAGGCTCTGCTCTTTGCCCGTGAGCGCAAGTCCTACCCGGACGGAGATGCTCATCGTGCAAGGAACCAGATGCAGTTGATTCAGGTGATGTTCAACAAGATGATTTCGCCGGATATTCTGGCCAAATATACGGACATCATGAAGGCTGTGGATGGCTGTTTTGAGACCTCCATGCCCTATGATAAGCTGGCCGAGCTGGTGCGCAATCAGCTTGACAGCAATGCCGAGTGGGAAGTCATCAGCTATGCTGTTTCCGGAACCGGTGCCAAGAAGAAGCCCTACTCTATGAGCTCCAAAGCTTATGTTATGGTTCCTGATATGGCTACGGTCGATACGGCAAAGAATCTGATTCAGCAGATGTATCGGGATGAGCGCATCGTCGCACCTCCTCCCGCACAGGAATAAGCAGATTCTAAATTATAAAATGCAAAGAAAAGCATCAGTCCCTGTGTGAGCAGGGGCTGATGCTTTTTTGATGCGCAGGAATTATATAAGATAACAGGTGAAAAGAATAAAATAGAACAAAACGGCAAAATTAAGGAAAAACTGCAGGAAAATTTAGAAATCAGCAATTTCAAATAAAAAGGATAAAATAAAGCAATACCTCGCCCTGTTTTAAGAAAAACATTTAAAATAGTTCTGAAAAGAAAATTCTGGAAGACAGGCCATGGAAAAAATAAACGGTTACTTCTTGTCATATGTGGTCGAATCCGTTATAATTACAATTGCCTTTCTTGTGCGTTGCGAATGATGTGAATGTGCAGTTGGGATATTGAAAATGAATGATTCTTTTTAGAAATATGGAGATGTTAGGATGCAAGCAGTGATAACAACAATTTCCCTGCTGGGCGGACTTGCCATGTTCCTCTATGGTATGGAGGTTATGGGAGATGGCCTGAAGCAGGGCTCCGGTACAGCCCTGAAAAATGTACTTGGAAAGCTGACTCATAATGTTCTTTTGGGATTGCTGACCGGTACTCTGGTAACGGCTGTGATTCAGAGCTCTACGGCAACAATTGTGCTGGCTGTCGGTCTGATTGGCGCCGGTATTCTGAACCTGAAACAGGCAGTCAGTATTGTGATGGGTGCTAATATCGGTACAACGATTACGGCTCAGATCATCCGTCTGATGGATTTGGAAACTTCCGGCGGTTCGCTGCTTGTGTTCTTTAAGCCGGACACGCTGGCACCTCTGGCTCTCATTATCGGCATCATTTTGCTGGTGTTCATCAATAAGCCGGCCACCCGAAATGTGGGCAGCGTCGCTATTGGCTTTGGCATTTTGTTCTCCGGCTTGCTGTCTATGACGGCTGCGGTGGAGCCTTTGGCGGAATCTCAGGCCTTCATCAACATCCTTGCTTACTTTGCAAAGTCTCCTATGGTGGGCATTCTGGCCGGTCTGGTTCTGACTGTCATTATCCAGAGTTCTTCTGCCATGGTTGGTATTTTGCAGGCACTGTCCTCTACTGGTGTCCTGACCTTTGATCTGATTTATCCTATTATCATGGGCATTAACCTCGGTACCTGCGTGACCACTGCTCTGGTCTGCTCCATCGGTTCTTCCAAGGACGCCAAGCGTACCGGTGTGGTTCATATCGTCTTTAACTGCGTGGGTACAGTGTTGTTCATGGTCGGCATGACTATCGTGCATCGTATGGGCGGATTCCCCGATCTCTGGACGAAAGTGGTCAATAGCGGAGACATTGCAAACTTCCAGACGGTGTTCAATATCGCCACGGCAGTGGTGCTTGTGCCCTTTGTCAATGTGCTGGTCAAGATTGCCTGCAAGATTGTGAAGGACGATCCTGAGGAAGAGGATCTGTATCCCGAGATGGCGTCTCTGGACAAGAATCTGATGATTTCTCCCACCATCGCTCTGGCACAGGTGTCCCGTGGCGTTGCAACGATGGCAAAGGCCGCCAAGGATAATGTGGGACTGAGCCTGATGCAGTTCAAGAAGTACGATACCAAGCGTGCAGAGAAGATTCAGCGCTACGAGGGTCGTATCGATCAGTTTACGGATACTGCCGATAATTATATGATCGAGTTGGCACCTCATATTGAGACCGAGGGCGACAACATTCAGCTGAATATGCTGATGCAGTGCGTCCGGGATGTGGAGCGCATTGGCGACTATGCCACGAATTTTGATGAAATGGCTTGCGATTTGGCTCATTCGGAGCATAGCTTCTCCGCAGGCGCCATGAAAGAGATGGATCTGCTGGGCGATGCCGTGCTGGAAATCCTCCGACTGACGGTAGAGGCGCTTGAAACGGAAAGTGATACCACCGCTCGCCGCATTGAACCGCTGGAGGAAGTCATTGACGATATGGTGTTGGAACTGAAGAATCGGCATACCGATCGGCTCTGCCGCGGCATCTGCACCATCGACAGCGGACTCGTGTATATGGACGCTCTGACTTACTTTGAGCGTGCCGCAGATCAGTGTTCCAATATCGCCATGCAGCTGCTGGGCCGTCATAATGAGGCAATCATGAAGAATCACCATGTTTATCTGGCGGAGCTTCATGCCTCCGGCGATCAGTCCTATTTGGCGGAGCATAAGAACCGTAGAGAGCAGTATCTGATCCCCTTGGAGAATATCAAAGACTAAATATGGAAAGTCCCCGAACAAAGCTTGTTCGGGGACTTTTTTGCTGGTTGCCTGGTGCCTGAATGGAAAAGACCAGTCTATGCAAATTATACCGTCTGATTTTAGACTTGAACCGGAATTATATCATCTGTGTAGAGTGGGTAGGTGAAGATTAAAGCTTCATGCAGACATCCCATGCCTGCCAGATCACCGTGCGTAGGCTGCCCACATGGGAAGCGTCACCAATCACATGGATATGCTTGCTCTTGGGGGCGAGAGGAGCAGGTTTGTAGCCGACGGACAGGATGACACTGTCGGCAGGGATTTGGAACTGCTTGCCGTTCTTGTCGGCGACAAGAACGCCGTCCTCGGTAACCTCAATGAGCTTGGTTTCCAAGTGAACCGGAACCTGATTTGTCTTGAAGAAATCACGGAGATAGCTGGAGTTTGCCAGACAGATGGTGTTGGACACGATCAAATCGTTCAACATTTCTATGATGACGGGCTTCTTACCATGGAGGTATAGGTCGTATGCGATTTCACAACCGGTAAGACCGCCACCGACAATGACCACCTGCTGCCCCACCTCGTGCTTGCCCAGTAGGTAATCCACTGCCTGAATGGCACGCTCGCTGCCTTTGACCGGCAGACGGTTAGCAACTGCACCGGTGGCGACAATCACTTCATCGGCGTGGAGGGTGTCCACATCGGAGACCTCCGTGTTCAGATGAATGTCAATGGGGTATTTCTGGATTTCACGACGATACCATGCAATAAGGTCTCGATCCTTTTCTTTGAAAGAGGGGGCGGCAGCGGCAATAAACACGCCGCCTAAACAGTCGCTCTTTTCGTAGAGTGCCACCTTGTGACCACGCTTAGCGCATACAATTGCGGCTTCCATACCACCGATGCCGCCACCTACAATGGCGATCTGCTTGATCCGCTTTGCCGGGGTGAGTTTGTATTTTCTGGATTGCATCACCGGCGGATTCAATGCACAGCGAGCCATGTGGCTGGCGTCCTGAATGGTTTGGGCATTGGCGACGCCTTCGTAGTGGGCCATGTTGAAGCAGCCGTTGTGGCAGCAAATGCAGGGGCGGATGTCCTCCAAACGGTCCTCCAGCAGCTTGGTGACCCATTCGGAGTCGGCCAGAAACTGACGAGCCACACCCATGGCGTCGATGCGGCCTTCGACAATGGCCTGAGCGCCCACATCCGGCTCCATACGACCGGCGCAAACCACGGGAATGTCTACAAACTGCTTGAGGTGTGCTACATCGTCCAAATTGCAGTTTTGCGGCATATACATCGGAGGGTGCGCCCAGTACCAGGAGTCATAGGTTCCGTTGTCGGCGTTCAGCATATCGTAGCCGGCATCCTGCAAATATTTTGCTGCCTTTTCGCTTTCTGCCATGTCACGACCGATTTCCTTGTAGTCCTCACCGGGCATTGCACCGTAGCAGAAATCCTTGACCTTGGACTCCACGCTGTAACGAAGCGAAACAGGGAAATCTTCACCGCAGGCAGCCTTGATTGCTTTCACAATTGCAACCGGGAAGCGGTAGCGGTTTTCAAAACTGCCGCCATACTCGTCGGTGCGCTTGTTAGTGTACTGCAAAGTGAACTGATCCAGTAGATAGCCTTCGTGAACCGCATGAACCTCAACGCCATCTACACCGGCCTTTTTCAGGAGTGCGGCGGTCTTAGCAAAGGCGTCCACCATTTCCTCGATTTCTTTCACGGTGAGGGCACGAGTAGTCACCTTATCGCTCCAACGGGAGGGGAGTTCGCTGGGGCTGGCGCTGAGATAGGGGACATCCATAATGGGCTTTGCCAGCGTGCGCAGTATGGGGTTGTTGTGAATCTTCACAAGAGGATCTGGGATAGCGAAGGAACGCCCCATTCCGGCGGTCAGCTGGACAAACAGCTTGGCCCCGGTCTTGTGAATTTCGACCATATAATCCTTCAGCTGGTCAAACTTCTTTTCACCCTGCCAAAGCCACTTGCCGAAGTAAGTGTCTCGGATGGGAGCGATTCCGGGAATAATCAGTCCAACGTTGTTCTTTGCTTTTTCAAGGAAGAAATCCGCTGCCTCCTGATCGAAATGACTGGGTTCCATCCATCCGAACAGGGAAGTGCCGCCCATGGGGCAGAGGACAATGCGGTTCTTGATGGTCACATTGCCGATGTTCCAAGGGGTAAACAACGCCTCATACTTGGGATTCATAACATCACTCATTTCCGATTGTATTTGTTTTACAATGGAGCATTGCAATTCTATTATAGCATTCACATTTCGTGCGTCAAATGAGAACATCTTTGGATATGGTCATAAAAAAGTGAAACTACGGGAATGAACACAAATTTAGAAGTAAAAAAGCTTCAACCCGGAAAAGAATTCGGACGGTATCGGGAAAACGCTGATTTTGCCTGAATCTACTGCTCGAATGCATGAAAACAGAGCCGAAGATGGATGCACCATCTTCGGCTCTGTTCTTAATGGATGGTTATTCCTGCAAGAACCTCATAAAGTTCTTTTTGCAGTCCAATGCGGAAATGGTAGGCCGCCCCAGATCCTCCCTGGCGCCGATGGCGCAGGTGACTTCAATGAAGCAGGGGCCTTCGGCCTGTTTTGCGGAATGAAGCAGCTCGTCCAGAGCGTCAAAATCCTCTGCATGACCGACCTGATGATAACCGCAGGCGCGAGCGATTTGGCAGAGATCAATTTGAGCAGCAGCCGTAGGCATACCGCCGACTGTTTCATGGGCGCCGTTGTTGATGACAATGTGAATGAAGTTCTTAGGCTGAGTACTGCCAATTACCGCCATTGCACCCATGTGCATCAGAGCAGCACCGTCGCCGTCAATGCACCAGAATCTTTTGTGCGGCATCTGTAATGCTGCTCCGAGCGTGATGGAGGAACTGTGTCCCATGGAACCCACAGTGAGGAAATCCCTTCGGTGATCTTCGCCGCGCTGTTCCCGTAGTTCGAACAGCTCTCTGGAGGCTTTTCCGGTGGTGGAGATAATGGGCTCGTCCTGAGAGACGGACAGAATGTGCCGGATGATTTCTTCTCGTTTCATCTGGTTGTTGTTGTGATAGGTTACCGGCTCGTTAAAGCTCAGACCGCCCTTGCGTACGACAAAGGCCACAGATTTTCCCTGAGCGAGCAAAGTGCGGTACTGTTCCATTACAGCAGCCACTTCGTGCTCCGTGGTGTCCTTGCTGATGACAAATGCGGCGATGTCCATATCTTCCAGCAGCTTCAGCGTGACTTCGCCCTGATAAATATGCTGAGGTTCATCGTGAACACCGGGTTCACCGCGCCAGCCGACAATAAAGACCGTGGGAATGGCATAGACCTTGTCGTTGAGCAGGGATGCTACCGGGTTGATGATGTTGCCTTCGCCGCTGTTCTGCAGATAAACCACAGGGATCTTTCCGGTGGCCAGATGATAACCGGCAGCCAGAGCGGTGCAGTTTCCCTCATTGGCGGCAATGATGTGGTGGGTGGGGTCGGTGCCATAAGTGTAAATCAGATAGTTACACAGAGCTTTTAACTGGGAATCCGGAACACCGGTGTAGAATTCGGAACCGATCAGGTTCAGTAGTGCTTCGACTTTCATATAGGTACCTCGTCAGTTGATTTCGTCAATCAGGGTGATAATTTCCTTGATAGGCATCAGTCGGTCATCCACTTCCTTGGCACGGTGATAGCGGAGAATGTCCTGTGCCGTTTGCTGCATGGCGGGGAAGGCGCTGCGGGTCAGCTGATTGGCATAGATCACAATATTGACGCCGTGGGCAGCGAGTTCTTCTTCGGTGATGGAGTTAAAGGAAGAGGGGACAACCACGATGGGAGTCGTAAGATCAAAGGCGCGGAAGCGGTCGCAGAATTCCAGAATTTCTGCCGGGTCCTTCTTGCGGCTGTGAATCATAATGGCGTCTGCACCGGCGTTGATGTAAGCCTTGGCACGGGTCAGTGCATCCTCCATGCCCTGCTCCAGAATCAGACTCTCGATCCGGGCAATAATCATGAAGTCCTCAGTTAGCTGCACCTCTTTGCCGGCGGAGATTTTAGCGCAGAAATGCTCAATGCTGTCCTGAGTCTGAGGTACTTCGTTGCCGAACAGGCTGTTCTTTTTCAGACCGGTTTTGTCCTCGATAATCACAGCGGAAACGCCCATGCGTTCCAACGAGCGGACGGTGTAGACAAAGTGTTCGGTGAGACCACCGGTGTCACCATCGAAGATGATAGGCTTGGTAGTGACTTCCATTACATCGTCGATCGTGCGGAACCGGGAAGTCATGTCCACCAGTTCAATGTCGGGTTTTCCTTTTGCGGTGGAATCGCAGAGAGAGGAAATCCACATTGCGTCGAACTGATCCAGCTTACCCTCGCGCTCCACTACGGTCTTTTCGGCAATCAGACCGGTAAGTCCACTGTGAACTTCGAGTGCTTTGACAATGGGACAGATTTTAATCAGCTGCTTCAGCTTTTTGCGGCGGAATTCCGGCATACCCAGCTTTTCGATGTGCTGTTTTTCTTCCTGCTTGACTTCCGGTGTACGGGTGTAGGGCACTTCAATCAATTCACCCCCATTTTTACACAGGGTGTGTAAAAGTCGTTCCCGAATGGAGCGTTCCGGACCGGTGCTCCAGTTGTCACCGTGCACCACATAGTCCGGATGCAGTTGGGTGATTATGTCATCATAGTGGATAGAATTCTGAATAATTACCGAATCCACACCGGGAATGGAGCGGTAGAGGTTCATGCGTTCTTCCAGAGAAATGGTGGGGAAACGGTTATACCGGATGGATGCCTGATCGGACATGGCGCCCACAACCACACGGCCGTATTTTTGCGCTTCCCGAATAATGTTGCGATGGCCCTCGTGAATCACATCTGTGCAGAAGCAGGTATATACCGTTTTTGTTTCGTTACTCATGTTCAGTTCTCCTTATAAATGATCGGAGTGGTCACATGGAGCTCGCCCAGAGCCTCACGGAACACCCGGAAGAAGTCGTGGATGTCCGGCGCATCAATGGCACCCAGTGCGCACAGACGGAAGGTGTCGGTGTGGGAAATTTTACCGGGATAGATGGTAAAGCCGCGCTGATAGCAGTAATCGTGGATTTTTTCGAAATCCCAGTTGGGGTCATCCGGATACAGGACGGAAACCACCAGACCGGATTGCAGGTCACGCTGGATGTAATCTCGGAAGCCCAGCTGATCCAATTCCTCGTGGATGGCGTTAAACACTCGGGTGTGGCGTGCCCACTTTGCATCCTCGCCCTCTGCGAAGTATTCGTTCAGCGCCTGCCGGGCGGCGTAGATGGTCTGCACCGGGGGAGTAAAGTGCATCTGCCCGGTTTTTTCAAAGAAATCGTACTGCAAAAACAGGTTACAGTAGTAAGAACGCTTGGGATAGTGAGCGGATGCCTCGATGATGGAGCGGTTGCCGATGATAAAGGACAAGCCGGTCATTGCCATCAGACCCTTCTGGGCGGAAGCCATGCAGAAATCAATGTTGTCCTTTTCGATGTCGATGGGACGCATGGCGAGAGAAGAGGTGGTGTCAACGGTGAACACGGCGCCATACTTGTGTGCCAGTGCGCCGATTTCACGGATGGGATTCAAGATGCCGGTTCCGGTTTCATGATGAGTGGTGTGCACCAAGGCAATATCAGGGTGCTGCTTCAAAGCGGCTTCCACTTTGCTCAAATCGGGCTGCTCGTTTTCGGGGAATTTCAGGTCCAGGAAGGGAAGACCGTAATACTGACAGATTTCTGCGGCACGGGAGCTGTATGCGCCGTTGTTCACAATCAGAATCCGCTTGCCCTCGGGAAGCAGGGAATTGATGCACACATCGATGTTGAGAGTTCCGGAACCACAAAACAGGACGGAGGTGTATTTCTCTAGATCACCGTGGACAATCTTGACCAAATCGGAGCGGAGTTCCTTCATCATAGAAGCGAATTCCTTTTCTCGGGGGCAGATGTCCGGCACAACCTGTGCCATCTTTACTGTGTCAGTGGTAGTAGAGGGGCCCGGATTGAGCAGAATATTCCTGCGGATGCCCAGCGATGCGATGGTTTTTAAATCAAACATAGTAAACTCCTTCTGGCTGTTCATAATAAGATACTTGTTAGATAAAATGAACGGCATATATTTATACGGCTGGTTCTAATAATGCATTCTATGTTCCATAATCTTGATCTAATGATTATGTGGGAACATCATAATACACCAAAAGGAAAATGTCAACTGATTCAATGGAACAGGTTTTTTAAGATTTTGCGTCTAATTACTACGCATAAAATGTTAGCTATAATTGTACTTCTTGAGAAAAAGATACGAAAATACATCAAATATTACTGAAAACTGACTTAGAACTAAAGGATTTGTCAAAATAGAATTCTTAAGAAGCGTGAAATAATGCGTTTCAAACATGATGCCATAATGTAAAAACGGAACAGAAAAGATGAAAATTCCATACGCGGTTTAACTGTTCCAAAAATGGAACAGAAAGATTGAAGTGGAAAACATAAGACGAAATGGAAATAAAATGCCCCCGGCGATAAATCGCCGGGGGCGCTAAAAGCAGTTGTTATTCGTTTGTATAATACTGCGCCTGAGCGTTCCAGAGCTGCGCGTATTTTCCGTCCGTGTCCGAGAGCAGCTGTTCATGTCTGCCCTTCTGAACCACAGTTCCATCCTGAAAAACTGCGATTTCATCACAGAACTTACAGGAGGACAGCCGGTGGCTGATGTAGATGGCGGTTCGGTCGCCGGAGATTTCGTTGAACTTGGCGTAAATCTCGGCCTCGGCGATGGGGTCCAGAGCAGCCGTCGGTTCATCCAGAATAATGAATGGGGCATCCTTGTAGAGTGCCCGAGCGATGGCGATTTTCTGAGCCTCGCCGCCGGAAACATCCACGCCGTCCTCGCCAAAGTCCTTGTAGAGCAGGGTGTCCAGACCGTTTGGCATGGCGTTGAGCCGCTCTTCAAAGCCGGCATCAATCAGCGCCTTGCGTACCTTTTCCCGGTCATAGTTCCGATTGCCGGCGACATTGGAACCCAAGGATTGGGAAATGAGCTGGAAATCCTGAAAGACCACGGAGAAAATGGCCATGTAGTCACGGTAGTTGTACTTGCGGATGTTGATGCCGTTGAGCAGAATTTCACCTTCCTGAGGATCGTACAGACGGCAGAGCAGCTTGATGAAGGTGGTCTTGCCGGAGCCGTTTTCACCCACGATGGCCAGACGCTTGCCAATCTTGAACTTCATGGATATATGCCTGAGTGCCCAGTGCTCCGAACCGGGATAGCGAAAAGAAACATCCTTAAATTCCACTTCGTACTGACGATCAGACCGTTTTTCGGTGGTCAGGCTGCCCTGATACATGGAGTTGGGAATGTCCAGAAATGCTAACACCTTTTCCATATAAATGGTGTGGGTTTTGAGTTCACCCAGAAGAGAGGTCATCTCATAAACATTATTGGCCAGTGCCGTTGAAGCGCCGATGTACTGAGTGACACTGCCAACATCAAAGGCGCCGCACCAAGCCTTCAGGCAGGTAAATACATAGATGCAGCCGGTCAGAAGTACGGTCACACCGACACTCAAACCAGAGCACAATCCCATGCGCCCTTTGGCCAGCTTGGCAAAGACTCCATTTACGCCAAAAACGACGCTGCGCTCGGAATACGCATCCATGAGCCGCTGCTGATGATACATTCTCATATCCATTCTGCGATTTCTGGCGATTCCGGTAAAGCAAAAGTGATCGAGAAAACGGTTGCCCATGGTGGCTTCATCCGATTGCTGTCCCCAATAGGCGAACGCTTTAGAGGAAAGACTGCCGGCAAGCAAGCTAACCAGGATCATGAGTGCAGCCAGAACTACAACAAAGATCGGGTGATTCAGAACGGTAAACACGCCGGCAGAAGCGGGAACCGGGGAGGTAAAGAGCTCCACGGTCAGTGCAATGCCGCTCAGAATACCAATGCTGTTTTCCAGAAACTCCGTATAGAAGTTCTGAATTTTTAAGAAGCCAAATCCGGCCCAGTTTTCGTTTTGTCGGATCTGTGCGCGGAGATCATGGGTTTGCTGTTTGTCCATGTCGGCATAATCCATGGAAAACATTTTTTGAGTAAAGAGATGGTCTTTTCGGAGAGTGAGATCTTGATCCAGCGTGTACTTGCGCTGTTCCAGAATGGCCTTCAAAATTCCGAGAATTCCAGTGCAAAGGACTCCAATGACCACCCATTTCCACAATACCTCGGTGCGGCGCAGTGTTGCCAGCTCTGCCAAAATTCGGGCGGAGAAGAACACGGTGACATAGGGAAAGGTAGCCGAAAAAAGGGCGGATATGGTGCTGATTTGGAAGTACCGAGGGCTGAGATGGTACAGTTCTTTCAGTGCGCGGATGTGAACGGACATGGCGCGACGGATGCTGACTTTTTCTTTCGTTTCCTCCATCAGAAATCCCTCCCTTCCTGATAATAGCGGCTCTGCACTTCAAACAGCTTTGCATATTCACCACCTGCGGCCAGCAGGCTTTCGTGCGTGCCTTCCTCCGTGATGTGTCCCTCAGAGAGGAAAATAATGCGGTCACAGAATCGGGTGGAGGCCAGACGGTGAGAAATAAACAGAGATGTTTTGCCGGTGGTCATTTTATCGTATTTCTGGTAAATGTCATTTTCAGCGATGGGGTCCAGTGCGGCGGTAGGTTCGTCCAGAATCAGAACGGGACCATCCTTGTAGAGGGCACGGGCCAGCATCAGACGCTGCGTTTGGCCGCCGGAGAACAGCACACCGTCCAGATAGACCGCTCTGCCCACATGGGTGTTGACGCCGTTGGGAAGATCGGCAATGGTTTTTTCAAGGCCGGCTTTTTTGATGCTGGAATAAACCCGATCCCAGTCAATGTCGGTGGCGCGTTGGGCGATGTTTTCAGCCACCGTCACATCCCAAATCGAAAAGTCCTGAAATACTGCGCTGAACAACTCGTAATAGGCCTCGCGATTGAAGGTGCGCACATCCTGACCGTTGAGCAGTACCGTGCCCTCGGTGGGGTCCAATAGTCCGCAGATCAATTTAATCAGGGTCGTTTTGCCGGCGCCGTTGAGCCCGACCACAGCCAGCTTTTCACCGGCATGTATTGTCAAATTCAGATCATGGATGGTGTCCTGCTCGGATTCCGGATAGCGATAGGACACATGGTTTAGCTTGATCTCATATCCCTTGGCCACGGGGACCGCTTCGCCCTCTTGGAAACGGAAGGGTTCCGGATAATCCAAAAAGTCCCGCAGACTGGAAAGGTCCATGCTGTCCTTGTGAAGTCTGCTTGCCGCCTGCAAAATGCCCATTACCCAAGTGGTAAAGGTGGAGAAGGCGGTGAAGTACAGCAGAAATTCCGGTACACCCAAGTGTTCGTTCAAACAGAGATGAATCAGATAGACATAGGCCAAACCGTTGCGGGCCATAGTCAGCACGGCGTCGGTGATATCCCGCACCAGCAGCTTTGCTTCGCAGCGCAGACGAAAATCCAGATAGAGATTGTAGATGCTGAGCAGAGTGTCGTTGAGCCAGTTTTGCAGGCCGAAGATGCGGATGTCTTTCGCCAGCTGGACGGATTCTGCTTTTTGCTGGAGGTATACGATTTTGGTGCAATAGGTTTCATCTTCCTCACGGTGAGCGTAGATCCAGTTGTTGGTGCGGCTGGAAACCGCAAATTCCACCAGACAGGTGGCGATTACCACAGCCAGCAGCGTGCCATTCAGATGGGAAAGAATGGTCAGATAGACCAGAAATCCTCCGATGTTTTGGAGCAGGTCGGTCAGCGTCGTCCAGATATGTTCTGAAGCGCTTTGGTTGCTGGAAATCGCGCCCAGCGTTTTGTTGTACAGCTGAATGAAGCGTTTGTGCAGCGTGTTTGAAAAAGAAGTGGAATTGGCTTTGTGTCCAATCATGTCGATGATTTTCTGACGCACTTCAATGCGTGGATAAAGCTGGTTTTCATCCACATATTTCTTGAGCGTCATCAGAGCAAACAGCACGAATGTAAATACCGCAATGGTTGTGAGCAGTTCCGATAGGGGAGCGGTCTGTTCTACGCGTTTCAGAATCTCCGGCCCGAGAAAAAGCTGGGTCATGTTGTATAGGATTTCCAATACAGCGGTCAAAACACAAAAGAACAGCACACGCTTTCGTGTGTGCCACGCCGTTTGAATCATCCATGCCACATTTTGTGCCACGGAGTAAGTTGGTTTGTCGTGTTTCTTCATGGTTTCCTTCACCTCTTGGCTCTACTCTATCATAAAAATACGCCCCCGGACGAATCCGGGGACGAATCGCTGTGTGCCGGGGATGAATTGCAGCATCAGACCTGCGGGAGCAGAATTTCTGTGGTAAAGGCTCCGTCCTCGCTGTTGCGGCTCAAATATCCGTCCAGTCGCTCGACGATGTTATCCATCCGAACCAGCCCGAAGCCGTGCCCCTCTCCTTTGGTGGAACGGAATCGCTTGCCGGACTTGACCAGCTTCTTGTTGGCGGTGAAGTTGGTAAAGGAGATATAAAGCTGAGTGCCCTTCATGTCCATGTAAACCCGAATGAGCCGCTGCTCCGGAGGGAGGGGAAGGCTGGCTTCTATGGCGTTGTCAAAGAGGTTGCCGATGATGCAGCAAAGATCCAGTTCGGAGATGTTCAGTTTGATCGGAATGTGGGCGTCGGCCTGTACGGCAATGCCCCTGGACTTTGCGAGGGAAATCTTGCTGTTGAGAATGGCGTCTGCCATGGCGTTTCCGGTTTTTACCACTGTGTCTACCGTGTTGAGGTCTGTGTCCAGATCGTCCAGATAGGCCTTGATGCCATCCAAATCGCCGTTGGCAGCCAGTACCTTCATGGCCTGAATGTGATTGCGGTAATCGTGCCGCCAGCCACGAATCTGCCGGTACATGTTATCCACTTCCTGATAGTGGGTGTCCACCAGTTCACGCTGATAGGCGTCCAGCCGTTTGTCAATTTGCTTGGAAAACAGGGACATTTCATGGTCCTCCTATGCGTCAATACACTGTTCTCAGGTGCGTTCAATGATGGAGCGGTTCAGCGGTTCGTAGGCGCCTCTGGGCAGGGGAAGAGCCGTTCCGTCCGATAGGATTACCTCCGCTTTCGTCACCCGGCGAATGTGCTTCAGGTTGAGAATGTAAGATCGCCCCACCCGATGAAACCGCTGGTCTAACTCAGCTTCAAAGTCGCCCAGTGTGCGTTTGAGGGTGTAATCCTGCTTTGCGTGGACGGTTACATAGTTTTTGTGTACATCCAGATAGCGGATTTCGTAAAAGGGGATGCGGGTCATCGCACCGGACAGCTCTAAATTCAGACAGCGTTCATTCTGCTTCCATTTTTCCAGTGCCCGGTCCAGTACGGAAAAGAGTTTCTCTTGCTTGACCGGCTTCATCAGATAGTGCAGCGCTGCCACCTCGTAACCTTCGGCAATGTAGTCGGAATAGCCGGTGATAAAGACCATCTGCACCGCTTCGTTCTCCTGACGGATCTGTTTGGCCAGAGTAACCCCGTCCATACCGTCCATTTCAATGTCCAGCAGGAGAATGTCAAAATTTTTATCTTCTTCGTAGTGAAACAGGAAGCTTTCCGCTGAGGGAAAGGTGAGCGACTGTAAGTCCAGATTTCGGCTTTTTGCCCAGTCGGCAGCAAGGGACTGTACAAATTGCGTGTCTTGTTTGGAGTCGTCGCAGATGGCAAGGCGCATACATTCACCTTCTTTTTCGTTTAAGTCATTGAGTCATATTATAGAGAATCCGGGAGAGAGATGCAAGGCAGCAATCCGACCAAACGCTGTGGGTGCAGGTCTATCCGGTGGTAAAACGGAGCGGAATGTGCTATAATCACCACAATTCAGTGCGATCACAATGGAGAAGGAGAAAAAGTACATGACGAAAATTCTGTTTGTCTGCCACGGCAATATTTGCCGCAGTCCTATGGCAGAGTTTGTAATGAAGGACTTGGTGAAGAAAGCCGGCTTGGAGGCTCAGTTTGAAATCGCCTCCGCAGCCACCAGTACCGAGGAAATCGGGAGCCATGTGTATCCGCCCACCCGGCGGAAGATGGCGGAACACGGCATTTCCTGTGAGGGCAAGACGGCACGCCAAATGACCATGTCCGATTATGATTACTATGACCTTTTGGTCTGCATGGATCGGAATAATCTCCGTAATATGCGCCGTTTCTGCGGCACTGATCCGGAAGGTAAGGTATCTTTGCTGATGAGCCATACCAGCCGCCCCGGGGATGTGGCAGACCCGTGGTATACCGGTGATTTTGACGCCACTTGGGACGATGTCATGGAAGGGTGTCAGGCTCTGCTGGATGAGCTTCGCTGAAGTGCATATGAAGAAAAGCCGGCTGTTTGAAACAGCCGGCTTTTCTTCACTATTATGGAGTTTTATGCGGTTCAGGCGGCTGCTTTGGAGAGATGCACCGAGCCGCTGACGGAGTCGATTTCAAACTGAGCCATGCCATTGCCAACGGTGTAGACATTGCCCTGATAAGTGCCTTCAAATTCCGAGTTCAGCTGACCGGAAGCCGTGTCCATGTCGACACGGAACTGGCTGTCGGCAGGGAGAGTCAGGGTCATGTCGCCGGAGGTGCCGCTGAAGCTGATTTTTTGAGGGCAGTTGGTGAGGTTGCCGTCGATGGCGCCGGATACGGTGTCCATATCAATCTCACCCACGCTGGCGTCGCTGAGGAACAGGAAACCGTTGGCGGAGTCGTAGGATACCTTGCCCAGCACACACTGAGCCACCGACATGGAACCGCTCACGGCGTCTGCTTCCAGTTCCTGTAAGGTCAAGCCCTTCACGGAGAGGTCAGAGCTGGCGGAATCCACGCTCAGCTCGGTGAGATGCAGACTTTCTGGAATCCGAATGACCAGATCCTTGCTGAAATCCGGAGTGGAGGAGCAGAAGAAGCCGGCTTTCGGGGTGCAGTAAGAGAGTTTTAGCTCGTTTTCGTGGATTTTATAGTCCAGACTGTTGTCGTTGTTCAAGGCGGCAGAGCCGGTTTCCTCCAGAAGGATGTCGGTGCCATCGTAGGTTTCGATGGTGATGTTTCCGGCCAGCCAGTCGATAGACAACTCTTGGATTCCGTTCGTGGGAATGGTGTAGCGACCGTCCGAAGAAAATTCGCTGTCGCGTGTGTTATAAATGGGAATGTCCAGAACGCCGTTCTGAATGGCTTGCAGGGGCCGGACGCCAAATGCCATGCTGCCTATGGTGAGGAGAGAGCCCAGCGCAATGAAAATCAATGACAGACAAAGTAAAATCTTAGTGCTTTTTTTCATGTCAATCCCTTACCCTTCTTTCACGATAAACAGCCCTTTGACGGCCCGGAACAGCCACCGTGCCCCACGGAACAGGCCGATGGAGGCGTATTTTGCGGCGAGGAATGCAAGGCAGACCAGACCCAGCATCAGGAATCCTGCGCCGATGGAAAAGATGGCGTAACCGCCGCCCGTGGCGAACAATCCAAAGCCGTGGATCATCGTCATCACTCCGAAACAGCCCAGAGCGACTACGGAGAGGAACAGGGCAAGTACGATGGAGCAGATTGCAATTACCATGGCGAAGGCCACTGCGATCAAAGCCAGCAGCAGTGAGAGCCACAGGGGAGCGCCCAGCACTGTCACAACGATTGCGGCAGTGGTCCAGCCGTGCTTGGGCCGCAGCTTGGTTTTGACCAGCGTGGGCAGGGGCGTGTCCTTGAGGATTTCATCCACGATTTCGGAGAGATCACCCAGCTTTGCAACTGCGTTTTCCTCGCTGATTCCATCCTCCATCATGTCCGCAATCAGCTCTTCATAATATGCTTTCCGACGCTGTACCTCGTCGGCGGGGAGCTGGTGAAGTCCGGCTTCCAGTTCCCGTAGGAATACTTCTTTAGTCACAGGCGATACCCTCCTTAATGTAGTGATAAATGGTTTCGACTTCTTTCCAGTCGTCTAAAAATTCAAAAATCTGCTGCTTTCCGGCTTTGGTTATGGTGTACATCTTGCGCAATCGGCCTTCGTGTTCCACAGAGCGGACCGTGACACACTTGCTGGTTTCCAGCCTGCGCAGAATCGGATAGAGCGTGGATTCGGACAGCTCGATGTAGTCGGACAGATCTTTTAGAATCTTGTATCCGTAGGACTCTCCTCGGCTCAATACAGAGAGAACGCACACATCCAACAGTCCTTTTTTTAGCTGAGCGTTCAAGCTAACACCTCCTTATGCGTCATACTATATATCACATAGTATATCGTGTCAAGCAGTATTTAAAAAATTCCGGGCGGCTGATCGATACAGCCGCCCGGTTTCGTGGGAAGTGTTTACTTGTGTGGGACAATTTCCAGCCAGTACCCGTCAGGGTCTTTAATGAAGTAAATGCCCATCTTTTTGTTCTCAAAGCAGATGCAGCCCATCTCCTCGTGCAGCTTGTGGGCGGCTTCATACGCTTCCGGCTCAATACCGAAGGCGATGTGGAACTCGCATTCGCCCAGATTGTACTTCTGAGGGTGATCCCGAAGCCAGGTCAGCTCCAGCTCGAAGTTGTTCTCCTCACCGGACAGAAAGGCAATGATGTAGGAACCGTCCGAGGCGACCTTGCGGCGGACCTCGTGAAGTCCCAGTGCCTTTTTATAAAAGGCGAGAGAGGTGTCCAGATCGGCTACATTGTGGTTGTGGTGAATGATGCGGAACTCCATAAAAAACCTCCTTTACGGATGCAGATTCTTAACGGCCGTTTCCAAACGGAGGACAGCCTCCGGCGTGGTGGCCCAGCTGGTGCAGAAGCGATAGACGGAGTGAGTTTCGTCCACACGCTCCCAAAACTCCCCCTCACAGGTTTGGCTGAGAATTGCATAATCAGCATCCGGCAGAATGGGGAACTGCTGGTTGGTGGGGGAGTCGCAGAACATGGGGTAGCCGGCATTCATGAAAATGTCCCGAATGCGATAAGCCAGTTCATCGGCGTGCTTGCCCAGTCGGAAGTACAGATTGTCCGTGAACAGACATTCAAACTGAATGCCCAGCAGGCGTCCCTTGGCCAGCATGCCGCCGTTTTGCTTGATAAAGTAGCGGAAATCCACATCCAAAGCGGGATTGGTGATGACCACCGCCTCACCGAAGAGAGCGCCCACCTTCGTGCCGCCGATGTAAAACACATCCGCCAGCCGAGCGAGGTTCTGCAAGGTGACATCCGTGCGGTCGCTCATCAGTCCGTAACCCAATCTGGCGCCGTCCACAAAAAGAGGAAGATCCAGTTCGTGACAGACCTCGCTGAGGTCGGTCAGCTCTTGCAGGGAATAGAGGGTGCCCTGCTCAGTGGGATGGGAGAGATAGACCATGCCGGGCTGTACCATGTGCTCGTGCGAAGCGTTGCTGCGGTGGTCCAGAACGGCAGATTTGACCTGCTCTGCGCTGATTTTACCGTCTGTGGAGGGAAGTGCCAGCACCTTGTGACCGGTGGCCTCAATGGCTCCGGTTTCGTGGCAGTTGATGTGACCGGTGTCGGCACACAAAGCCCCCTGATAAGGGCGGAGCAGGGATGCGATCACCGTAGTGTTGGTCTGCGTGCCCCCAACCAGAAAGTGAACCGCAGCGTCGGGAGCGTGACAGGCATCCCGAATGAGTGTGCGGGCATGCTCGCAGTGAGGGTCCATGCCATAGCCGTGAGTCTGCTCCAGATTGCTGGCAGAGAGGGCGGACAGAATCGAAGGATGGCAGCCTTCGGAATAATCACAAATAAACAGGTCCATGGGAACGACTCCTTGTGGTTGATATAGTAATCATATTATAGCAAAGAAGGGTGAAAAAACAATCTTTTGATTTTACAACCCAAAGAACTTGCGGTATAATGCAGAATAAGAAAGTGTTTGAACAGGAGTGATCTTGGTGATAGATGAGGAAAAAATCAAGCAGGCGGTCCACCTGTTTTTGGAAGGAATCGGGGAGGACCCCAGCCGGGAAGGGTTGGTGGAAACACCGGACCGCATTGCCCGCATGTGCCATGAGTTGTTCTGCGGTTTGGAGGAGAGTGCCAAGCCCCATCTGGAGCGGGTGTTCTCCGTGGACCGGGATTCTCTGGTGGTAGAGAAGGACATCGCTTTCTATTCTGTTTGCGAGCATCATCTGCTGCCGTTTTACGGCAAGGTGCATATCGGCTATATTCCCAACGGGAAAGTGGTTGGCATCAGCAAACTTGCCCGGACGGTGGAGGTCTTTGCCCGCCGCCCTCAGATTCAGGAGCAGCTGACCGGTCAGATCTGCGATGCAATTATGGACTGTCTGCAGCCCAAGGGCGTGATCGTCCAGATAGAGGCAGAGCATATGTGCATGACCATGCGTGGCATCCGGAAACCCGGCACTCAGACAGTCACTTTGGCAAAGCGGGGATGCTTTGAAACGGACCTGGCGCTGGAACAGCGGTTTTTCCAGATGGTGAAGTAATGGAGCGAATTGACCGTATTTTAAGCCATCCGGTGTTTCGCACGGAGCTTTCGGCGCTGAATCAGCTGGAAGCGGACCGCATCTTCTGTGGTCATGACCTGACCCACTTGCTGGATGTGGCACGGCTGATGTGGATTTTTAATCTGGAAGGGGAAACACTCTTTTCAAAGGAAATCCTCTATGCGGCGGCTTTGCTCCATGACATTGGGCGTGGAGAGCAGTATCGCAGCGGAATCCACCATGCCAAGGCCGGAGCGGTCCTTGCGGCGGAGATTTTACGGGACGCAGGCTTTGAAGAACCAGAAGTGACTTTGATTCTGGACGCAATCCGGGGTCACAGCGGCAGCGGAAATGACCCTTCACCGCTGGGAGTGCTGTTGTATCGTGCGGACAAAAAGAGCAGGCCTTGTTATGCCTGCAAAGCGGCAAAGGAATGTAATTGGCCGCAGGAAAAAAAGAATTTATCTTTGGAGTATTGAACATGATGCAGATTGGAAATAGAGAATTTCAGACCACTGGGCATACCTATGTTATGGGTATTTTGAATGTAACGCCGGATTCCTTCTCGGATGGCGGCAAGTACGATCATTTGGATCGTGCGCTGTACCATGTGGAGGAGATGCTGGCAGAGGGCATGGATGTGGTGGACATCGGCGGAGAATCCACGCGTCCCGGCTGTACGATACTGCCTGCAGAGGAGGAAATGGAGCGGGTCTGTCCCGTGATCGAAGCTGTGAAGCAGCGATTTGATGTGCCTATTTCGCTGGATACCTATAAAGGTGTGGTGGCAGAAGCCGGAATTAAGGCCGGTGCGGATATGATCAATGACATTTGGGGACTTAAAAGCGATGACCAGATGGCGAAGGCCATTGCTGCGGCAAAGCTGCCCTGCTGCCTGATGCACAACAGACACAATAAAGATTATGTTAACTTGATGGATGGAATTCGTGCCGATTTGGCGGAAACGCTGGAGCTTGCGGACAAGGCTGGCATTGCACGAGATAAAATCATTCTGGACCCGGGAGTGGGCTTTGGAAAGACCTATGAGCATAATCTGGAGGTCATCCATCACCTTGGCCAGCTGCATTGCTTTGACTTGCCTCTGCTGCTGGGCACCAGCCGGAAGTCTGTCATCGGGCTCACTTTGGATCTGCCGGCAGACCAGCGGGTGGAGGGTACCCTTGTGACCACCGTGCAGGCGGTGCTGACGGATTGTATGTTTGTCCGAGTGCATGATGTGGCTCAGAATGTGCGGGCCATCCGTATGGCGGAGGCAATTTTTGGGGAGGATCGTCATGGATCAAATTAAGATCGACGGGCTGTCCTTTTTTGCCCACCACGGGGTATTTGATTTTGAAACCAAGAACGGACAGCGTTTTGTGATCTCTGCGGTGCTGGAGTGCGACACCCGAACCGCGGGCAAGACCGATGATCTGACTTGCAGCACCAGCTATGCGGAGGTTGCGGAGTTTTTGGTGCAGTATCTGACCGAACACACGTTTTTGCTGCTGGAAGCAGCGGCAGAGCATGCCTGTGAGGAGCTGCTGAAACGGTTTCCTCTTGTGCGAGGGGTAGAGCTGGAATTGAAAAAGCCGGATGCACCCATTGCGCTGGAATTTGAGTCCGTATCTGTCCGGATTCACAGAGCGTGGCACCGGGCCTATGTGGCACTCGGCAGCAATCTGGGGGATAAAGAAGGCTATCTCCGCATGGCTCTGGACGGGCTGAACCGGGAGGATACCCATGTGACGGCAGTGTCGGATTTCTTGGTGACCGAGCCTTATGGGGGCGTGGAGCAGGATAAGTTCCTCAATGCCGTCTGCGAGGTAGAAACTCTGCGTACACCGGAAGAACTGTTGGAAGTGCTGCACTCGTTGGAGCAGCAGGCAAACCGGGAGCGTACGGTCCATTGGGGGCCGAGAACGCTGGATTTAGACATTTTACTTTACGATGACATAATTATGTATACCGATGCGCTGAAGATTCCCCACATTGATATGCAAAACCGCGACTTCGTGCTTCGGCCATTGGCACAGATTGCGCCTTATGCGCTGCATCCTGTGCTTGGAAAGTCGGTTTTGCAGCTTTGGAAGGAGTTGGAGAAATCATGGAACTGATTGTGGCAGTAGACCGAAACTGGGCGATCGGGAAAAAGGGACATCTGCTCTATTCTATCCCGGATGATATGCGCCATTTTCGAGAGCTGACTCTGGGCCGTTCGATTGTCTACGGACGGGAAACAATGAAAACCTTTCCGGATGGAAAGCCGCTGCCCGGACGACTGAACTATGTGCTGACGCACCATCCGGAAACCCTGCCGGAGGGCTGCGTGGGAATCTCCTCTGTGGACGAGATTCCGGACGATGAAACCCTGTTTGTCGTGGGGGGCGGATCGGTATACGAACAGCTGCTGCCGGAGTGTATGGTGGCCCATGTCACTTTTGTGGATATGGATGGCGGCGGCGATGTATATTTTCGGGATTTGAACGCATCGGATGAATGGGTTCTCATTGGGAAATCCGAAACTATGAGTTACGAAGGCTTGACCTATCGTTTCTGCACCTATATCAGAGCATAAAGGAGAATAGTATGGCAAAAAACAAAAAACCCGGACGCGCGAAGAGTGTTTTGACCAGCCTTTTGGTCACCTTGATCTTCGGATTCATCTACTTCTATGCGGCGCTTCCTGCGCTGCACCCTCAGGCAAAGGAATTTTGGGCATTTTTGATTCTGTTGATCCTTGTGTATACGGTCACCTCTCTGGTTACCTCCGGTTCACAGATTGAGGATGCAAGGGATATTGGCAGAGTGCTGAAGGCCAAATGCAAGGTCCCTGTGATCCTGCTGATTGCCATTGTGGTTCTCACCATTGCCGGCGCACTGTTTTCTGCACCGATCTTCCATTCCAAGGCTTATTACGGCCTGCTGGATGTGCAGGACGGCGACTTTGCCGAGGATGTGGCAGAGATTTCCTACAATAAAATTCCCATGCTGGACAAGGATTCCAGCATCCAGCTGGGCCGCCGTGCGCTGGGTTCCATCAGTGAGAACAGCAATCTGGTTTCCCAGTTTGAGGTGGCCGATCATGAGTATTCTCAGATCAATGTCCAGAACCAGCCGGTGCGTGTGGCACCTCTGATGTACGGCAACCTGATTAAGTGGCTGAACAACCGGGGAGAGGGTCTGCCCGGATACATTCAGGTGAACATGGTGACTCAGGAAGCGGATCTCATTCGTCTGGAGGAGGGCATGAAGTACTCTACCGATGAGCATTTCGGCCGCAATGTGTACCGTCACCTCCGCTTCAAGTATCCCACCATGATGTTCGGTGATGTCAACTTTGAAATTGACGAAGAGGGCACGCCTTGGTGGGTTTGCTCCCGTATGGTCAAGCGTATCGGCCTGTTTGGCGGTGTGGACACCAAGGGCGCTGTCCTGATGAATGCTATTACCGGCGAATGTACCTACTATGAGGAAGTCCCCAACTGGGTGGACCGTGTCTATGATGCGGATATGCTGGTGGCACAGTATGATTATCATGGAACTCTTGTGAATGGCTGGATCAACTCCTGGCTGGGTCAGAAGGGTATTACCACCACGACGGCTGGCTATAACTATATCGCCATGAATGACGATGTGTACCTGTATACCGGTGTGACCTCTGCCGGCAGCGATGATTCCAATGTTGGCTTCATTCTGGTGAACCAGCGGACGAAGGACGCACGGTTCTATAAGATTTCCGGTGCGACGGAGGTGTCGGCTATGTCCTCCGCTCAGGGCGCAGTGCAGCACCTGAACTACACCTCCACCTTCCCAATCCTGCTGAACATCTCCGATCAGCCCACCTATTTCATGGCACTGAAGGATTCGGCACAGCTGGTGAAGATGTACGCCATGGTCAATGTGTCGGATTATCAAATCACCGCTACCGGCGCTTCCGTGGCTCAGTGTCAGGCAAACTATGAGGAGCTGCTGCAGGACAACGGATATCAGGTCGAGGAGCCGGTAGAGGCGACAGAAGAAGGCACAGAGACCGTCACTGGCACGATTGCGGAAATTCGCAGTGCGGTCATCGACGGCAACACGGTGTTCTACTTCCGATTGAGTGAGGGCCCCTTCTATGCGGTCAAGGCGTCGGTCTGTCCGGAAGCGGTCATCTTTAATGTGGATGATGAGGTGACAATCACCTATAATCCCGGTGAGGGACCGATTTTGAACGCAACCAAAGTGGAATGAAACCATTGGGGCGCAGCGGTTAGCTGCGCCCCAGAAAAATAATTTGAAAAAATTGAAAAAAAGGCTTGCATAAACTCGGAACCTGTGATAATATAATACCTGTCGCTGAGAGACACAGCGATGAAACAACCGGGTGTGGCGAAGTTTGGTATCGCGCTTGAATGGGGTTCAAGAGGCCTTGAGTTCGAATCTCAACACTCGGACCAAAATGCTGTGAACGAAAGTTCACAGCATTTTTTTGTTCTCGGCATGTGGGAGAATTCGGCGGATACTTGAGATGTAACCGTCTTTTTTGTGGACGAAGAATCTAATTTCAAACGCCACCTCTTTACTTTCACACGCTAAAATGATAGGATACAGATGAACTGAGATATGAATTCACCATGAATGAACAGGGAGGTTTTGTCAATGTCAAAGGCGTCCGATAAGGTAAATAGTCAGGAACTCTATCAGGCTATCCTCAACTTAAAGGATGAAGATGAGTGCAGACGCTTTTTCAAGGACCTCTGTACGATTTCTGAGCTTCGTGCGATGGAACAGCGCTATGATGTGGCGGTTCTGCTGGAGCAGGGAATGGTATACAGCGAGATTTTGTCTGTGACCGGCGCAAGCAGCGCCACGATCAGCCGGGTCAACCGTGCGCTGAATTACGGCGAGGACGGCTATAAAGATGTTCTGGCACGCATGAAGGATCAGGACTGATATGGAGGCCTATCAGTCCTTGGCTCACTGGTACGATCAGCTGACCACGGATGTGGATTACAGCGGCTGGGCGGACTGGTTAGAGCGTCATTTCGCCAAAAGTAAAGTGCCGGTGAAACTGGTGCTGGATTTGGCCTGCGGAACGGGCAGCCTTTCCTGTGAGCTTGCCCGCAGAGGGTATGGCGTCATCGGTGTGGACCTTTCCGAGGAGATGCTGATGGAGGCCATGGAGAAGGCGGACGAGCTGCCGGAGCAGCAGCGGCCTTCGTTTATGTGCCAGAGCATGGACGAACTGGACCTTTTTGGGACCGTTGATGCCTGTGTGTGCTGTCTGGACAGTATCAACTATGTGACCGATGCTGCCACCCTAAAGGAGGCATTCCGCCGGGTGCATACCTTTTTGATGCCCGGAGGACGGTTTATTTTTGATATCAACACCCCTTATAAGTTAAAGAGTCTGGATGGACAGACTTTTTTGGATGAAACCGATGATGTCTACTGCGTTTGGCGCGCAGACTATGATGCCCGCAGCCGAATCTGTTCCTATGGCTTTGACCTCTTCGAGAGGGAAGGGGAACATTGGAACCGGGATGGCGAGCTCCACGAGGAAAAGGCGTGGACGGTAGACGAACTGAAAAAATGGCTGGAAAAGGCCGGATTTATCCATGTCAAATTGTATGGCGATCAAAAAATGCGTGCCCCCAAAGAGGATGAACTGCGCATTTTCTTTGTCGCTGAAAAGGAACCGCAGACGGAAGAGGAATTTGCCGCTGCATTTGCAAAGGAGTACCACAGATGGGAGAAATCGTCCGAATCATAACTTCTGACGGTGCAGTGATGGCCAGTGCCATCACCGGTGCCGATATTGTTGAACGAGCACATGAAATCCACCATACCAGCCCGACCGCAACGGCTGCGTTGGGACGCAGCCTGCTGGCCTGCTCTATGATGGGCAATCAGCTCAAGGGTGAGGGCAACAGCATCACCCTGCAATTCCGGGGCGATGGCCCTCTGGGCGGCATTACCTGCGTGTCTGACTGCGACGGCAATGTCCGCGGCTATGTGGTCAATCCCGAGGTGGATGTGGCCCGCAAGACCGAAGGGAAGCTGGATGTCGGCGCTGCTGTGGGCAAGGATGGCTCTCTGACGGTCATTAAGGACTTGGGTATGCGTGACCCTTATGTGGGTAGTATTCAGCTGGTCAGCGGCGAAATTGCCGAGGATGTGACGGCTTATTTTGCTGAGAGTGAGCAGATTCCCACGGCTTGTGCCCTTGGCGTTCTGGTTCATAAGGAAACCGGTGAGGTGCTCACCGCCGGCGGTTATCTCATTCAGCTGCTGCCCGGTGCAGACGATGAAACCATCGACAAGGTAGAGCGTGGCCTGCAGAAGGTGGGTTATGTCTCAAGCCGTCTTAGTGAAGGCGCCTCTGCGCTGGACCTCATCTCTGAAGTGCTGAACGAGTTTGAGCTGGAGATTCTGGAACGCAATCCGGTGGAATATCGTTGTTACTGTGATCGTGACCGAGTGGTCAAGGCGCTTATCAGTATGGGTAATGAGGAGTTGCGCAGCCTGATTGAAGAGCAGGGTGAGGCAGAGATGACCTGTCAGTTCTGCGATGCAGTGTACCATTTCAGCCGCGAAGAGCTGGAAGAGATTTACAAAAATATGCAGCCGGAACAGCCCGAAAAATAAATTGAAAAAATTTCAAAAAAGGGGTTGACTTTTGGGTCGCCCCTTTGTATAATAGGCAATGTTGATTGGCAAGACACGGAACACGAACAACGGGAGCATAGCTCAGCTGGTTAGAGCACATGCCTTACAAGCATGGGGTCACAGGTTCGAGTCCTGTTGTTCCCACCATCCAAACTCTTATGGCCCGGTAGTTCAGTTGGTTAGAACGCCAGCCTGTCACGCTGGAGGTCGACGG